>CAZMOL010000008.1:0-32829 GCA_964568045.1 uncultured Thermotogae bacterium
GGTCTGTTGAGTCGTCCGTGTCTTCGTGTTGCTGTTGTGTGCTCGCATGCCCCACACTCTTGCTCAATCGTCATCATCGTCGTCCTCGTCCTCATCCTCATCTGCCTCTTCAACGACCCAGTCGATTTTGAGCGGGTCCTCGTTGGCAACTTCAAGCAACGCTTCGCACTGCTCGCAGCGAAACCGGTTGTTGAGGGTGAGGGCGTCCTCATCCACTTCTATTGAGTTATCACATGCCGGGCAAACGATCGTGGTCATGAACTCCTCCTTCTGATTTCATTGGTTCTGTTGAGACGGTTTTGTCGATTCTTTCGCCTTGGGTACATCAAGCCACTCAGCGATTCAGCCTCTTGCTTCTCTGCTGACGTAGCGCTTTGCTCGTAACGGGAATTCGTCGATAACTTCCGTGAAGGCCTTGCACTCACTGTACTGAATTCGGCTGCCGAAATACGCCTTGTCCTGTGGCACAGAAACGGCCCGCTCCCAGACTGAGCAGATTACGTCGGGCATTTCAACCTCCTGGCCGGTGCTGGCATTTTCTGTTTCTTTTTAAATCCCTCGGAAGGTTTTCTTAGCTAATCTGCCGACACCTGCTTGCGGCTAGCGATTTCATTTCCTCTTGCCTTTCAGAACCAGCCTTCTTCGTCCACGTTATCGACCTTCATTGATTCTGATACTGTCGCGAAGAGGCGGCCGTAAAAGCGTATGATTCTCTCAAATAGGCGTCTCATCTCCACCTCCTTTCCCCGATCTCTCTATTCGGCAAGACCTGCTCTACTCCTCCGGGTAGGAGGAATACTTCGGTTCTTTCTCCTCCTTGACCTCTGCCACTACGGCGTCAGTGGTGAGAAGCATCCCGACAATAGAGGCGGCATTCTGGAGGGCCGATCGGGTTACTTTGGTCGGATCAACGATCCCTGCCTTGAACATGTCGCGGTATTCCTCAACGACCACGTCAAACCCGACGCCTCGTTTTTCTTGCTTGACTCGTTCCACCACAATCGCGCCCTCAAACCCGGCGTTGTCAGCAAGCTGCCGCAGAGGCGTCTCAAGAGCCTTGCGAAGGATTCTCACGCCTACGGCCTCATCGTCTTCGAGCTCAAGATCATCGAGCACTTTCGCGGCGTTGATCAAAGCCACGCCTCCACCTGGGAGGATTCCCTCCTCGACAGCAGCTTTGGTTGCCTCAAGCGCGTCCTCCATGCGGTGTTTCTTCTCGGAAAGCTCGGTCTCGGTGGCGGCGCCGACCTTGATCACCGCTACCCCACCCGCAAGCTTGGCTCTGCGCTCTTCCAGCTTCTCCTTGTCGTAGTCCGAGGTCGTCGTTTCAATCTGAGCTGCTATCTGCTCAATGCGCCCTTTGATTGCATCCTCGGATCCCTTGCCCCCAATGATTGTGGTGTTCTTGCTGTCTACCTTGATGGTCTCCGCATGCCCAAGCATGTCGAGTGTCGTGTCTTTGATCTGCATGCCGGCATCTTCGGCGACCACAGTCGCGCATGTTAGCACAGCAATGTCCTCGAGCATTGCCTTGCGGCGGTCACCAAATCCGGGAGCCTTCACCGCACAGCTGGTGATCGTTCCTCTAAGCTTGTTAACGACAAGGGTGGCCAGCGCTTCACCCGTCACCTCTTTTGCCACTACGAACAGTGGGTTGCTATCGTGGCTGACCCTTTCCAACAGAGGGATCAAATCGACAGCGGTCTTCAGTTCCTGGTCGGTTACCAAGATGTAGGGCTTTTCAAGGAGGACCTCCATCTTTCTGGGGTCGGTGATAAAGTAAGGCGAGATGTACTCCCGATCGAACTGCATTCCCTCTACGACGTCGTAGTAGGTCTCAATCGTGTCCGAGTCCTCAACAGTGATCACCCCGTCCTCGCCAACCTCTTCCATCGCGTCGGCGATGATCTTGCCGATCGATTCGTCGTTGGCAGAGATTGTCGCTACCTGAGCGGTCTCCTCTTTGGTCTTGAGTTTTCTGCTTTGTTTCTTGAGCGACTCGACGACTTCTTCGACGCCCTTGTCCAACCCGCGCTTGAGCTCCATCGGGTTTGCTCCGGCAGCCAGGTTCTTGAACCCCTCCTCGATCATGGAGTGGGCGAGGATGGTCGCTGTCGTGGTTCCGTCGCCAGCGATGTCGTTCGTCTTGGAGGCAACCTCTTTCACGAGTTGCGCGCCAACGTTTTCAAACGGATCCTTGTATTCCTGCTCCTTGGCGATCGTCACCCCGTCATTGGTGATGTCAGGCCTGCCCCACTTCTTGTCGAGAATCACGTTGCGGCCGCGAGGACCAAGGGTTATCCGTACTGCGTCTGTCAGTTTGTCAATCCCAGCCTTCAGTTTCCTGCGAGCTTCTTCGCCAAAGATGACTTCTTTTGCCATCTTGCTACTCCTCGTCATCACTTCTTCTTGATGACAGCTAGCACATCAGGGGCTTTTACCAACAGGAGTTTGTCTTCATCGACCTCAAACTCTGTTCCGGCGTAGCTTGAGACGATAATCTCTTCCGCTCCGCAGGACTTTTCCCAACGTCCTCCAAGTAGGCAACGCATTCGTTGCAGCAGAGGTCTCCGTTGAAAAGCTCGTCATCTCCCGAGACCCGAATCGGTGCTCCACAGATGAGGCAGGCTCGCTTGATCACTGTTTCCTCCTGTGCGGTTTTCCCACGTCTGGGAAGGGCCACTCGTGGGGTAGCCACAGGCGGCCTAGTGGCCCTCCTCACTGATGCCACTTCTTTTCCAGAGCTACTCCACCTTCACCTCGATGGGTTTTTCTTTCTCCTTGATTGACTCTTTCAGTAGGACGGCTACCTTGAGGATCCCATCTTCGAACCGAGCTTTGATCTTGCTGTGATCACCGACGGTCTCGGGAAGTGGGAACGCTCGCTGAAACAGGCCATATCGCCGACCAATGCGGAAGTAGTTCTCCTCCTTGATCTCCTCGCATCGTTTGCATTCTCCTGAAATGACCAGTCTTCCTTCCTGGGCTTTGATCTCGATGTCTTCCTTCTTCATGCCAGGAAGCTCTGTTTCAAACACCAGATTGCCACCCTTTTCGTAGATGTCAGTGCGGCCATAGGTTGGCGCGAGGTCAAATCCGAGATCGTCGAAGTCTCGGAAAAACTCGTCGAACACCCTGGAGATCCCTGTACCCATCATGAGTGGTCTGCGCCACAGAATTGGTAATTGTCTGATCATCTTTCCACCTTCTATTGCAGGTCTTTCTCTCTTCCGTTTCCAGTTTTGCTTGGCGGCCCCTCCTTCCGGGCGGATGATAGAGGGGGTCCAAGAGGGGCCGCCTTTTGGCTAGTATTTGTTGCCAGTCTTCTTGGTCTTCTTCGACTTCTTTCTGCCGTTGCCCACGTTTCCTCGCCCCTCCCCTTTTTACAGATGCCCAATTGCGCACTTGTAAAGTTACGCGGTATGTATTATACTCACAAGCAGATCGTTGTCAAGAGGTCGACGTGGCAAGTGAAACTCCCTGCCTAAAGGGCGGGGAGTTTCACTGACTCTGCACAGCTTGTTGGCGAAATCGGACAGTAGTGGCCTACCTATTGGGTCGCGATCTGTTGTCTGCAGGCTTTAGAAGGGGGATATCCCTGAGGCGTTCTCCAGTCGTCTATCTAGGGACAAGTTGAGGTACGCAGACGAGTGGTGCAGGAGGGCATGCATCTGTAGAACTGTTTTCCCTTTGCGTGTAGCATGGCGCCTTGTATGCCCGGGAAAGTGGAAGAAAACGGCAGCTCACAAGACACAAACTGTGACATTGAAGCGATGTCGCATACAGGGTTACTGTTCCCTTTGGTCATAATTAGCATTCTCAGGTGTGTCGCTGCTTCAGCTTTGGACCTTCCACTGCAGCTATATTTGAGGGATCTCCAGGCTCAGCCTATTATCATCAGCCTCCTTTCAACGTTGACTTGGCTTGGGATGCTTGTAGGAAGCCTCCTTTGGGGAGCTTTGGGCGATCGATTCTCAAGAAAGGGCTTGTTGTTCCTAATACTACCTGCAAGCGCGCTTACGCTCGCTTCGTTTGCTTTGCTGCTCCCTTCTTCTGGGGTGCTTGTGATTCGATTGATTAGAGCCGTTGTCATCTCTGGCTTTGCCCCCATAACCATGGCAATGGTCTCCAGCGTGAGTTCCAGGCGTGGACGCGGGAGAAACCTCTCGTACATAAGTTCGTCTCGCGCGTTGGGGTGGATGTTGGGAGGAGCCGTGTCCGGGTTTCTTCTCGAAGCGATCGGCTTTCGATGGACGGTGTCGGTGGTTGCCTTTCTCCCCCTCGTTTCCTTGGTGCCTCTTTTCTTCCTTCGGGTGCCCCAAGAAGATGCCACACACAATAGGAGTCCGTTTTGGCGGTACCTGAGAGACAAGGGGCTGAGAGCTCTGTACCTTGGTGTCATGTTTCGTCAGATGGGAATAGCTGGAAGTTTCAGCCTGATCTTTGTCTACATGGCTTCAGTCGGAATCTCGGCCGGACTAATGGGTGTGGTAAGTGGTCTTACTGCCCTGGCTCAAGTGCTGGGATTAGTCCTCTTTGGCCGCTTGGCGGATCGATTGGGAAGAAAGACGATCTTCTTGGTAGGCTTTGGGCTGTCCGTGTTTGTTGCACCTGTCTTCGCCCTTGCCCAGGGGGTGTGGGGGATGGCGGTTGGTCATTTGCTGGTGGGAACAGCCTTTTCCGCTTTGTATATGGGCTCAACGGCCCACATCGGTGACGTCATTCCTGCCGAGCGCCATGCCGTTATGCTCGGCCTTTTTGACTCAACCCGGGCGCTTGGTGGCATTTTCGGGCCGCTTGTTGCTGGCCTCGTAATGCCGCTATTCGGATTTAGAGGGATGTTCGTAACGATGGCGGGAATTACTGCTTTTGGCTTCTTGTTAGTACTTGCTGGCACTCGTACGCGAACTGATGTTAGCAGTATGCCTACTTGAATGACCGCGTTGGATTGGACAAGGAACAAGAGAAGCCCCCCCCCATAAGGCAGAAGATCTGACTTACCCCAGCGAGAGGTAAGCTTCCATCTGTTGGCACTTTCATTCTCCAACGGTTGGGACTCCCAGGAGCAAAACTCCCTTTGGAATCTAGTAGCGCCTTAAGCTTCCGTGGGGCGGTGGAAAAAGGGAGATATTGTCTCCCAGTATTCTTTGATCGTCGTGGAAACCTGGGCTTCCTGTTCACAGAATGCCCACACGGAAAACTGCAATAAGAAAGGATGCTGTGTCAATCGAACTTCGTACCCAGTCGAGTAGTCTAACCGTCTTCTTATTTGCAGTGTGAAGAATCTCCTCGCATGGAATGTTCCCTCTGCCTTTACGGGCCGTTCTACGCTGGTAGTCTTGTAGTGGTCAACAAGGTATTCTCCTAGAGTTGCAGTCCCTTTGTAGATGAAGGGAGTCGTTGCGAACACCCCAACGTCTCTAAACGTCCTTTCCTGTGGTGCTCGCAGGATACGTTTGTTCTGGTTCATCGCCTACATTGGCCTTTCATCACGACATACTCGCGTTGGCATGGGCTCAACCACACTCCAGAGTCCCTTCATATAGGGCCGATCTCTCGCCGACTTAGCTCGTCGTCTGTTTGCGTGGCATTCTGATCGTAAGTACTGGGCAAGAGGCGTGGCGGACAACTTTCTCTGCAACGGAACCTGTTACAAGGTGCGGCCATCCTGTTCTGCCATGGGTTGCGATGACAATGAGATCCGCTTTTTCTTTCTCGGCAATTTCCAGTATCCCTTTCGCTGGGTCTCCCAGTGTTACCACGACTTCTACCCGGGCCTCGTTCGATACTGTCTTTCCGATCAGATCTTTGAGCCTTCTTCTCGCATCTCGGGCGAGCGCCTTCTCATATCCGACGATGTCAAATGCATCGAGCCCTTCCCCGAAGCGGCCTAGCCCGGCACCGGGCGTTCCGCGAATGACGTGAGCGAGGTATAACTTCGCGGCAAAATGCAGTGTAAGTTCATTGGCCGCTCGCACCGCTTCCATTGAAGGTTCGCTGAAATCCGTTGGACACAAGATCTTCTTAAAGGGTAGCATCCTTCACCTCCTTGTGGGTTCCGTCATGAAGACTGCGCTTTTGACTTCAATTGGCCGCTGGAGTCTGTCTTTATCAACCAGAGTTGGTGGTCTCGTTGCTCTTTGACCGTGAATTTGTAACCAATGAGGATGTAGCCTCCATCTCGGGTCTGCTGCAGGAAACGCCCACGGTCCCAGTACGGCGTACCATACATCCTATCCCACTGCCTGTTCCCGGTTGCATCCGTTTTGATCAGCCAGAAGTCATAGGACTGCTCAGCCGTGAAGGATGCTGTACTGCCAAGAAGAATGTAGCCTCCGTCTTGTGCCTGCTGCACACACCGACTCCAGTCATTGCCGACGCCACCAAAGGTCTTCTCCCATTGCCTGACTCCACTGGCATTCGTTTTGACGAGCCAGATATCTGCTCCACCTGACCCCTTCGATTTGGTCCACCCGACTAGGATGTACCCACCGTCCTGGGTTTGCTCCACCCACCGACCAACGTCCTCCTGCCTGCCTCCATAGATCTTCTCCCATAACTTGTTTCCAGTAGCATCGGCCTTGATCAACCAGACATCAGAAGATTTGCCCTCGCCTTTCGATTTGGTGTGCCCAACAAGGATGTAGCCCCCGTCACGGGTTTGCTGGACTGAATATCCCGCATCCCATTGGCTCCCCCCAAAGGTTTTCTCCCACTCTTTGATACCAGTAGAGCTGACCTTGATAAGCCACACATCGGCTCTTCCAGCACCCTTCGATTCGGTATACCCAACGAGGATGTACCCGCCGTCGGTTGTCTGCTGAACGGCATACCCTAAGTCCACTTCAGCGCCGCCAAAGACTCGTGCCCATTTCTTGACGCCATTGGTATCGGTCTTGATTAGCCATACGTCGGCTTTCCCCGCGCCGAAAGAGAACGTGCTCCCTACAAGGATGTAGCCACCATCCTTTGTCTGCTTGACGCCCCGGCCCCAGTCGTCCATCGTGCCACCAAAGGTTTGGTCCCACTCCCTCTCACCAGCGCTGTTCGTCTTGATCAGCCAAAAATCCGTTTGGCCTGCACCTTTCGACAGCGTGACTCCAAGAAGGATGTACCCACCGTCCACGGTCTGCTGGGCGGAGTACCCCTCTTCGATGTGAGTGCTACCAAAGCTTGCTTCCCAAGATGCGGATTGCCCGGAAACTGCGCTGACCAAGGCAATTGCCAGTGCCAGAAACGAAATCGGAACTACTACCAGCCTCATCCAAGTCCGCATTTTGGCCCTCCTTATCTCCGCGCGGTGTGCGGTACTTTTCAATTTGCTCACTTGTTTTACACTGTCAGACTCCTAGAGTTGCCTGGCATTCTCCGGCAGGTCGATCGCCAAATCATCAAGAAATGAGGCGATCTGCTGGGCAATCTTCTCCTTGCTGAGCGAATAAAAACGGTTTTGCGCCTCCTGGCGCACAGTTACGAGCCCCTGCATCCGTAGCAATTGGAGATGACGAGACACGGTGGTGGAGGTCACACTGAGCTGCGAGCTGAGCTCATCGACAGAGATCTCTCCCCTTTCTGCAAGCACTTGAAGGATCCGAACGCGTGATCGCGTGGACAGCATCTTGAAGAAAGCCGCATGTGTTATTGACATTGCTCCTCCTTTTCGGTTTTGAGTCAACCTCTTGACAAAGCCATCTCTGTGAGTATAATGCTGCCTGCGCAATAAGTCAAGTGCAAAGATGGGAAATTGCGCAAAGAGGCAGGCGTGATGGGAAGCGTAACATCGAAGAACTGGAACAAGGTCCTAGGGCTTAGTGTTGCTGCAATTGTTGCCATCGGGGTGGCGTTTGTTATCGGGGCCTTTGCGGTTGAGCCAAGCCGTGCCAAAGCCGAGGGAGGATATCTTCCCCCTACGGTGCTGAACATGCCCGTTGGAAATCTCCCCGCGAGAACCCCCGATGGGAACTTTGCTAGTAAGAATTGCAGAGACGCTCGAGGCAAGGAAAGCTGGGCAGGTAACGTGGGGACCAAAGCTCTTGACGCTACAGTACTTCTCTACGCTCAGCCCAAGATTACGACTGGCCGTGTCACATATACCATGAGTGGTATCCGCGCTCCTCTTGAGCTTGCTGTCATCGGGGAGTTAGGAAACATTGTTGCAATCAAGAAGGTCGAAGCGAACGCCAAGTCAATTACCATCACCGAAAGACACCGGTACATGATTGCAGCCAAGGAGGGCGTCCTGGACAAACTCGGCATCGTAAAAGGGGTGAGCGTGAGCCCTGTTGACATGAAGAGGAGCAGCTAAGGGCCGAGGCCGTTGGTGAATGGTGGATGGAAGGTGTCCGTGAATACAAAGCGACAGTGCGAGGAGAAAACGATGACAATGATTAGGTGTCCGGCATGCGATGCGCATAACCGCATAGCTGAGGCGGCCGTTTGGCGCTTCAAGCGGCTGCGTTGCGACGCTTGTAGCGTGCTCATGGAAATCGTCACCGAGCACCCGCTAATGGCCGAGTGGGTTCCTGAGGACTCGTTGTATCCTGACTCGATACTTCAGGGCTGGACCTACGAGGAAGCAGTGGGCGTGTCGGCATCACGGAGGGCGCAGAAAACAGATGAGTACAGACTGGCTACGCGCCGTAGAACGAAGAGCAAAGCGCAATGAAGAAGAGAAGAAATGCCTAAGATTTGTTGCCCAGCCTGTAACAAGCGAACCACCATCAAAAACGTGGGTGTCAAGCTGCTTAGTCTCATAGTCTGTCCGGCGTGCCACTCCCCACGCCAGGTTGCTGAAGAAAGGCCGTTGAAAGTGATGGTCCTCAAACCAGAGAAGGGCCACGACCGGAGAACCACAACGGATGTACCAAGTCTAGCGGATTTCTCCCGAGAGATATCCGTGAGGCTGTCGCCATTCTGGCAAAGGAGGTGGAACGGTTGAGAGCTCAAACGACAAAGAAGCCGACTAAGAAGACCCCGAAGAAGCCGTCAAGCGGTTGTGGCAAGTAGTTAGTTGATAAGGCAGCCTCTGTGATCCTCCAGTCCGTTGAGGACTCCCCCACGCAGAGGCTGCCTACGTACGGACAGCAGAGCAGAAGCACAGCTTCCGAGCGAAGAATAGGAGGGTACTGAAATGGTTGAAAGACGTCCTGCGATGTGGAGACGGCCTTTCCTGTTTGAGAGTGGGCTCTCTCGATTGATGGACGGTTTTTTCGGTGACCTTGCCGACCTCGGCTTCGATTTCGGTCCGCGGTACGGCCGTACGGACATTTACGAAAAGAACAGTAATCTTGTTTTTTAAGACCGAGCTGCCGGGAACCAAGAAGGAAGATATCGATATCAAGGTGGCGCGGGGCGACTTGTGATCTCCGGAGAGACAAAGCGAAGTGATGAGGTCAAGGAAGAGAACTAGTATTGAGTTGGAAGACAGTATGGGCGATTCCAGCGCTTGTTCCCATCTCCGCAGGACAGCATCGATGCGAAAGGAATCAAGGCGGCGTTCAAGGATTGCATCTTGAAGGTCACTGTGTCCCTCGAGGAGTCCATCAAGGAGAATGAAAAGCCAATCGAAGTAGAAATTGAGTAGCTCATGCAATAGACGTGGCTCTAGTGGGAAGGGTCGTTGGATCACCTGTAGCCACTCTACAAGCGGCTCTAACCGCGCATGGCAAGAGGTATTTCGGAGGAAACCGTGTTCATGAGAGCGTGCCTCATCTGTGGAGCGCTGATTCGGGTTTTGGGAGAAGAAGAGCTTTTCGACAGCGATCTTTGTTGCAGTGAGTGTGTTTCCTTTCTGGAGGCCACCGAGGAATGCTCCCGGGGGCAAAGAAGATCATTAGCACCCTCGAGAGAGAGGAAGTGGAGTGAGAAGAGAATGCAGATCAACAAGACCGTGTCTTTCCTGTGATCGCCTGTATGTGAGAGGGTAGCACGGCTGTTCGAACGTGATAGAAGTGCGCGCGAGAAGTGAAACTTCTACTCTCTCGATCTGCATTACGTAGGCGAAGATTGAGCGGTCGAGGCAAATGAGAAAATATGGATCACTCAATCAATTGCCTAGTGGTGGAGGGGATCCTGGAGTGGTCGAAACGAGAGGAGGGGAAGTAGCAGAGCCCCCTCTTGTTCACAGGCTCAGCTTCAGGCAGGAGCCACACGGAATGAGAGGGAGATTGGGCTTTTCTCTTTGCCTGCTTCGCTCCCTGCATATATGGTGTGGTAAAACATCCGGGACGCGTTACAGCATATGGTCAACGTAAGAGATCGCGTGAGTGTAGGAGCTGTCTGCCCAACTACTGGACGCTACAAGCATTCTGTCTGCCCAACTACGATCTTCACCTTTAAGGGGGAGAAAATGCCGCCCTGCTGGAGGGCTGGGTGCCGAAGCAAGAACGCGGTCTGGATTCTTCAAAAGAAGGTTACGTAGCCTCTGCCTATCCCTGAGCTGATGTTGTGAAAGCGCGCCTTCTCCCCTTCCGGTGGAGTACGTTGCCAGCAGGGGAAACGGTAACCGCCGTTGGTATGAGGCGCACGATGCAGTGTATCGCGTTTGCCGTATACGAGGAATACGCCTGGGCGTGGGGCAGGATGCAAAGCAAGATGTTCTACGCGTAGGATGGATTCAGCACAGGAGGGGCACACTGGGGCTCAGGGAGGGGCAGGTTATTGCAGCATCCTCCGTCCACCTGCAAAGGGCATCACTTCCAATGGACTTCACTGACGTCGGGTAGGGCCAGGAGCTTCTCGATGATCTCGGAAGAATCGCATCTGGCTCGAGCACGCAGATGAAATACTAGGGTGGTACTATCTCTGTGTTTGTCTACGCGTTGCTCATCTGACAAAACGCGTAACCCTGCCTCTAGGAAAATCGCCGCCGATTCGGTGGCAAGGCCTTTTGCCTGACAGGTTCGGGCACGAATGGTAACCGCGTAATAGGAAAGGGTGGAAATGTGATGTGTGAGCCAATCGAGGGGAACGAGGACAAACAGAGCCAAAACAGTGGCAACCACACCTAGAACGTATTGGCCCTGACCTATTAATACACCCAGTGCAGCGACAAACCAAATGCATGCCGCTGTGGTAAGTCCACGGACGATATCTCTTGCCTTGATAATCGCGCCGGCTCCCAGAAATCCTATTCCTGTTACAATGCCGGCGACAGCTCGTCCGGGATCAACCCATTCTGCCATTGCTTGTACCGCGATCATGACGAGCGTGGCTCCCATACATACGAGAATATGAGTCCGTAGTCCAGCTGGTCGACCATGAATCTGTCTCTCAAGGCCAATCACCGCACCAAGGCCTCCTGCAACAAGCAGTCGAACAAGTGCTTCAAGCTCAAATGGCAGCATTGCTAACGCACGTCCCTTTCTCTCATTCCGCTAGCCAAAATGCCCAGTTCCATCACTCCCCAGTGTAATCTAACGTTGTTTCACACGAGAAGCAATCCTTCAAAGTCAGATGAGGCGATTCACAAAGGCGCCGCGCCCCTGAACCTGAAATCGGTGTAATTTTCGGGGGGAAGGTCGGGCTAGCAAAGCCATCTTGAGTAGCGTGCTTCAAGCTAAAATCAATCTCTGCTTGACCCAACGTATCCTTGGGTCACAGCTTCATGTCGAAATACCCTTTCAGGGGGCTAGAGCCACTTCTCCCTCTTGGAGTAAATGAGCATAGGCGGTGTGGGCCTGAGGCGTCACGGCTTGCAGGCCGTCTTCCACAAGTGTATGCTGACACCTATGAATCGGATTAGGCCAAGAACCGTAGGATTAGCGTTGCTTATTCTGCTCTTTGTTATTGTGGTTCTGCAGAACACTGAAATCGTAGATATACGAGTGCTGTTCTGGAAACTTAGCATGTCGCGGATCATCCTGCTTGTCTTCGCGCTTGTTGTTGGTCTCGCTGTAGGCTATGTGCTGGGCAGAAAACGTGGTCGCTACCGCAGCGAATACGCAACGCTGAAGAAGAAGTAGCTTTCGTTCCCCGTTCTGAAGCTAGCTTTGATCCCTCGGCTGGGCTATCGCTTATCGCAGCGAGACCCCGCATTGAGATTGTTCAAATCACCTGCCAATGTAGAAAGAGCGTTTCTTCACGTCTCTTGACTAGTTTTAACCTTAGCTACGAAACCTTACCCTGTTTCAGGACGCTCCCCGAGGGTCACAGGCACAACCATTGTGGCCCCGCCAAGAAGAATAGCTACCGAAACGGTCTCTCTAACTTGTGTTTTCGCCTCCAAATAGACAGTCAACTCAACGACGTTGTTCACTGGCTGGCCATTGATAGCGAGGATGATGTCGCCACCAAGCTGAAACGTTGCTTCTTCGATTGTTTTCTCCCGATCGCCTCCTCGCAGCCTGGCCGGCTCCGCTGGACTTCCTTTGCCTACTTCAATGATCAGGACGCCTTGATCCATTGGAAGCTCTTCACCGGCTTCACGGAACGTCTTAACAACCTGAGGGCTCAATCGCAAGGCGCTTATTCCTAAGATTGGATGCGGGTAGCGGCCGTGAGCGATCAATTGTGAGACGACTCTTCGCACCGTGTTGGAAGAGACGGCAAACCCTGGCTCGAGGAAGTAGTATCACACACTTCGACCTCAAGGTATCCTAGGGTACACACCTCCAGTATTAGATCGTGGCAAGACTTTTGGATGTGGTATGAAAGCCACGAGATACGTTAGACTGGTTCAAAGGTGGATTAACCAGTCAGGGCAGCTTGGTAGTCGAAGACAGAGAAGTAAGGCGGGCGAGAAAGCCCTATCTGATCCTTGTGTTAGGGAAGGTGTCTTTGATGAACTCAGAGAAGTTGGAGAACGTTGCGAGAACCCTCGTTCAGAAAGGGAAAGGCATACTGGCGGCTGACGAAAGCATCCGGACAATCAGGAGGCGCTTTCGGTCGGTAGGGATCGATGCGACTCCAGAGACTCGCCAAGCCTATCGCCAGCTGCTGCTTACTACGCCAGGGATCGAGTCCTACATCAGCGGCGTCATCCTGTTCGATGAAACCATTCGCCAAACAACCCAAGACGGAAAGGAATTCCCGGATCTACTAGCCGAAAAAGGCGTCTTCCCTGGCATCAAAGTGGATAAGGGGACTAGGGACCTGGCAGGCTTTCCTGGCGAGAAAATCACTGAGGGATTGGATGAATTGCGAGAACGGCTGGCTGAGTACCGTGAGCTTGGCGCTCAATTCTCAAAATGGCGAGCTGTCATTGCTATTGACAGCGACATGCCTACCGACACGTGCATTGAAGCCAATGCCAATGCCCTGGCTCGTTTTGCGGCCTTGAGTCAAGAGGAAGGTTTGGTCCCGATCGTCGAACCGGAAGTACTGATGGACGGAGGCCACGATATCAGACAGTGTGAGGATGTGACAGAAAAGACGCTGTCGGCTGTGTTCTCGCATCTTGGCTGCCATCGAGTCGTTTTGGAAGGCATGCTGCTCAAGCCAAACATGGTCCTGCCCGGAGACGAATGCCTAAGACAAGCAAGCGTGGAAGAGGTCGCCGAAGCAACGGTACGTTGCCTTCTCAGAGTGGTCCCCGCTGCGGTTCCTGGCATCGTGTTCCTCTCGGGTGGACAAAGTCCCCAACAAGCCACCCGGCATCTCAATGCCATAAATGCCAAAGGCAAGTACCCGTGGGAACTCAGTTTCTCTTTCGGCCGAGCCCTGCAAGGACCGGCGCTGGAAGCGTGGGCAGGGCAGGAAGCAAATGTCTCCAAAGCCCAACAGCTTCTCTACCAGCGAGTAGAATGTGCAGCAGCGGCACGCGAGGGGCGATACTCAACTGAGATGGAGGCCCAGATTGTCAACGAGGGCAGGGAGCTCAAATGACCCAATTCATTGAGGGGGTAGCCCGGATTCTTCACCTCCCTGCTACTACTGTCAGTAGGCTCTTAACCACAATAGGCATCCTGTTGGTCCTTTGGCTATTGCGGTGGGTGTGGCTGTGGATCATGGCCAGGCGGACTGAGGAGCCCCAAACCCGTTACAAATGGCGAAAAGCAGCCACGTACACTGTTACCGTGGTCGGGCTCATCCTGATTGGCAGAGTGTGGCTGGAAGGTATTCAGTCACTCGTGACCTATTTGGGATTAGTCTCAGCCGGTGTGGTCGTCGCTTTGCGTGACCCGGTTGTCAACGTCTTTGGCTGGGTCTTCATCAACGGGCGTCGACCGTTTGTCGTGGGTGATCGGGTCGGCATTAGTGGCATCGTTGGGGACGTGATTGACATCGGAATCTCCACGTTTTCCCTGCTCGAGGTGGGAGGGTGGAACGCCGGTGAGCAAAGCTCCGGCCGGATCGTCCACGTCCCCAATGGAAAAGTGTTCACGGAACCGTTGGTCAATTACACGCAAGGATTCAACTATCTTTGGAATGAGATTCCAATCACCATAACATTCGAATCCAATTGGAGGAAAGCAAAACAACTTCTGGAAGGAATTGTGCGTGAAGAAGCCGAAGAGGTATCCAAAGAAGCCGAGCAGTGGATTCGGCAAGCCAGTCGTCGGTTCATGATACGTTCCGCCGCCGTGGATCCAGTAGTCTACACGAAGATTGAAGCCGATGGTGTCCAGCTGACGATCCGCTACGTATGCGAAGCACGAAAACGCCGCATTACAGAGCAGGCCATCTGTGAGAAGATCTTGGCAGGATTCTCTGAGGCAGCGGATATCGACTTTGCCTATAGGACCACCCGCATATTTCGGCAATCCGAAGAAGGTAAGTCCTACTTCCGTGTTCCCCAAGAGGAATAGGAAGTATAAGACGGACAAACTTGTCGAGGAGGTTCTGATGTTTGAAGAGATACTTCTACCGACCGATGGGTCAAAAGGCGTAAAAAGTGCTTGCGACTGTGCTGTCCATCTTGCACAAAAGAGCGGATCGAGAGTGCACGTGCTCTTTGTCGCTGAGACAGTCTATCCAGGTCCCTGGTTCTCCTACGATGTTTCGGACGAAGCCCAAGAGAAGATCCTCGAATCGGGAAAGAAGATCGTCGAGAAAACGCGCGAAGAACTGCAACGCCACGGTGTGAAACGGGTTGAATGCCTGGTCAAAGAAGGGCATCCGGCAGAGACCATCCTCGGCTACGCAAAAGAGGTCGGCATCGATCTTATTGTCATGGGAACGCGTGGACGAAGAGGCATTGAGCGCGCGCTTATGGGCAGCGTCACGCGCGAGGTCGTCAATTTATCCCAAGTTCCGGTGCTAGTAGTCAGGGCTACTGCAATCGATCGGAAAGAACCGCAAAGCCCCTCTTCCTTGACGGAGTAGGACCATCCGCCACTTTCAAGACAGTGAAGCGCTCCGCCCAAAGGGCGGGGCATTTAAGTTCTACTCTCATAGAAGGCGGGATTGTGATGGTGCTAGGGCCGCCAAGCCTGCGACGTGTTGTCCTCCCAGTGCTTGCTGCTTTTCTCGCCACCGCTCAGAGTTTTGTTTTCGTTTTGTGATTAAGTAAGACGCTCTGCAGGCCTCACAGTTTGGCCATTATCCTATGGAGAGCGTTCCTCCACCTTGTAAGCCACGGGACGCCGGTATCTCCTTACAGCCATTTCTTCCGCTTGAAATAGATAATCATGCCAACCACAGCAAGGCCCATGACTCCTAACGTGCCGAAGTACCCCCAGGACCAGCTTAGCTCGGGCATGAATTGGAAGTTCATCCCGTAGATCCCTGCAACAAATGTGAGGGGGATGAAGATGGTGGCGATAATCGTGAGCACCTTCATCACCTCGTTCATGCGGTTGCTTACGCTGGACAGGTAGATGTCCAACATGCCGGAGATCATGTCGCGAAAGGTCTCCACCGTGTCGATGACCTGAATCGTGTGGTCGTAGACGTCCCGCAGATAGATCAGGGTGTGCTCTTCAAAGAGGGCGGATTCTCCCCGCTGCAGGCCGCTGATGACCTCGCGCAGCGGCCAGACGGACTTGCGCAGAAAAAGGAACTCTCGCTTGAGTTCGTGTATCTCTTGCAGGGCTTTCGGCCCAGGATGGACAACTAGCTTCTCCCCCAGGGCCTCGACCCGGTCCCCAAGTTTTTCCAGCAGGATGAAGTAGTTGTCCACAATCGCATCGACCAAGGCATACGCCAGATAATCGGCACCCATCCTACGAATACGCCCTTTGCTATTGCGAATCCGGTCCCGCAGTGGATCAAAGACATCCCCCTCCTTTTCCTGGAAGGAGATCACCCAGTTTGTACCAAGGATGAGGCTGAACTGTTCTTCGTCAATCTGATCCTGAACCTCGTCGTAGCGCAGCATCTTCAGCACGATGAACAGGGTGTTTTCGTAGTCCTCCATCTTGGGCCGCTGGCCGGTGTGCACGATGTCCTCCATCACGAGTGGATGGAGGTCGAAGTGCTCCCCAAGCGCTTCGATAATTTCCACCTCGTGAAGCCCATCGACATTGATCCACGTGACGGTGGGCTTGTCCTTAAAAGGAAAGCACTCCACGATCGTCGAGGCCTCCCTTTCTTGAAAGCTGGATTCGTCATAGTCAACAAGCGATATCTTGACCCGCTCTGTCTTGACCTCTCCTACGTGGACGATTGTTCCAGGAGAAAGACCGGCTTTTCGCGCGCCCCTTCGTATGAATCTCGCCATAACTCACCTCCCCTTAACCCATGTTATGGGATTGTCTTAAGGCTGCAATCTCAGTTGCATGATTATCTTACGCGTCCTCTCCTGCCTGCAAGAATGCAAAGAATGCTGAAGGATTGCCGGTTTTGGCCCAGAATATCGAAACGATGCCGAGGGAACACTTGACAAAAGCCGTCGCGTCGCATAACGCCTCCACTTCAAGGGGGATTTTCCCCTAGTTGGACAACAGCCGAAGCAAGCCGATCGAGGGCTTCAAAGGAGAGAGTCTCTCCCCGTGCTGTGGGGTCGATCCCGACCTCCTGCAGTACCTTTTCAATCTGCTCAGCCGTGAGTTGATCGCGCAACGCCCTGCGGATCATCTTGCGGCGTGTCCCGTAGAGCGTTCGGACGACGCGGAAGAAAGTCTCTGCGTCTGCCGAGAAACGTGGCCGCTCCAGGAATGAGAGGCGCCACAGAGTGGAATCGACAGTGGGGACAGGCATGAAACAGCGCTTTCCGACGTGGCGAATGATGCTGACATCGCAATACGCTTGCACGAGTATACCCAACGGGGTTCCACTTGGTCCGGGGCTGGCTGCGATCTTCTCTACGACGTCAGTCTGTGCGAGCAGCAGTGCTCGCCAGATCGATCGACGATGGCCGACAAGGTGTTTGAGAATGGGGCTGGTGATGTGGTAGGGGATGTTGCCTACGACGTACATGCGCCCTTTGCCAGAGGCGCGCGTAAGGTCAAACTTGAGGAAATCTCGACGCACGATTTCAACATTCTCAAGGTCACCGACGGTGTGGCGAAGGATCTGCGTCAGCCTTTGGTCGACCTCAACTGCGACTACGCGAGAGGCAATCTTGGCGAGTTCGCATGTGACAGTACCCAATCCCGCACCGATCTCAAGGATTTCGTCAGGCCTGTCGCGTTCTAGTTCGGAAACGATCGCCAGGAGGGCTGACCGGTCGACGAGGAAGTTCTGACCGAGGCGCTTGTTCGAACGAAAGCACGCCGATCGCAGCAACGCTGCTACAGTCCCGCGGGAAGTCAGATCCTCATTGACCACTGCGTTGCATCAACCATTCCTTGACTGTCTCGATCACCCGTGGATCGACGGGGTCGTCGATGTGGCGGTAGACCAGGCTCGGTTCCTCCGGATGATTGCGCAGGAGGTGGTTGAGGTCAGGCAGGATGAGGGCGGTGACATCTTCATTGCCGGCCTCCTTCAATGTGGTGCGCAACAGCTCCGCCTCTGCAGCCGGAACCTGGAGATCCTTTTCGCCGTTTAAGATCAACACAGGACACGACACACGACGAATCGCGTCTAACGGATTGTCCAAGTAATGTTCGCGTAGCCAAGTGAGGGATAGGGGTGTAGCGAGCAGCTGCTGGGCAGCCTCTGCGTCCAGCCACGGCATCGCCTGCTGAAGCTTCTCCACAGAATAGTCGCTCCATTCGCCGCTTGATCCCTTCACAAAGGCGATGTATTGATCTTGTTGGGCGAGCGTCTCTGCGACGTCATCATCGCCCATTCCCTGCATTCGAGCCAGGGTCTCCACTTGCCAGCGGGTGACCTGATCGAGGGACTGCGCCGCTGCACCAAGGAGAACCAGACCGGCAAGATCCGGATCCTCAATGGCAATGATCGGCGCGAGGTAGCTTCCTTCGCTGTGTCCGATCAGAAAACAGCGTTGTGGGTCGATTCCCTCCGCTGCCCGCAGGGTTTCGAGAGCAGCGCGCACATCGTCAACTAGATCGTCTCTGGACGCCTTAGCAGAGACGCCTTCACTTGCGCCAACCCCGCGTTTGTCGTAGCGCAGCGACCCAATCCCGGCTCGGGCCACCGCGTGGGCGAGCTGACGATAGGCATCCATCTTCATCCCCGGAGCATTACCGTCTCGATCGACCGGTCCGGAGCCGTGGATGAACAGCACTCCCGGAACCGGTTCGGTTCTCCCTTCGGGAAGAGCGAGCGTTCCAGTAAGCATCAAGCCACCGCTTTCAAAGGAGACCTCCTCCTCGAGGAACCCTTCTAACGGGGCTTCGGGTTCTTCTTCCAGCTCAAGCGTAATCCCTTGCGGGAAAAGGTCCGCGTTGTAGGCGACAGCTGCCTGGCTGGGGATGACTGCTCCCGCCAACCGGCCGGAGTGTGTCACAAGAGCGACGTTTAGGTCGCCAAGCTTCAGTTCGTACAGTTTTCCCTGATAGGCAGTCTCTCCCGAGGTGAATTCCACGGTGTCAGGTCCGTGCAGCCGTGCTGGAAGCGAAAGGAGCGCCTGAGGGACAGCCGCCGTGAAATCGCGATCGATCGCTTTTGTTTCCGCTGCCATCAGCAGGACGACGTAGTGACTGACTAGGCTGTTATCGAGGATAAGGATGTTTTGACTGTCTGGGACCTCGGCCGTGAGCGGTTCATCGCTGACTCCGCGAACCTCCATCTGCAATCCAGCTGCATCCATTTGGGCAGAGATGATCTGTGATCCCGACGCCGTGTCTGCTCCAAGGTGATAGAGAATTGGTGTGAAATCTCGATCGAGCTGGTACTGCTGTGCCAAGTTGATTGTCTCCTCCCCCACCGCGATCGTCGCTTCGGAAAGCAACATGTAACCTTCTTCAGGTGAAAAGAAGAGCGTGTATGCCTCCTCGATGACGGGTACTCCACCCTGTTCGAGGATAAAACGGCCGGTATCGACCAGCTCGCCGCGAGCCTCAACCTGGCGGTCTGCAACAGGTAGCTGGACTTGTGAACAGATCACCCCGATAAGAAGAATTGCTCCCAGAATTGCCGCAATTAGAAGGATCTTGTTGTCCATGTCTCCCCCCTCCCTACTTCCAGCGCGTCAGAATCTGCTCCCTGCTGAACACTCTGATCGCAAAGTATAGCACGATGATACTGGCGACGACGAGAACGAGGCCTTCCACCCCCACAAGGAACAGGCTCACCAACGTCTTGCGGCTGCTGTAGATGATGAGGGGGATGATCCCAGGCAGGATGGCGAAGCTCGAGAACTGATAGGCGGCTCGTGCATCGGAAGCGCGCGAGGAGACGATCATCGTCACACCGACGGCGAACAGAGCGAGCAGCGGTGACAGTCCAAAGATGGCGGCAAGCCACGGAGGCGTGAGGACGTGCGGAGGAAGACCGCCCAAAAGGAGGCCGGATGCTCCGAGGAATAGCGCGAAACAGGTCCAATTGATCAGCAGGGCAGGGACCACGCTGGCGAGCGCTTTTCCCAAGAACAGCTCGAGATCCGATATCGGTGTCGCCAACAGCGGTTCCAGACTACCCTGCTCCTTCTCCCCCACGATCGAGTAGACGGCGATGGCCAAGGGGATGATTGCCGGAAGAACAAGGAAGTACATCAGCGCCGTGTTGAACAGAACGACCTGCACCGCAGGATCATCCACACCGCGACCCTGGTAGACGAGGTACACCGAGACGCCCACAAGGAACAACGGAAGAAACAGAACGCCGAACAGGATCATCTTGTTGCGCAGCGACTCCCGCCATTCCTTGAGCAGGATCACGCTAAGCCGATGCATCGTTATTCTCCATCAGATCGAGATACAGATCTTCCAACGAATAGCGCAGCTCGTTGACGAACTGCACCTGTCCCCCCAACTCGACCAGCCGCTTCACCACCAGGGGATTCTCCCTCTCTGGATTGGAGAGCGCGATCAAGAGCTTGTTGTCTACACGCTCGATCCGTTTGATGAATGGAAAATCGAGTTCCTTTTCAAGCCCTGGGCGCGGGTCAGCCAGATGAATGACCGTACGCCGACCGTACATCCGTTCTTTCAGTTCTTGTGGCTTCCCGATAGCGACCAGTCTTGTTTTGAATAACGCTACTCGATCACAGAGTCGATCCGCCTCATTGAGATTGTGTGTACACAGGAAGATCGTCCGTTCTTTTGTGCGTAGGGTCTCGATCAGTTCGCGAACCACTTTGGCTGCCTCGGGATCGAGCGCCGCGGTCGGCTCGTCGAGGAAGAGGATGTCGGGCTCATGCAGAAGTGCGCGGACAAGGGCAAGTTTTTGACGCATCCCCTTGGAGAGGCTACCGGCAAGGTCATTGCGACGCTCCCACAGCTCGAACAGCCGCAGGTAGTGCTCCACCCGAGACACAGAGTCTCTCACACCGTGCAGTTTCGCGAAGAAAAGGAGGTTATCGCGCGCCGACAAGCGTTTGTACAGCCCCGGAGACTCGGTGAGCACGCCGACGTGCTGGTGGATGGCACGGTTCTCCCGTCCTAGATGGAACCCAGCTACACTTGCCGTGCCGCTGCTTGGCGCAATCAGCGCCGCTAGCATGCGCACCGTCGTCGTCTTGCCGGCACCGTTCGGCCCGAGAAAGCCGAAGATCTCGCCCTTCTTAACCTCAAGATGCAGATCCTCAACTGCCACGAGGTCTCCGAAGCGCCGCGTCAAACCATCGGTCGTAATCATCGTTTCTCTTCGTACTTCGATGCCTCGATCTGTCTGCGCAATCGATCCTCCCGGGACTCCCTTGCAGGAACTGACTCCCTGATTGCTTCGGGTTTCCGGACTGACGTGGCCGCTCTCACGAGGCCAAGCTTCCGCGCGATGAACTTGAAATTCACTGTGATTCCCAACGCCCACACTACGAATGGGCGGTCTTGGTCACTCCAGAACGGAAGCTCCATCGCCTCTCCACTCCGATCTTAGAATTCCCATCATCACGGTGTCGCGATAGCGTCCGTCTCGGAAATACGATTCGCGCAGGATCCCCTCACGGGTGAAACCGAGCTTCTCATAGACGCGCTGGGCCCGGAGATTGTGTGCATATACTTGAAGCGAAATCCGATGTAGCCCCAGTTGGTTGAATCCGTAATCGATGATCAAGCGTGAGGCTTCAGACGCGTATCCCTTGTCCCATTCTTCTTTTTCCCCAATCATGATTCCAAACTGTGCACGACGGTTGGGGTAGTCGATCTGGTGTAGACCGCAGTTTCCGATGTGGCGGTTCCCATCCTTGAGAACTATAGCCAGCGGGATGTCCCGGTCGGTCTTGTACAGGCTCGCGAACCACTCCTGCTCGCGCGAACGATTGAACGGGAAGCGCAGTGCAATTGTAGCAGTGATGTCGGTATCGTTGATCCAGACAAGGCAGCGGTCGATGTCCTCCTCCTCCAACGGCCGCAGGTACAATGGTTCGCCGATCAAGAACGGTTTGTTCATGTTCTTCCTTTATACCTTAACAAAAAAAGGGTCTCGCTTGCGAGAAGCGAGGCCCCCGTTTCGTCCTGTTATAGGAAAATTGGGTAGAGCGGAAACAGCGACGCAAACACCAGTGCGATCACCGACATCAACTTGATCAAGATGTCCAACGAGGGCCCCACTGTATCCTTGAGCGGATCACCGACGGTGTCCCCGGTTACCCCGGCATCATGCGCCTCGGAACCTTTACCGCCAAAGTGCCCTTCCTCGATGTACTTCTTTGCGTTATCCATCGCACCACCGGCGTTGGCACAGTATATCGCCAGCTGAATCGCCGACAGGAGCGCTCCAATCAGGAAGCCTCCCAGCGCGTATCGCCCGAAGATCAACCCAAACACGATCGGTGTGATCACGGCGATCAGCGCGGGAAGGAACATCTTGTTCAGGCCTCCGTGTGCGGTGATCGTGATGCATTTGTTGTAGTCGGCCATCTCCTCTCCGGCCATGATCTTTGGATTCTCCTTGAATTGGCGTCGGACCTCCTGGACGAGCACGTCCGCGGTGCGGCTGACGCCGCGAATCAGCAGAGCGGAGAAGACATAAGGGACCATTGCTCCCAACATCAACCCAGCGATGACAAATGCTCCGACTTCGATGATGCTTCCAGATGGCGAGAACTGTGCAGCGATCTGGCCCACGATGGGTAGTTGGGGTTGGACCACTTTATCGGCGCTGCCGATTGCCGACCACATGAAGGCAGCGATCAACCCAAGTGAGGCGAAGGCGGCCGATCCGATGGCGAATCCTTTCCCAATCGCGGCGGTAGTGTTCCCAATGGAATCAAGCTTGTCAGTCCGTTCCCGCACCTCCGGCGGCAGCTCGGACATGGTGGCGATCCCGCCGGCGTTGTCGGCGATCGGTCCGTACGTATCGACAGAAACGGTCATCGCGACAAACGAAAGCATGCCCATCGCGGTGAACGCGACGCCCAAAAGGCCTCCGAGTTGATAGGAGATGATAGTAGCCGCCGCAATGAAGATCACCGGGAAGAACGTGCTCAACATACCGAGCGCCATTCCTTCGGTGACCCCGATTGCTGGGCCGGACTGATCCATCTTGGCCAGCTCCCGCGTCGGCTTGTACCGGGAGGACGTGTAATACTCGGAGAAGAACCCGATGCCGATACCGGCGGCAAGCCCGAGGATGACCTCCCAGAAAATGTTGAGGGAAAGAGGTGAGAGCCAGCAAAAGACCAAGGTCGTTACGGCGGTGAGGACGGCGGCGAGACGCGTTCCATTCATCAGTACCGTTTGCATTCCTTCTTGGCGGCGGCTGAAGCGGATGTAGAAGATGGCCAGGAGGCTCGCGAAGATGCCGCCGGCCACAATGACCAACGGGGCCACCAACAGCCACCAGTAGTTGCCGGCGTCGAGCCCGGAGGCAAAACCGATCTTCGAGATCAGATCTTGCAGGCTGGCGTTCCCTCTCCCAACGAAGATGTACAGGACCATTACGATGACCGAGATGATCGCCCCGACGAACGATTCGAGGAGGTCCGCGCCCAGCCCGCCGACGTCGCCGACGTTATCGCCCACGTTGTCAGCGATGGTCGCTGGATTGCGCGGGTCATCCTCGGGGATGTGCATCTCCACTTTGCCGACCATATCCGCCGCCATATCCGCTGCCTTGGTGTAGATTCCGCCGCCGACGCGGTCGAACAGGGCGACAAGCGACGCACCCATGGAATAGGCGCTGACGATTAGGGCACCCCGAATGAAGTTAACCCCGAGCGACTTGACGCCGAAAAGATAGCGCGTCTCGATGTACAACGTCGCCGGCGAGTACCACTTGCGGAAAACGAGCATCACGATGACCAGCCCGGTGAGGGCCAGTCCGGCCACAGACAGCCCCATGACGCTACCCCCGGAGAATGCCACGTTCAACGCGTCTTTGAACGATCGTCTGGCGGCATGCGTGGTCCGCGCGTTGGCATGCGTGGCCGCGTTCATTCCGATGAACCCGGCGGCCATTGAAAGGATCGACCCGATCCAGAACGCCACTGCGATCTCCCAATAGAACAGGATCCACAGAATTGCACCGATGACGAGCATGGTAATGCACATCACACGCGCTTCGGCGATCATGAACGTGAACGCGCCCGATCGGATATACCCTTGAAGCTCTTTCATGCGATCCGTGCCCTGTGCCTTGCGGACCACAGAGCGATTAAACGAGTACGCACTCAGAAGAGCCAATACCGAGATTGCAGCCGGTATGAGGATCAATATTGTCATGTCGCTACTTCCACCCCTTTTCTGCTACGAATTCTTTGACCGTGACGTGTAACCCCTCATCGTCACAAGCGGGTAGGCGAGATCAAGTCCACACACCCGCGCGCAAAAAGCGGCACATTGTAACACGCCGAATTGTGCCCCTCAAGGCCCACTTTTGGGCTGTTGGGGCAATTTTGGTGGGGCCAGCGCCGGCAGGACCAGATGTTATCGACCGCTTCCACGCGTGGATCAAGTTCTTACAAATCCGATTGGAGAAGCCGCATCGACATGCCACATTCCAGAGGACACCTGTCCGTAACCGGACCGACAAAGAGTCACCGGCATCGCCGCAGCGGTCCTTATTGCATCGCCACTGCCCAGTTAACCTCACCAGGCGTATGGCGAAACGTCTAATACAAGCGAGAAGGAGGAAGACGATGAAGAAAGCGCTTTCCATCGCACTGGTGGCCGCCTTGTCTTGTGTCTTGTTCCTGCCAGTCGTATACGCGCAGGAGGAAGGCGCCGAGGAGGCGGTCCCTGGGTTGCTGGAGCAGGAACTTGCCCGGATGGAATCAGTATTCAACGGGCTCGAAGACTTCATGGGCGAATTGATCGGTGAAGTGAAAACGAGCATGGCCGACATTGATATCCTGGAAGAGGATGCCGTAGATCTGCGGGAAGTCCTCAATGCGGTCACGATCGAGCTCAAGGCGGCAGAAGGAAGACTTGCCAGCCTGCGAGATGACGTCACCAAGATGGGAGTCGTACAGCAAGAGTTCCAGGTACGCATTATCGCCCTTGAAGCCGGTCTTTCAGAGCTTTCTGCATTCTGTGAGGCACTATCGGCCAAGGCCGAGATCACGGCCCAGGATGTGGCTGACCTGTTGGAGTTTAAGGCGGTTGCCGCGGCTGATATCTCGGCGTTGAAGAGATGTTGCGAAGATCTGTCGACCCGTGTTCAGGCCCTTGAGGATGAGGACGTTGGAACCTTCAAGAAGAAGGTCCTTGAACTAGAGCGTGCGATGAGTGCGTTGGCAATCAAGATTGACAACAACCGTGCAAAACTAGAGGGATTCGATCATGCGATTGCTAGTTTGGCGGGCGAAATCGAAGCCAACAAGAGTGGGATCCTAGCAAACATGAGCCTCCTTGAGGATCACGAGACAAGGCTGATGGGACTTGAAGACGGAACGATGCTTGCCGACCTTCAAGACCAGCTGAATACTGCTTACTTCCTCGCCATTGTCGCGTTGTTAGCTGGGGTCGGTGCGCTGGTTTGGGGTTTCATGGGGACTTGATCTTAATGCGAATTGGATGAGGGGGCTGACGTACGTTTGCCGGGAGGGGCATGGACTGTCCCTCCCATGCTTTTTGCACGAACGCGTAGCAGAAGTTATATTAGTAAAACATTTTGAGGGGGTAAGCCAGGATGAGCAGCTTGGCAACACGCTTGCAGCGCTTCCGGCTGACTAACGGGTGGAGCAAGCGAGTGCTGGCCGAGAAGCTCGGTGTGTCCATCCCATCGATCATTCGCTGGGAGACCGAGGCTGCCGAGCCGAACGACTACAACCGCTACAAGATCGAGCAGCTTCTCACTGCACAGCGGCCGATCCAGCCTCTCATTCTTCCACGTCGGCGAATCGTTCAGCTTGGCTTGTTCGCCGATCGCATCGAGGAGATCGGACGTCTACGATGACCAAGATCAACAAGGTTGTATTGACCGGGTTTAAGTCGTTCCGAAAGCAAACAGCGATTCCGTTCTTCGACGGGATGACGGCCATCATCGGGGAAAACGGATCTGGAAAGTCAAATCTGTTCGACGGGATCAGCTTCGTGATGGGTCGCCGGTCCTCGCAGTTGCGTTCGGATCGGATGGAGCACCTCATCTTCAACGGTGGCGGTCGACATGGCGAAGCAGATGGAGCGGAGGTCATCCTGCATCTGGACAACAGTGACGGCGTGTTCAACCGTTTCTTCGAAAACGGGGATCACTGTCCGGAGGTGATCCTTGGTCGCCGGATCACGCGGCGCTCATCCACCTATACCTTCATGGGAAAGGCCTGCACACGGGCAATGATCGATACCCTGCTCGAAGCGGCAAAGATCGATCCCGATGGGCAGCAACTGATCGCCCAGGGTACGATCACCGATGTAATCAAGCGAAGCCCACAGAGCCGTCGTGAAATCATCGATGAGATCAGTGGGATAGCGGCCTATGACGAGAAGCGAAAAAAGGCCATCGCTGAACTGAAGGACGTGAAGTCCAAGCTCAATACCCATCGGGTGATCCTTGCCGAGCGACGCCGTCGCCTGCTTGCGTTGGGTCGAGAACGGGATGCTGCACTTGAGCACCAACGCTTGACCGACGAACAAGTTCGCCTGGAAGCCTCGATCCGGCATCAGCAACGGGAGACGATCGCCGAGAAGCTTCGTCGTGCCAAAGAAGAGCGAAGCGGTATGGACAGCCGCATCGAAGGCCTCGAAGCAGACGTAACCAAGCTCGACCTGGAGATAGAGAACAAAGAATGGGAGATCGAGGGGATTCGTGAGGATCTCGGAAGCGGCGGCCAGATTGCCTTGGTGAAAGAAGTTGAGAAGCTGCGCACGGAGATTCTCCACAATCAGGGTGAGATCAACTTCAAGCGCCAACAGATGAGAAACTTGGAAGAGATGATCGAGGAAGTGGCGCGGATTAAGGCTGCCGAAGCGGCCAGCACGAAAGGTGCCAGGGGTGGGAACCGAGCCGTAAAGGCCTTGCTTGAACGCAAGCGTGGGGGAGTGTACGGGACGATTGCGTCCCTTTCCGTGCCCCGACCCGGTTTTGAGGTAGCGTTTGAGACAGCGGCAGGTGGCCACCAGAACGATGTTGTTGTTGACTCACGCGAAACAGCGATTGACTGCATCAACTACTTGAAGAAGAACCAGCTTGGACGAGCACGGATTCTTCCGCTACGGCGCCTGGTTGCCCCTCGCAAGAGCCTCTCCTCTGCTGATGCCCTCAAGCTTCCCGGTGTGATCGACTATGCGATCAACCTCGTTGAGTTTGATGACAAGTACCGGCGGGCGTTTGAATACGTGTTTTCCGATACGGTGGTAGCAGAGAAACTGGAGGCACTGCGCGACGTGGACGGTGTTCGCGCGGTGACCCTAGACGGCGACTTGCAGAGCAAGGGCGGCGCCCTCACGGGTGGCTCGCGTCCTGGAGCACGGACAGAAAAAGATCCGGCAAAAGCCAAGGACACGAGCTTCGATACGGCCAAAAAACGCCAGCAGATTTCAAAACTCAACAAGGAGATCGCCAGGCTTGAGGAGAAGATCGCGGAAATAACCGAGCGCCTCGAAGCCAAGGAACAAGAGTTGGCCGCTCGTGAGCAGGAGGAAGATCGGGCAAAGGGGGCGGCGGGCAGTCGCAATGAAGAGTTGCACGGCCTGCGTGAGAAGCGTCGTGAGACCTACCAGGAATTGGAAAACATGCGTCGCGCGATCACGCGGTATGAACGGGAGGAGGCCGAGGCGCAGGCGGAATTGGAGGTACTCGGCGGGGAGGAGCACGATCCTTCCTACTATATTGAGGGCTCAGTGCCGGAACTTGAGCAGCAGATACAGACCAATGAAAGGCGCCTGCGAAGGCTGGAACCGGTCAACATGCGCGCGATCGAGGACTACGAGGCGTATGAAGCGGAATTCAACCTGTTCCGTGAGCGGGTAGATGCATTGGAAACGGAGAAGCACGAAATCGAGCTTTTGATCGGTCAAATAGAAGAACGAAAACGGGAGCGGTTCTTGGAGACGCTGGAAGCGGTGCGGGTGCAATTTGACCACATCTTCAAGGGGCTGTTTAAAGGAGGAAGCGCCTCGTTGGAGCTGGGAGAAGATGGGAACATCTCCTCGGGTCTCCTCATCAAGGCCAGCCCTCCGGAAAAGAAGGAGCCGTATGTGATCGATTCGCTCTCAGGTGGAGAGCAGGCCCTGGTTGCGACCGCGTTCGTCTTCGCCGTACAGGAGTATCAACAGGCGCCGTTCTTCATTCTGGACGAGGTCGATGCTGCCCTAGATATCATGAATACCAACCGTCTGTCGGGAATGCTGCGCGAGTATGCCAATCGGGTGCAGGTGATT
Organism: uncultured Thermotogae bacterium; assembly: GCA_964568045.1. Taxonomy (GTDB): domain Bacteria; phylum Bipolaricaulota; class Bipolaricaulia; order UBA7950; family UBA9294; genus CAZDDA01. The sequence continues at coordinate 28,155 of CAZMOL010000008.1, forward strand.
GTTGTCTCACACAACGAGGAAACAGTTCGCCACGCCGACCGAGCCTACGGGGTGACAATCAAGAACGGCGTGTCTCAGATTATCGCCCTCAACCTGAATTGAAGGAGCAAAGTGAGATGGAGCCAACCCGGATTGCCGAGATACCCATCGATGAACTGATTGGTGAAGGCTGGGAGGAAACTCTCCGACGATTGACCGCCGACATGAATCCCTGGGACATCGACATTGCGGAGCTGGCACGCCGATATCGTGACACCATCGAAGCCCTCCGTGAGTTCCAATTCGTCATACCGGGACGGATGGTTCTCACATGCTCCATCCTGCTAAGGATGCAGTCGGACGAGCTGCTTTCTGCCGCTTGTCCCTCTGAACGGAGCGAGCTCATCGAAGAGCTGGAGGAAGCAGTCGACGAGGCCGCAGCGGAGTGGGTGGACCCGATTGAACCGGAGGAATTTGCGTTGCCTCTCCTGCGGCGTCCGCGACGACAGGTGACCCTCGACGATCTGCGGAATGCGTTTACTGCTGCGCTGAAGGTGTCTCACCGTCGTGAGGAGCGATGGGCGAGCCGAGTCGAGGACGATGACGAAGACCCCTTTGATCACTACGAGATTGGTGGAGAAGACTTCACCGATCGTCTTGTTGCACTCTTTGCCAAGATTAAGAGATTCCTGTCCGGAAGACGGATCTTGAGCTTCTTCCGCCTGTTGGAGCGCGGGGACAAACAAGAGCGCATTCAGCGGTTCTTCGAGGTGCTTCATCTGGCGGCACAGGGAGAGATCTGCTGCACTCAGGAGGAGTTCCTCGGCGATATCCTCATCACCCTGGAAGAGAAGAACGTCTGACGCAATCCCGTTTGGGAGAGAAGGGAACCAGATGCAGCACGGTGGGGCTCAAGGGGAAAAGCGTGACAAGGCGCTGCTTGAGGCGGCGCTTTTTCTTGCGGCCAAGCCGCTTTCGCGGGGTGAGTTGGCGTCAATTCTAGGAGATGTCTCACCGGGTTATGTCGACAATATTCTGGAGGAGTTAACAGGAGAGCTAGCCTTGTCCCATCGGGGAATCGATCTCCACCTCGAGGAGGGATATGCCCTGTTACAGGTGAAGCGCTGCTACATCGAAGCCGTGGCACACTTGGCTCCCCACCAGGACATCCCCCGCCCTGTTCTGCGCAGCCTCGCCATGATCGCCTACAATCACCCTATGACTCAATCCGACCTTGTGAAGGCACGCGGGAACAAGGCCTACGGTCACGTACAACAGTTGCTCGAACGGGGTCTGATCCGTGCCGAAGAGCATGGTCGCACCCTCCTGCTACACGTGACCGTCGAGTTTCTCCGTACCTTTGGGCTGTCCAGCGTGGAGGAGTTTCGCTTCCACACCGAGCCCCCGGCTTCTGGAGATCCCCCTGCCGAGGAGGAAGCGACTGCCAATACAGACGACTCATCGCCTCCCTCCGATCTAGGAGATGATGCCCTCCCTGAAGAGGACGTTGGCGCTATAATAGAGTAGCAAGGAGGTGGCGCAATGGAGAAGTGGGAGTGCACGGTTTGCGGCTACATCTACGACCCGGCTGCCGGGGATCCCTCTACTGGGGTGGAACCGGGGACGGTCTTTGAGGATCTTCCCAAGGACTGGACCTGTCCGGATTGTGGTGCGGGGAAAGAGGTGTTCGAAGCCATTTGATCGTTTGGTACTCGTACGCCTCGCGATGGAGGGATCTGTCACAGTACGGCGTGCCTCGGCGAGGAAGTTCCCTGTTCTCGCCACTGATTCGGTTGTTCCCAATCCGTCCGGTCAAACGGCGTCCTTGACTGACATTCTCCTACCACACAGACCAGGTGCGGACTCATTGACCCGGAGACCGAATCAAGTGGAACAACAGAACTCATTCTGAAGGGGCAGAGGGGGCAACGATGGTGAAGATAGTGGTGGCAATTGGGATGGCGATGGTGCTGCTGTTTTGGTTGTTGGCGCCGATTGGAAGAAGCCCGCTTCGGTATCTCGGTGCGTACGAGATCCCCACCGGGGATTGGATCCATGATGAGGTTCCAGTAGGTGAGGTATCGGGTCTTGCCTACGACCCCGTGCTCAACCTCTTTTTCGCTGTTTCCGACGACCGGGGCGATACCGGCCCGCCTGGTAGACTGTACTCCCTGGATATCCAGGTCGATCTGCAAGGGATCCACGGAGTTGACGTGTTTGAGGCCACGGTGCTCGATAGTGACGCACAATCGGGGGGCGTCCAACCGTATGAGATCGGCGACATCGATGCGGAGGAGGTCGTGTTCACCCCCGACCGCTACCTGATTGTCTCCTCCGAGCGTGACCGGCACGACCGGCCGTGGATTCGTGTGTTCAACGAGACGGCAAATCTTCTCAAGGAGATCCAAATTCCCGACAAGTTCATTCCCGCAGAAGACAAAGGTGTGCGGGAGAATCTCTCCTTTGAAGCGATGACGCTCACTCCGGACGGTGAGACGCTGTACGTCGCCAACGAACAGGCTCTCCTGCAGGATGGCCCGACTGCTACTGTGGATCACGGAACCACGGTTCGACTTCTTCAATACGACCTGAGCATCCAAACGCCGAGTGTTGTCGCAGAGTATCCGTACGTTACCGAGCCGGTCTTCCAAGCTCCGACGGATACCTACGCTGACAACGGGGTAACCGCAATCCTCTACGTGAAGCATGTCCTGCCGAGATATGATCTGTTGGTCCTCGAGCGAGCCTACTCAAGCGGTGTGGGAAACGACATCAAGGTGTTCGGAGTGAATCTGAACGGCGCGGATGATGTCAAGGATCTTGACGTTCTGCCCTTTCCCTATGACGGCAACACGGTGGAAAAAGATCTGCTGGTGAGAATCTCTGCCATTGAGGAACTGTCTGATGTTCCGATTGAGCCGGACAACGTAGAGGCGATGACTCTTGGCCCACAGTTGTCGAACGGCCATCCCTCTCTGCTTCTCGCCAGTGACAACAATTTCAACGACTCGCAACGCAACCTGTTCCTGGCGTTTGAAATCATTCGATAGCCCAGTTCACAAGCTTGATGTGTCCTTTGGTGGCGGGGCGAGCAGCCTTCCACTTTTCTCTTTTGAAAAATCTGCCGCTTTTACGTTTTGCCGAACCAGTGAAGCAGCTTCCAGCCTGCCGGCAGGGCGAGTGCTGCCAGGACGAGCTTGACGCAATCACCGACGACGAAGGGACAGAGCCCCAGCAAGAAGGCCCTCTGCGTTCCGACGAAGTGGGAAAGCCAGGGTAGGCCCACGGCGTAGATGAGAGTGTTTCCCACCAGCATCGCTGCCCCTGCCCTCCAAACGCTGCGATCCCAACCGCGCTTGGCGAGGAATCCCACGACGAAGGCCGCAAAGACGAAACCCACAAGATATCCGCCGGTCGGGCCGGCGAGTCGCGCCAGGCCTGCGCCTCCGCCGGCGAAGACCGGAAGGCCTACTGCCCCCTCCGCGAGGTAAACAAGGACGGCAAGGCTGCCGCGGGCGCTTCCGAGCAGCATGCCAACGAGCAAAACGGCAAAGGTTTGCCCGGTAAGAGGTACCGGGCTAAACGGAAGAGGAATCGCCACCTGAGCCAGCAGAGCGACAAGAGCGCTTCCCCCCATCACCAGCATTGCGTCGTAGAGCAAGCCCACACGACGCTGCGCAATTGCGGGCCGTAGCACATCAGCAAACGTCACTTCACCACCTCCAAAAACAATTGTAACCGCTTCACCCCATCGGGTGAAGCGCGCAAAGAAGTGCTTTTTCTTTTCGGCTCCTCGCTGTTTGGAGTGGATAAAAGACTGCTTATCCCGAAAAGGGAGAAATTGGCCTCTCGCAGAGCCGCGAAGAACACAAGGGGGGTGAAGATCTATAATCCTTGGCGATCTTTGCGCCTTGGCGAGAGGATAACAGTGTGCTTCTCTCTTCTTATGGGGGGAAGATCCTCTGTTTGGGCTACCCACATGAAAAAGCGACAAACCTTCTTTTCTCCCCTCGCGGCTATCCCTCCTCTTTCTTCTGTCGCATGCGCAATGTCCGAAGGCGATTGATCGCGGCGGCGATCCCTTCCCACTGGCGTCGATCTTCACCGCCTGCTCGCTTGACATACGGTGGCATTGCAGGTGTATATTCTTGGCAATTGGAGGGAGGTGTCAGCCGTGAAAAGAAGGCCGATGACTGGAAGTGTTGCTTTGAGCCTGCTTGTAGTTCTGCTGGTACTCTCTGGCATGGTGCAGGGCCAGTGCTGCAGGTCGGGGGAGCTCTACACGTTGAAGCTGCCGTGCAGCACGAGGTGCTGTTGCCCGTCCGCCTGTACGGAGGCGCAGATCCTTGGGTGGCGAGTTGTCGATATCTGTGGACGCACGATCCATTCCGTGGCCTACGCGATACCGGTTCCAGTATCCGCTTGGCGCGTGACGTGGCCACAGCCTGATCCCACTCCTGTGGTTCAGGCGGCCGCCCAAGCAAGGGCGGGCGATGCAGAATCGGTGTATGAGTCGTGGCAACAGGTGAAATCAGCGTTTGTACAGTTCTACGATAGCACTGTGATGCGCGTTCATCCGGGCTGTTACACGCTTTTCGTGGACACCACGGTGGGTATAGTATCACGTGGCATCTGCCTGAACTATCCGGTTACTTGCTGTCACTGGGAGTGTTGCTTCGGGCACTAGCGGGCGTCA
>CAZMOL010000009.1:0-32143 GCA_964568045.1 uncultured Thermotogae bacterium
CGCCCGCAATACCGTGAGTGGTAAACCGTCACTTCCAACGGTAGAAGCTCCAGGACCCCCTCAACGGTCTTGGGCGCTGCGTCCGGCATCAACTCGGCGGTCAGCTCTCCCCCGCGCTCGAATCTCAGAGAGATCTTACCCGGCATCTTCATCCCGTCGGTCCTCTTTTTTCATTCTTGCACGAAGCTCCTCGGTCGCCTGCGTGTCGATCTTCAGCGTCGTCTTTTCGATGACTACTCCGTAGTCCTCTTTTACCCTTTCCAGCGAGACGTAACCATCTATCACGTCGAGTCGAACCTTTTCCGGATCGCGTTCGAGCGGTGATCCGTAGCCACCGCCTCCCCCGCCCCGGAAGCTCACGATCTCACCCTCCTTCAATGGAAGATTGGAGATCTTTCGCCAGCGCTCCTCGCTACCGTCATGCCGCTGTACCACGGTGATGTTGGTTGTCCCGGGCTTTCCCCCGAACAGGCCCCACGGAGGGGTGTATTTCACTCGATCGGTTGTGACGGTCAGTCCGGCGTCGAATCCGAGCCGGTAGTCTCGCCTCACCCCGAGACCACCGCGATACTTGCCGGCGCCACCGGAGTCTTGGGCAAGTTCGTAGCGCTCGACCCGCCACGGATAGCGGACCTCTACGACCTCAGCCGGCACGTTGTACGTGTCCCCTAGGGTCATCGAGAACAGGGCCGCCTCGCCATCCTCGGTCGGCTTTCCTCCGTATCCCCCGGCGTCAGCCTCTGCGCAAACGTAGTACTTCCCGGTTTTGGGGTCGATTCCGTAGATGAAGTTGGCCATTGCATCGCCGAAGTGTCCACCCCGCACCCGGTCGGGAATGGCTGGGGCCAAAGCCTTGAGGAACAGATCCGGAATTGTCGTAGATGGTGTGGGCCACATGGCGCAGGCAGCAGGAAAGCGAGGTTTCAGGAAGCTGCCTTCTGGAATGATGATCTTCAATGCCCGGAAGAAGCCCTCGTTGCTCGGTAGGTGCGGGGTGGTTACGATCTTAAACGCATAGCGAGACGCAGAGATTGTTGATGGCTCTGGAGTGTTCATGGGACCGCGGTTTTGCGGCCCCGTACCCGTGAAGTCCGCGATCATCTCGTCATCGTTTACCGTGATCGTCAGCTTGAGGAGGATTCTGTCGTCCAACGGTGCGTCGTCGTTTCCATCGCCATCGAGGATTGCCTCTGCGGGGTATACGCCGTTGGGAATCCGGCGGACTGCTGCCTTGGCCATCCGTTCACCTTGTGCCAAGATCTCCTCTAGCGCGCCTAACGTCACTTTCAGTCCATAGGTTTCAATGACCTCGCAGAAGCGCTGGCTTCCCTTACGAACTGCGGCGACCATGGCGCGGACGTCTCCCAATACGGCGTCCGGCACGCGGGTATTTGCCCTGATCAGACGAAACACATCCTCATTGGGTTTGCCTTCTGCCATCAGTTTGACCGGTGGCAACCGAAACCCCTCCTGGTACACCTCGGTTGTGTTGCTGTACCACCCACCGGGATAAATCCCGCCCATATCGACGGTATGGCCGCGGAACGCTGCCCACCCTTGGATCACGCCGTCGTGGAATGCCGGACAGAGGGTGACAAGATCGGGACAGTGCGTTCCTCCACCGTTGTAGGGGTCGTTGCACAAAATGATGTCCCCGTCTTTCAGGTTATCACGCCCAATGGTCTCATACGTCGATTGAACGGCATAGCCCAGATTTGCCAGAAAGATCGGCAATCCCGGCGTTTCCGCAATCAGGTTGGCGTCGGCGTCCAGGATGCCGCAACTGAAGTCGACCACTTCGTAGAGAATCGGGCTATAGGCAGCTCTTTCCACCGTGCGTCGAATATCGCGACTGGCAGCAATCAGACGATTGCGAATCACTTCAAGCGTAATCGGATCTGACTTCATCGGCCCTCCTTGTCCAGTGAAATGATGAGGTTACCGTATTTGTCTACGGTACAGCTTTGGTTTTCTTCCACGACGGTGGTCGCAGTTTCCTCTTCGATGATCGCGGGTCCTCGAAGCACATTTTCCGAAAGGAGCCTATCACGCTGGTAGATCGCAAACGTCCGGTAGTTGTCATTCCCCACGTACACCTTGCGTTCTCCAAGCTTAGCCTCAGGAGGAGGCGTCTTTTCTCCACTGGCAATAGTCTCCAACATCGGTTTAGTGACCTTGCCGATTCCGATGACTTTGAGGGAAACGATCTCCTTGTGTTCTTCCGGGGCGTTGTGTCCGTATACACGTAGGTGGCGGTCGTCGAAACGCTCGTTGAGGACTTCTTTATCCTCCTCACGTAGCGTGGAAGGGGCAGACACAGTCAAAGTATGCTCTTGTCCGGCATATCTTAGGTCTAGCTCATAGGAGATTGCGATGCTTTTGTCTGGGATATGCTCTCGAGAAAAGAGCTCCTTGACTCGTCCCTCCAACGTTCTGAACAACCCGTTTATTTCATCCACGCCTGCAGTGTCCACAGGTGCGATGTAGGTTTGGCTGAAGTCATGCCGCAAATCTGCCATCAACATTCCCCAGGCTGAGAACACTCCGGGAGAGGGTGGGACAATCACTATTGGAATGTGCAGCTCTCTGGCGATCGCCGTTGCGTGAATTGGGCCCGCACCACCAAAAGCGACCATCACGAATTCCCTGGGGTCGTAGCCCTGTTTGACCGTCATCGATTGCAGCAACCCTGACATGTTGGTATTGACGATCTTGATGATTCCCAGTGCTGCTTCGTCCACACTGAGCTCGAAGTGATCGGCCACCTTTTGAATGGCTTTTTGGCCAAGATCGGGAGAGACCTCCATTTCACCACCGAGGAAGTAATCCGAGTTGAGGATTCCCAGTTGGAGATCGGCATCGGTGACCGTCGGTTCAACTCCTCCGCGCATGTAGCAGGCAGGGCCGGGGTCTGCGCCGGCACTTCTAGGCCCGACGTGCATGGCGCCGGCCTCATCGATCCAGGCAATGCTTCCTCCGCCGGCACCGATCTCTCGGAGATCCACAACTGGCAACAGGATTGGCCGACCTTCAACTACGTACTGATCTGCGGTTTCCGGTAACCCTCCTGTGATGATGGACGTTTTGGCTGTGGTTCCGCCCATGTCGTACGTAATAACGTTCACGTAGCCGATTATGCTGGCCAATTGCGCGGCTCCGATCGCACCTCCTGCTGGCCCAGACTCCACCATTGCGATCGGTATCTCCCGGGCCACGGGAGATGCCATGACACCGCCGTTGGACTGCATGACTTGGAGGATGTTCTTGAACTGGCGCTTGGTGAGTTCCTCTTCCAGACTGCCGAGATACTTCTTCACGACGGGCATGACGTAAGCATTTTGCGTGGTTGTGCTCGTTCGCTCGTATTCGTAGTAACGTCTGGTAATGCGATGTGACAGAGACACCGTTGCTTCGGGGTAGTGCTCTTCCAAGAACTCGCCGATAGCTTGCTCGTGTTCTGGGTTGGCGTACGCGTTGAGAAGACACACGGCAATTGCCTCGATCTTCGTTTCTTGTAGGAGCTTGACGATTTTCGATAGGTCTTCCTTGGCAAGAGGGACTAGAACTTCGCCATCCGGCCCGATTCGTTCGTTGACCTCGAGGCGGAGATGGCGTGGAACGAGGGGGGTTGGTTTCTTGTATAGTGCATCGTACATCTCGGTGCGATTGCATCGTCCGATTTCCAACACATCTCGAAATCCTGTTGTCGTTATCAGGGCGGTCTTTGCACCTTTTCCCTCAATTAACGCGTTGATCACGACGGTTGTTCCGTGTGCCAGGAACGCGACGTCGCCAAGCTGGATGTTGAGTTTCTCTATGCCTTTCAGCGTACCAATTGCTGGGTTATTCGGCGTGGAAGATACCTTGCTGGCCGTGATTTTGCCCGTGGTTTCATCGAGCAACACGCCATCGGTGAACGTACCGCCCACATCTGTACAGAGTCTATACATCATCGCCTCCGAACATTATTTTCAATGTCTGTTACTTAGATTTGACGGTCATTCTCTTTGCCCTTCTGCTGCTTGTGCCTTCGCGTCTGATGCCGGTAAACAATCTGGGATACTTCATGGCTTGTGCCCAGAGCACCTTGGCTCCTTCCTCATCGCTCGTTCCGCAAATGTGAGGGGTGGTTGACATTAAGTGATAGCTGTCGCCGGGACCGATGTTATAGGATTCCTTACCGATCGTGAGCTTGACGCGCCCCGACAGAACGTAGCCGAACTCCTCTCCTTCGTGGGAGCGAGGGGGATTATGACAACTGGCGGGCATTTCGCCGATGAAGACCTCGAACTGTCGCTCGGGGAAATTCCCACTCAGGAACCGATACTTGACCGACGCATCCAATAGGTTGACGTGGGAATGATTCCCCTCGTCGCCGTCCTGCGACGATTTGATCTGCGAAAAGCCGAGCCGCTCGATGTTTACGCTCTCTTCGCGAAGGAGACTGAGCGATTTTGCGTATTTTGCCGTTTGTACCCAAAGGACTTTCGCGCTGCCTTCATCCCTCGTTTCGCAGCCATGGGGAGTTCTCGCCACTATGTGATAGCTGTCGCCGGGTCCGAGGGAGTACGCCTCCTCATCGACTGCTAGTTTGACAGACCCCTCCAGGACGTAACCGAACTCTTCTCCTTCGTGTGATATGGGGGAATTGTGGTAGCCGGGGGACATCTCGCCAATGAGTGCCTCGAACTGTCGGCCAGGGAAGCCTCCGCTCAGAAAGCGGTATTTGATCGATGTGTCGGATAAGTTGATGTACGATTGGTTGTCTCCTTTGGTGATCTCGGGCGGTCTCGGATCTGCAAGAAACGCCAAGCCCGGACCGTCGGAAAGCACGAGCAAGTCAGGCAGTGAAACGTTTAGTGCTTGGCAGATGGCGCGCAAGGAGGGGATCGAAAACGATGACAATCCTCGTTCAATCTGTGAGAGAAAACTCACTGAGAGCTTGCATTGTCTTGAAAGGTCCTTCAGGGTTAAGCCTTTCCGTTGGCGCAAGGTTCGGATTCGGCTGCCAAGCTCGGGAAACCTCTCATTTGCCATGTAGCCAACATAACGAAGACGGTGAAAGAAGTCAAGTATTTGTGAAACTCGTTTCACGCTGAGTGAACACGGTAAGCGTATATTGTGTAATCCCTGTAGACAATGTGTACTCAAGGACTTCCGCTGTGGGCATACTAACAGACATTCATGCAGGTGCATTCGGAACGACACGGGAGGGGCATCAACGGCAAAACGTCACTCGAAAGGGGAATCATGGCTGATTGACGGTAGCAGGGGTATCTTGTCTAAGCTGGTCATCCTTTGCTGCGGGGTTGAGGTAATGCACACTCCGTTTTTTCACCGGCGGCAATTTGGCAAAGAGAACTTGGCCGTGCTACAGGTTCGTTCGACGGTACACACCTGTCTGGCTGGGTTGGTATGCTGTGGATTTGCTATTGCGCCTGGAAATGTGGAGGAGCATTGTCCCAATTCGGATCCTGTGGCATTGGAGTGCATATGAAGCGAAGCTAGCAGGTAGGCATGTACCGCTTGGCGGGGAATGAATTGCAGTGCCTGTTTCTGCCAATCTTGAGTGAACGGGGGATGCCAGGAAATCCGTGAGCTGGAGGGTGTTTCACTGGTAGCTTCCGAATGGGTAAGACATGACGATACCCAAAGACCTGATGTACCATAAGTTCTGCCTGTACGGGTTTCTGAAGAATTTGCGTTTCTTCGATCCGTTCCTGGTCCTCTTCTTTCGCGAGATGGGCCTGTCGTTTCTGGAGATCGGGGCGCTCTTCTCTATCCGCGAAATCTGCACAAACTTTCTTGAAATCCCGACCGGCGTGGTGGCAGACGCTTACGGAAGGAGAAAGGCAATGCTTGCCTCTTTTGGCTCGTATCTTCTGTCGTTTGGTCTGTTTTACCTATTCCCGCGTTTCTCGATCTGCGTCCTGGCAATGGTCCTGTTTGCGTTTGGCGAGACCTTCCGGTCGGGGACGCATAAGGCGATGATCCTCGAATATCTGCGAAACAACGGAATCTCGCACCTGAAGGTTCACTACTATGGGCATACCCGCGCTGCCTCCCAGTTTGGCTCAGCAGTTGCCGCACTTCTTGCGGCTGGTCTCGTTTTCTACGTGGGCAGCTACCGCGTTGTTTTCCTCGCTTCACTCCTTCCCTACGGCCTGGCGTTCTTCCTGCTGGCCTCTTATCCCAAGGAGTTGGACGGTGCGATTACTGCAATTGAAGGCAGCTGGAAGTGGAAATTGAAGAAACGCTTGGCCTAAACTGGGGGGAATTTCCTTCACATGCTCCGAGAACCACGGCTGTTGCGAGGGCTGTTCAACAGCGGGAGTTTCGATGCGGTGTTCAAGTCGACCAAGGACTATCTCCAGCCGATCATGCAGTATCAGGTTCTGGCCCTGCCGATTCTTCTCTCCTTCAACGAAGATCAACGCGTGGCGGTCATTGTTGGGTCTCTCTACTTCCTCATCTATGTGGCAACAAGTTTCGCTGCCAGGAACGCGCCGGTCGTGTGCAGCGACGAGCAGGCTCCTTCGCCTCTACAGTGAATCTCACATATCTTGTAGGGGCAGGTTTTCTTGTTGGCGCAGGTGCGCCGCAACATGGATTGGAATATACCCACTTGCTATTGCAGCTTTCCTTGGACTGCATTTGTTGCAGAACGTTCGTCGGCCGATGATCGTTGGCTGCCTCTCAGACATGATTTCCCATCGGACGATGGCGACAGGTCTCTCGGTGGAAGCGCAACTTCGCACCTTGTTGATGGCTGGACTGGCGCCACTGATTGGTCTTCTTGCCGATTTGTTGGGGATTGGGGTGGCCCTAATAACCGTTGCCCTTGCGGCGGCGGCCATTTTTCCACTCCTCCAGGTGCGCGATGAGAAGCCCACACCAGAGGAAATCCTTCGGAAAGCTGGGGGTGATCGCTGAAACTCTGTGTTGGTATTTGTGTAGATAGGGACGTAGAATCGCTCGAAGGAGGAGATGGTGAAGCGTTTCATTCCACTCATCGCCTTGTTGATTGGTCTCTTTGTTACCGGGGTGATCCACGCTAAATCAGACCTCGTCGTCATTGATATTGGCCTGCTGCCAGAGAGTCCTGTCGCTGGCGAGACCGCAACGATTGCAGCAACAATAAGAAACGTAGGGGCTCACGGCGCTGACAGGGCGTTTTATGTCCGATTCACCGTGGATAGCATGCAGGTTGAGACCCCAACGGTGCCGTTTGGTCTTGGTGCTGGTCACTCCAAGACCGTCTCAGCAACCTGGCGTGCAGAAGCGGGCGCCCACACGATCACGGTAGAGGTCGATCAACCGTTCGACAACATCGATGAATCGAACGAGGGGAACAATTCCCTCGTTGTTACGCTCGCTATTCCGATGAGTTCTACTCTAGCAACTCGCTATTCTACCCTCAAGGTGGCTGTAGCTCGGTTTGATGACCGAAGCAGTTCCGGGTTCATTAATGTCGGCGAAGGAATAGCCGACGCATTGGTGGAGAGATTGGTGGAGAGAGGTGTGCGGGTTTTGGAGCGGAGTGAACTTGAGGCGGTCATGCAAGAACGTAGCCTTAATCCTTTTCTGACCCAGGATCTTGCCGCTGCCGGACAGAACCTTGGTGCTGACCTCTTGATTGTCGGTTCCGTCAACAAGGTCAATGTACAGCGGTCCTCGCTAAGTCTTGGACTGTTTAGTATTAGTAGCGCCTCAGTAGAAATGGGCATCTCGGCTCGATTGGTAAACGTGTACACAACGGAGATCGAGAAGGTCGTCTCGGCCGAAGGGGAAGAGGAGGGAACAACAGGGTTCTCTATTGGCATCGGAAAGATCCTTTCCCTGTCCCCGTTGGACGCCAACGATGTGTGCTTGGGTGGATTGCGCACGACTATGTCCCACTATTCCATTGGTGAGACAATCCACATAGGATACCGAAATTCGGGTGCAGCGGCTTGGTACACAGTTGAGATTGATACTATTGGAGGGCAGTTTGTCAAGTGGCTCGATTGGCAGTACGTTACCCCTGGCGATTGTGGGAAGTGGTTGTGGGACCAGCGCGACATGTGGAACGCACAGATGAGTCCCGGGATGTACTTCGCAAAGTTGTGGGACGGGGCTGCCTATATTGCCACGGCTAGTTTTCAGATTAAATTAGGAAGCGGACTGACTCTTACTCCGCTCGAAGAAATCACGGTGGGAACTTCTCAGTTTGCTGATACGATTGTTGGTAAAGCTACCGATAGCGTACTCAATCAACTTGTCTCTGAACTGCTGCGTGGGATGGAAGAGGTCGCCCCGCGGATAATGATTACAGAGGGCGCACTATCCCTTGAAGAGCCGATCTCGCTGTCGATGGAAGGACAGATAGCGCGGATCCTTCCCGACGGACGCGTCGTGATCAACCTGGGTACCTCTTCAGGAGTGAGCAAAGGAGATTTTTTCCAGACGCTCGAAACGAGGGATCTTATCATCGACTCTGCGACTGGGGTGATCCTCGCTTACGACATTCTTGGTGTAAAAGGTGAGATTGTCATTGTTGAAGTGCGTGATCGAATTGCCTATGGTGTGAAAACGACCGGTTTTGTTCCGCTCGTCGGTGATGTGGTCCGTCTGGCCCCTCCTTAGAGGCTTTGTGGTCTAGCCGGAATCGGATAGACTTGTTTGGAAATGCGTATTCAAGAGTTTCATATCGGGGATTTGTTCGCTAACGAAGGGACTGCCGGTGGGTAGTTTTCTCGTAGGGGGTGCTGAGATTTTCTGCTTCAACCTTCAATTCTCCCCGCTCTTCGCTGATCGCGATTGGCCGGAGGGAAGCCCTGGTGAGATTCACTTTTCATTGACGCCGGTGTCGTTTTTCACTCATGAGACGGGTTGGTTACACTGATGAGATCGCTGTTTGGAACTGATGGCGTGAGGGGGAGAGCGAACCAGGACCTCTCTCCCGAGCTGGTCCTGTCTCTCGCTCGGGCCGTCTCGCGTACCCTTGTCTCCCACGGGGGCCGGATCATTATTGGAAGAGATACACGGGTGAGCGGTTCGATGCTCGAAGGTGCTCTGGCTTCAGGGTTTGCTGCGTGCGGGTGTGACGTTCTCCTTGCTGGAGTGATCCCCACCCCAGCGATCTCCTTTCTCATCAAGGACGAACGTGCCGATTTGGGCGCGGTGATCTCCGCATCGCACAATCCGCCTGAGGACAATGGGATCAAATTCTTCGATTACCGAGGCATGAAGCTTTCCGTAGAGAATGAAACGGCAGTCGAGGAAGCTCTTGATGCCCCTCCTCATTTCACAGAGGCAATAGGAAGGATCGTTTCATTGGAGGCGGCGGCAACTCGGTACGCGGCCTTTCTTACTGGAGCGATCGAGATAGAGGAGGTTGACCTTGCTGGGTGCACAATCGTGGTTGATTGTGCATACGGCGCAACCGGAGCCATTGCACCGCGTGTCTTGCGCCACTTCAATGTTACAGTGATTGAGCTTCACACTTCGCCCGACGGCGAACGGATCAATGAGCGCTGCGGCTCCACGCATCTCACCCCACTTCGCGAAGCAGTGTTGGAACACCATGCCGACTTAGGAGTTGCCTTTGATGGCGATGGCGATCGGGTTCTCCTTGTTTCTTCCTCGGGGAAGACGATCGATGGTGATCGAATGATGGGAATTGCAGCACTCCACATGAAACGGAAAGGGACCCTTGTTCCACCCCTGGTCGTGGCCACGGTGATGAGCAATCTTGGCCTCGAACAAGTGTTGGAGCGGGAGGCAGTAAAGATGGTGCGCACCCCTGTTGGCGATCGAAACGTAGCCCAAGCCATGATCGCCCTCCAGGCGAAGATTGGGGGTGAACAGTCTGGCCATATTATTCTCTCTGATCACAGCTCTACCGGCGATGGGATTCTGACCACCGTGAAACTGTTGGAAATCGCTCACGAGCGTGGAGTTGATCTACTCACTCTGGCAGAAGAGATTCCGCTTTACCCGCAGGTGCTACGCAACGTTGGTGCAAGGAACCCAGCAGCGCTTCTGGAGAGTGCGCCCATCAAAAAGGCTATCGAAGAGGAGCGGTGTCGCCTGGGAGAGGCAGGGCGAATCGTTGTCCGGCCGTCTGGAACTCAGCCGCTCATTCGGGTGATGGTTGAGGGAGGGGATGAAGTCCTATGCGAGCAATGCTGTGCCAGGATCGTAGGAGCAATTGAGGAGCATCGATAGGACAGGCCCTGCTGTAACGGGGGAACAGAATTGGCCAACAAGCGAGAGCGAGCCTGTACTGCTCCAAACGTGTCGTGGAATGTCAGGTAGTTTTGGTCTGCGCCAACTCCGCTGCTTCTAGCCAGAGGAATCGTCGAATGGATGCGTCAACACCGGTTGACGCGCAGCACGGGTTTGGTCGAGGCGACACACCGGGGCGCGCTGCGGCGCGTCATGCAAAAGCTGAGGAGTCTCCTTCGCCTCAACCGCTATCTGCTCCATCGCCTCAATGAATCGGTCCAGTGTTTGTTTCCCCTCGCACTCGGTCGGCTCGATCATGAGGGCCTCGGGGACGATCAGCGGGAAGTAGATCGTCGGAGGGTGGAAGCCGTAGTCGATCAAGCGCTTGGCGATATCGAGTGCGCTGATTCCTTCCGCAATCCCCTTCGCGGAGAGGACGAACTCGTGTTTGCACAGCCGATCGCAAGGCAGGCAATAGGTTTTCTTGAGGCGCTCCTGGAGGTAATTGGCATTCAAAACGGCATTTTCGCTTACCTCACGCAATCCCGTATCTCCGAGGTGGAGCAGGTAGCTATACGCTTTGAGAATCACTCCGAAGTTCCCGTAGAAGGAATGGATGCTGCCGATCGAGTGGGGACAGTTCCAATCCAAGTGGTAGCCTGCGTCGTCCTGAACGATCCGCGGTACCGGCAAAAACTCAACCAGCTGCTCTGCCACTGCAACAGGTCCTGCACCAGGACCGCCACCGCCGTGTGGGGTAGAGAGGGTCTTGTGGAGGTTGAAGTGGAAGATATCCGCCCCCATGTCACCCGGGCGCGCCCGGCCAAGAAAAGCATTGAGATTTGCCCCATCGAAGTAGCACAGTCCTCCAGTAGCATGCACCATCTCGGTGATGTCGAGGATTTGTTCCTCGAAGATCCCCAGGGTATTGGGAACGGTGAGCATGATCGCTGCGACGGTTTCATCGAGAGCCTCCTCAAGTGCGCCTAGATTAACCGTCCCGTCTTCCCGGGAAGGGATCTCGGTAACGGAGAGGCCGGCAAGCGCCGCAGAAGCAGGATTGGTGCCGTGTGCCGAATCTGGCAGGAGGATTCGGCAGCGCTTGTCTTCACCTTTTTCTTCGAAGTAGCGCTTCACGAGGAACATTCCCGTTAGCTCACCGTGCGCTCCGGCTGCTGGCTGCAGGGTGACGTCAGCCAGTCCGGCGATCTTGCTCAATAGCTTTGACATCTCGAAAAGCAGTTTGAGAGAGCCCTGAACGAGCTTTCCATCAGCCAGCGGATGCGCCTGGGTGAAGCCGGGGAGACGAGCCAGATCTTCATTGATCTTGGGGTTGTACTTCATCGTGCAGCTCCCAAGCGGGTAAAAGCCGTCATCTATTCCGTAGTTCAGCTTAGATAGATGAGTGTAATGGCGAACGATCTCCGGTTCGCTGAGGCAAGGGATCCGTGGTGCTCCCGGTCGCAGCAGGGAGGCAGGGAGCAGCTTCTGTGCCCCTTGGGCGGGAACGTCCGGTGTCGGAAAGAGGCCACCGGCTCTTTGAGGACATTTGCGGTCAAAAATACTACTCATCGAATCTCTCCTAGTTGCTTCACCAGGTGATCGAGTTCCTCTTTTGTTCGTTTCTCGGTCACTGCGAATCGAAGAGCATCGGCCACTCCCAGGCTTGCTAGTTGGGTGGGGTTGTCGACCAGGAATCCCTCTTCTTGCAGGCCCGCTCGGAGCTGTTGTGGGTTGGTGGGGACCTGAACGGTGAACTCGTTGAAGAAGGGGGCCTGGAACGCGAGCTCGTAACCGGGAAGAGAGGTGATCTGCTGCGCCAGGTAGTGGGCCTTTTCCAGATTCAACCGGGCCACTTCCTGGAGCCCATTTGCTCCGAGGCTTGCAAGGTAGACGGTTGAGGCTAGCGCGCACAGAGCCGAGTTGGTACAGATATTGGATGTCGCCCGCTCCCGTCGAATGTGTTGCTCGCGAGTCTGAGCGGCCATCGTGTAGCCAATCTTCCCTTTCGTATCGACCGTTTGTCCGGCGATTCGGCCAGGCATCTGGCGCAGGTAACGTTTGCGGGTGGCGAAAAGACCGAGCAGAGGGCCGCCAAAGGAGGATGAGAGCCCAAGCGGCTGTCCCTCGGAAACGACGACATCCGCGCCGAATTGGCCGGGAGGAGCAAGCAGTCCCAGCGAAATTGGGTTTGTCACCACAATCAGTAGGGTCCTGCCGAGTGCATCTTTCAGTCCCTCTAATTCCTCAATCACCCCGAAGGCATTCGGGCTTTGGATAACGAGACTTGAGAGTTTGTCCGGGATTCTCGCCGTGTTGCAGCGACCATCCGTTGTGGTACGTAACCCTACCACTTCGATTCCGGCCGCCCAGCAGTACGTGTCCACGACACGGCGATAATGGGGGAATAGTGACTGGGCGACTGCGACACGTTTGTTGCCCACGATCCGTTCGGCCATCAGCACCCCTTCGGCAAGGGCGGTCGCACCGTCGTACATCGAGGCATTGGCGACCTCCATCGCCGTTAGCTCACATACGAGCGTTTGGAACTCAAACATTGCTGTGAGCGTCCCCTGGCTTACCTCCGGCTGATATGGGGTGTATGCAGTGTAGAATTCGGATCGCGAAGTAACATGAGAAACGACACTCGGAATGTAATGATCGTAAATCCCACCTCCGAGGAATGAAATGCTTGCTTGCCAATCATTGTTCGAGCGAACGAATTCCTCCAGGGCACGAGCTACTTCCATCTCGGTTCGGGCAGGGAGACCGAGCGGTTGAAAGCGGTCTTTTACCCGTTTTGAAATATCGGTGAATAGGTGTTCCAGCGAAGCAAGACCAACCGTCGCAAGCATCTCGCGGCGATCGTCATCGGTATTTGCGATGTAACGCATCGTAGGGCTATTTCTCAGTGAGATGGCTTTCGTAACCGGCTGCGTCGAGAAGGGTCTCTGCCTCGGACGGATCGCTTGCTTCGAGGAGGACGAGCCAGCCGGCACCGTGGGGATCTTGGTTGATCAGCTCTGGTGAGGATTCAAGTTTCGGGTTCACATCGAGCACCTTGCCGCTCACCGGAGCATAGACGTCGCTCACTGCCTTCACTGACTCCACCGTGGCCAAACTCTCCCCCTTGTTGACCTCGGTTCCTGGAGTGGGAAGCTCGACGAAGACGATGTCCCCCAACTCGCCCTGTGCATATTCGGTAATCCCTACCTTTGCCTGGTTTGCCTCCAAGGTCACCCACTCATGGTTTTGGGTATAGCGAAACTGCGCGGGATACGCCATGGCTCCTCCTGTCATGTAGATCGAGAATTCAGGGGGATTATACGGGGGCTTGCTTTCCGCGTCCAAGACGCACCACGTTCTGCTAGAAGGGCGGTCCTTCTTCACGGGCCAGGGGGTAGAAGCTGGCGTAGGCCTTGTGGAAGTTGACGGTGATTTTCCCTAGTGGGCCATTGCGCTGTTTGGCGATGATGATATCCGCCTCACTCCCTGCGCCCTGTCCGCCTTGGCTAGCGTCGGCAGGCTCATCGTAGTAGTCCTTGCGGTAAATGAAAGCGACGACATCGGCGTCTTGCTCGATCGCTCCACTTTCACGTAAATCTGCAAGTTGGGGGCGCTTTGATTCTCTGCGTTCTACGGCCCGATTGAGCTGTGAGACTGCAAGCACCGGGATGTTGAGCTCGCGGGCAAGTTTCTTCAGAGAGCGAGATATGTAGGCGATCTCTTGCTCGCGCACGTCGGTGCGGATCGACCCCTCGATCAGCTGGAGGTAGTCCACGATGAGCATGTCCAAACCGTGCTGGGCGGCCATCCGCCGCGCCTTGGCCCGGATTTCCAGGATGGAAGCACCGGGGGTATCATCGATGATGATCGTGGCCTTCTGAAATTTGCTTGCAGCGTTGGCGATGTTTCGCCACTTGGTTGGAGGTACGTAGCCCCCGCGTAGTCGATGTAGGCTGACTTGTGCTTCCCCGCACAAGAGCCGCTCGAGGAGATGCTCCTTGGTCATTTCCAGGGAGAAAACTCCCACGATTGCCTTCTCGTGGATGGCTGCGTGCCGTGCCAAGGTGAGCGCAAAGCTCGTCTTGCCAGTTCCTGGTCGGCCAGCGAGGATGATCAGATCGGAGCGTTGTAACCCCGAGGTCATTTCATCTAACTTCGGAAATCCTGTAGAAAATCCCGTAATCGTATGTCGCTCCGGATCCCGGTGCAATTCTTCCAATGCATCGATGTGTTCGTAGAGGAATTGGTTGATAAGAAAGTAAGCACCTGCTGAGTCCCGGCGGGAAATATTGAAGATGAGCGATTCCGCTTTGTCGAGTACTTCGTCAGTGTCGGGGACTTCATCGTAACCAAGCTCAGCGATTCGTCCGCCTGCCTCAATCAAGGCGCGGAGTGTAGCCTTCTTGCGCACGATGTCAGCGTAGTATTCTAGACTGGTCGTGGTTGTGACCCGATCGAGAAGCTCGTTGAGATAGATTCGTCCGCCTGCCTTGTCCATCTCTTCTTTCTCCTCAAGGCGGTTGGCGACGGCTACGATGTCCGCAGGCTCTCCCCGGTCAAACAGGTCGCGAATGGTGCGGAAAATAACGCGGTGTGCTCGGCGATAGAAGTACTCTGGCTTCAGCATCTCGAGCAATACAGGGATAGTTCCCTCCGGCTCAAGAATCGCAGAGCCCAGGACAACTTGTTCTGCTTCGATGTTCTTTGGAAGGTCACGAAGAGTGATCTTGTCTGTTTGTACGGGCTGTTTCTCCCTCATCTTCTCTGGCCTCTGGCTGTCATTATAGGAGGCGGTTCAGGGCAGGACAAATGGGTCAATCTCCTCCCTGATACCGATCTTAGCTTGTATTTCCTGGATTGAAGCGCCAATGACGGTTTGCTATACTTCCGTTTTACAGAGCGCATTATCGGGAGGGTGATGTGGAAGTCCTTACGATGAAGGAACTACTAGAGACCGGTGTTCATTTCGGTCACAGAACGAGAAAGTGGAACCCCAAGATGACCCGATACATTTTCACAGAGCGAAAGGGGATTCATATTATCGATCTTGAACAGACTGTTGAGATGTTCAAGAAGGCCTATTTTACTGTTCGGGATCGAATTGCCGAAGGTGGCGAGATCCTTTTTGTCGGCACGAAGAAGCAGGTCCAGGCGACGATTGCTGAGGAGGCGAGTCGCTGTGGAGCTCATTACGTCAATCGGCGATGGCTCGGTGGAACTCTAACGAATTTTGCCACCATTAAGAAGAGTATCGTGCGGATGAAAGATCTTGAGAGAATTGTTGAGGACGGCTCTATCGAACACATACCCAATAAGGAAGCAACTCGTCTTCGCCGTCAGATGGCCAAATTGAAGGGGAATTTGGAGGGACTTCGACATTTGGAAAGGCTGCCCGACTTGCTTTACGTCATCGATCCGAGTCTCGAGATGAACCCTATACGCGAGGCGAACATCCTCAAGATTCCCGTTATTGCTATTGTAGACACAAACTGTGATCCCGATCCGATCGACTTTCCCATCCCGGGAAACGATGACGCCATCAAAGCCACCAAGCTCATTACCTCTCGTATCGCCGATGCGGTTCTGGAGGGCCGTGAGGGTCGACAGGAGGAAAGAGAGGAACAGGCAACTGTGGTGGAAGAAGGGAAACCGGCCGAAGAAGAGGCTCCTGCTGGCGAAGAGGTGACAGAGGTAGAAGAAACCGCGACGGAGGAAGGCCGGCAGGACGCTGAAATCGACGCCGAGGAGACAGTAGAAACCGCAGAAATCGCGGATTCCAAAGAGGACTGAGGACGGATGGCCACCATCACAAGTGAAGACGTCAAGAGACTGCGTGCCGATACTGGCGTTGGAATCATGGATTGCAAGTCTGCCCTTACCAAGGCAAACGGTGACGCGGAGAAGGCAAAGCAGATCCTGCGCGAGGAGGGCAAGGAGCTCCTTGCTCATAAGGAACGCGAGGCGACCGACGGTCGAATCGAGGCCTACGTACACCACAGCGGCAAGGTGGGTGTTCTGGTGGAGGTCGCCTGCAATACGGACTTTGCTGCCAACAGCGATGATTTTCGCCAGTTTGCCCGTGAGCTTGCGATGCACATCGCCGCTGCTCGACCCCGATACCTTGCTCCCGAAGACGTCCCTGTGGATGACATTGAGCAAGAGAAAGAGATCTACCGCAAGCAGGTTGAGAAAGAAGGAAAGCCTCCTCATATAGTGGAGAAGATCATCGAGGGTCGGCTGAAGAAGTTCTACACCGAAGCCTGTCTTCTGAAGCAACCTTTCGTGAAGGATCCCTCGCGTGTGGTTGAGGATCTGTTGGCCGACTTGTGCTCCAGAACGGGCGAGAGTATCCTCGTTAAGCGATTTGCCCGCTACGAGATCGGCGAAGGGGTCGATTGAAAGCCGCCCCTCCTCGCCTCCTCCTTAAACTGAGCGGTGAGGCGTTGAAGGGTCAAGAAGGCCCACTTTCCCCAACTTCCCTACGGTACATCACGGACGAGATTGTTACGCTTGCCGATATCGAACTGGCGATCGTGGTCGGCGGGGGAAATTTCATTCGCGGAGCCCGTTGCCGGTGGCTTGACCGGATCGAGGCCGACACTTTGGGAATGCTGGCAACTGTTCTCAATGGTTTGGCGCTTCGCGCCTACCTGGAGAAAGCAGGGCGGGAGGCGGTCATACAATCAGCGATTGCCACCGAGCTGACCGAGCCCATCTCCTCACACAACGCACGAGCGGCGATGGCGAACGGGGCGGTCGTAATCTTCACTGGTGGAACCGGGAGTCCACTTGTAACCACCGACACCGCAGCCGCTCTTCGTGCCGCAGCGATCGGAGCCAACCTCCTAGCAAAAGGGTCGAACGTTGCCGGAGTGTTCACCGAGGATCCCGATACCCAAAAAGAGGCTCACTTGCTACAGGAGTTGAGCTTTGACACGTTCATCGCCTGTCGCTACGGGGTGATGGATGTTGTCGCGGTGGAGATCTGCCGAGAGAACGACCTTCCCATCGTGGTGTTTGACCTTGGCAAATCAGGAAACCTAGCAGCGCTTGCGGGAGGAAGACGAGTGGGGACGCGGATCCACTAGAGGGTGCGCGGAACCCCGGAGTCTGGCGCTTGACGCTGGCCAAATAGTCGGAGCGCCGGTTTGGCCACATGGCGTTTATCCCACTTCATTTAACATCACCGTTTTGCTAGACTCGCAGCCACTTGAGCACGTCACCGAACCGTCTTTCCACTTCTGCAATGAGATGGGGAGAAGGGCCTTCTTCGTGGGTGTTTCGTGCTTCCTTCCTCGCCTCAGTGACTAGGTCCAGATCGTGGATCAAATCAACCGCACGTAATCGACTGAGGAACCCATGTTGTTGCGTTCCAAGTAAGTCACCCGGCCCGCGAATCAGCAGATCTTCCTCAGCGATGGAGAAACCGTCTTGGTTTGTGCTAAAGGCAGTGAGGCGCCTTTTTGCCTCGTCGGTTTTTGCTTCACCAATGGCGAAGCACGTAGCCGATTGGCCGGCCCGGCCGATGCGGCCGCGTAGCTGGTGAAGCTGCGATAGTCCGAAGCGATCTGCATGTTCGATCACCATGAAGTCAGCGTCTAAAATATCTATTCCCACCTCAATGACCGTTGTCGTGACCAACAGGCGGAGATCGCCTTTCCGGAAGGCGTTCATCACGCGGGTTCTGTCCGCTGTTGCCAGACGGCCATGGATGAGGCCAACCCCGAAGTTCTGGTAAGTGGCGGATAGCTCTTCTGCCACTTGCACCGCCGCTTTTAAGTCGAGCTTCTCTGACTCATCGACCAGTGGAAGGACGACGAATCCCTTTCCTCCTGTGTCGAGAAGATGGTGGATCTCAGAATACACTTCGTCTCGCCGGGTCTGTGCTACCCACACTGTGCGGATGTCCTTCCTTCCTGCGGGCATTTCCTCGATCAAAGAGATGTCGAACTCGCCGTACAGTGTAAGGGCGATCGTCCGCGGAATTGGAGTAGCACTCATGACAAGGAGGTCAACCTGCTTGCCTTTCTCTTCGATCAACGTGCGCTGTACTACACCGAAGCGGTGCTGCTCGTCGATTACTACGAGCCCCAGTGCGTGGAAAGATACGTCTTCCTGAATGAGAGCGTGTGTTCCCACGAGCAGGTCGATTTCTCCGCGTGAAAGTTGCTCTTTCAGAGCCTCCTTTTCCTTGGTTCCGCTGGTAAGTAGTGTCACGGTGACTGGTAGTCCAGAAAGGAGCTGGCGGAATCGCAGGGCGTGCTGTTCGGCAAGGATCTCGGTTGGGACCATGAATGCCACTTGGTATCCGGCGCCGATTGCGTACAAAGAGGCCGTGAGGGCCACAACCGTTTTTCCTGATCCCACGTCTCCTTGGAGGAGACGCAACATACGGGAAGGTTTGCGTAGATCGGAGACGATTTCCCTTAGGGCTGCCCTCTGGGAAGCAGTGAGCTGGAAGGAGAGGCCACCCAGAAACGAGTTGGCGAGCACACCGGAATCTGAATGAGGGTTTCCCTTACCGGTCCTGGTTGTCTCGGCCAGGCCGAGCTGCAATAGATACAATTCTTCGAAGGCGAGGCTGCGGCGGGCTGTCTCGAACGTGTTGCGATCTTCTGGAAAGTGAATCGAGCGAATGGCTTCGCGTTTTGGAAGAAGATTGTGTTTCTTGCGGAGTGGGGCGGGGAGCAGGTCTTGGAAGGTTCCATCGTAGATTTCCAGGTTACGCGCGATCACCGCGCGCAAGACGCGATCGCTGATGCCCTCGGTTGTTGGGTAAACGGCGACGAGCCTCCCTGTTTCCATACGATCACCGGCTGGTTCCCACACGGGTGAGCGCATCTGTAACTCTCTGTAGTGCTGTTCTACCTTTCCGTACAGGTCAATCATTTCGCCCTGGGGAAGCTGCTTGGCAAGCCAGGGTTGGTTGAACCAGACCGTATAGAGCAAGCCGGTATCGTCTTCCAAGGCGGCCTTAATGATGGTCATCTGAGCACGTATGCGGATTTGATCAACGGCTAGGACCTTGGCACGTACGCAGGCCTCATCCCCTTGCGTAAGCTCCCCAATCTGTTTGAAGTGTGAGCGGTCCTCGAGGCGGCGCGGAAGGTAGGTCAGCAGGTCCTCAATCGTGTGAATCCCTAGTTTCTCAAAAAGTGCGGCACGTTTGCTTCCAACTCCTTTGGCATGGCCGATGGAAGAAAGCAAGTATTCCGCCTTCGACTTGGAAATTGAATCGTCCGTTTCGCATTCCAGCTGTTCGAGCAGGCAGACTACGGTCTGTTGTCGCATCGAGTAGCTGGCATTTCCGTATCCGGCCACTAGGGACAGGGCCTCCGGAAGATTTCGCCGGATGAACTCCTCCAGGCCGCAGGTTACGGCGTCGTCGGCATAGCCGTTCGCGCGTTCCAGCTGGAGGATCTTTTCGATTTGGTTGCTCAAAAGATCCTTCTCTTGCTGCATATCGGTGGTTACTATATAATGGCGTGGTACGACAAGCAAGGGGAAATTCGATGTCAATTGCAACCTACGGAGATTCGGTTCTTCGTCGCAAAGCTGAACCAGTGGGACAGATTAACGCACAAACAAGGCATGTCTGTGAGTTGATGGTGGAGGCGATGATCCGAGCCAGCGGAGTGGGTCTTGCCGCTCCCCAGATAGGTGTTTCCAAACGGATCATCGTGCTCGACCTGGATGGTGAATTCCATATCCTAATCAACCCTGAGCTCGTGGAAACCTCTGGGGAGGAGGACGAGTCCCAGGAGGGGTGTCTGAGCGTTCCTGGCGTGGACGCACCGGTTGTCCGTAAGCGGAGGGCGTGTGTTCGCGGGCTCAACCTTGAGGGGAAAGAGATAGAAGTGGGGGGAGAAGGGCTGATCGCTCGCGCGCTGCAGCATGAGATCGATCATCTGGATGGTGTCCTCTTCATTGATCATCTAAGTCCAGCCAGACGTCAAAGCCTTCTCAAGGAGTATGCGCGAAGACAGAAGGAGAAGACTTAGTTGAGGCTCGTCTTTCTCGGCACTTCTGCTTTTGCCTGCCCTTCCTTGCTTGCGCTTGCAACTGTACACGAGATTACCCTTGTGATTACCCAACCGGACCGACGTGCAGGCCGAAAGCAGGAATTGAGCCGCCCTCCGGTGGGCCTCGAGGCGGACCGGCTTGGACTTCCGGTTGTACAGCCGGAGAGGATTAACAGTGAAGAGACGTTGCAACTCTTGCGACAAGCGGCCCCAAAAGTGATTGTGGTTGCGGCCTACGGGCAGATCTTGAGGGAAGCGGTCTTTGCCCTTCCACCCTTGGGAACAATCAATATACATGCCTCCCTCCTCCCGCGCTATCGCGGTGCGACGCCGATCAATTGGGCGATCATCCGTGGTGAGGTGGAGACCGGGGTCACGACTTTCCTGATTGAAGCGGGGTTGGATACAGGCAAGATCCTTCTACAACGTGCGGTCTCCATAGGCCGGGACGAGACTGCCGGCGAGTTGCACGAGCGTCTTTCTTGTCTTGGGTCTGAGTTGATCCTTGACACCCTTGCTGGCCTTGAGGCAAAGACCCTGGAACCGGTTGCGCAAAACGAAAAAGAGGCGACGGTTGCGCCGATGCTGCGACGCGAGGACGGATTGATCAGCTGGCAGAAACGCGCGCTGGAGCTCCACAATCAAGTACGGGGCATGAACCCCTGGCCGGGAGCCTATACCCACCTGGAAGAAGCGCGAGTCAAGGTGCATCGAACTGCGCTTACTGGAGTTGCTGATGGGAAGGTTCGTCCAGGAGAGATCGTCCTGCGGGAAACCGGGCGTCTCCTCGTGGGAACCGGCGATGACCTCCTTGAGATCCTTGAGATTCAAAGGGAGTCACACCCTCGCATGACAGGCTGCGCTTTTCTGAATGGCCTACGCCGAGTCACTGCCTTCAACTAGCACGGGGATAGAGACCAGCAAGGCCGCTTTCCTCAAGGCGCCGCTCAAGTCTTATTCCCGGCAGTTCGCGCACAAGAATTTCTGCGGTATTGTGAACCGTGGCTTCGAGTACGTGGCCACCAATCGCCGTCCCATCACGCTTGGCAACGGTGGCGTGGCAGTGTAGCATCCTCTCTTTGCCTTTGCAGGCAAAGTTGCCTTGTAGTGATAGGAGTTCGACGGGTTCGCTGATTCGTTTTACGTCGTACTCCGCACCGTTCCAATAGCCCATTTCAAGATTCCTTAGCATTCCTATGCCATTCAGAATGACTCCGGAATCCACCTTGAGTGCCACAAGAGAAGCGGCGAGCTTCTCTCCATCGATGAGCCTTACTATTAGATCATTCCCCGACCGCGCCTCGATCATGATTGCCCTCCCTTTACAAGGATTGTAGGAGACAGTGCCGTTGCCTGCTAGTTGAATGCAGGCTCTTCCTTGCCTATCCTCACTGGTATGAACTCCGTGGCGAAGGCCAGATGGATCAAGGCTCGGCTTTCCGCGCGCTACGGTGAGATTTCCCTCCAGAGAGCAGATCCGCTTGAGACGCTCATCAAGACAATTCTCTCCCAGAACACGAACGACAGCAACCGTGACCGTGCTTACCGGTCGCTCCGCCGCCGTTTTGGGAGCCTGACTGCGATAAAGGACGCAGAAGTGAAGGAGATTGCCGAGGCGATACGGGTTGGAGGATTACACCGACAGAAGGCGCTTCGGATAAAGCAGGTTCTCCAGCGGGTTGAGCAGGAGACGGGGTCGCTTGATCTGTCCTACCTTGGGGGGCTTTCCCTCGATGAGGGGATGGCGTGGCTGCTTGCCTCGCCCGGAGTGGGAAAGAAAACGGCAGGAATTGTCGTGCTTTTCTCCCTTGGGAAGCCCTACTTCCCGGTGGACACGCACATTCGCAGAGTGTTGACTCGGCTTGGTGTTGTGGAGCCACAGGAAGATCCTCATGATCGGATGAACGCGATGCTTCCCAAAGATCCTCAATTCATGGCGACACTGCACCTTTACTTGATTCAGCTGGGACGCGAGGTGTGTCGTCCGCGTTGCCCCGACTGCTTGCACTGCCCATTAAACGATCGCTGCAAATGGGCAAAGGCCGAGCTGCCTTGATCGGGTTGCTTTGAAACGGAACTTGGAGGAAGGTAAAAGGAAGGTACAAGAAAGGGGCACAGTGTATCTTGAGGAGAGAGTAGGACAGTTACTGAAGGAGAGAGGGCTGACCATCTCGGTGGCCGAGTCGTGCACCGGTGGACTTTTGGCAAGCCGAATCATCGATGTGGCTGGGGCTTCTGCTTATTTCCTCGGAGGAATCGTTGCTTATCAAAATGATGTGAAAGTGAGGTTGCTGGCGGTTCCGGAACAGGTTATCAGAGAGGGCGGAGCAATCAGCGCGGAGACTGCCGCAGCGATGGCCCGCGGCTGCCGAGAGCTTTTCGGCAGTGACATCGGAGTTTCAATTACCGGGATTTCTGGACCGACCGGCGGAAGCGCAGCAAAGCCGATTGGCACAACGTACATCG
Organism: uncultured Thermotogae bacterium; assembly: GCA_964568045.1. Taxonomy (GTDB): domain Bacteria; phylum Bipolaricaulota; class Bipolaricaulia; order UBA7950; family UBA9294; genus CAZDDA01. The sequence continues at coordinate 22,704 of CAZMOL010000009.1, forward strand.
CTGTGGAGGGCCCCGCTGGCGAACGGTGCAGGTGTTTCCACTGGCCAGGAAATCGAACTTCGAACAGAGAAAGCTCGGTGAATGCTGCCTTGGAGCTAATCCTTGCTTTTCTGGATGATGATAACCCGCCATCCATTTGAGTCGTCGGTGTAATTCGGTAGCCTACGAATCCTTTCCTTGTCCGGTTGCACGCGCTTTGCGCTAACACCCACACGGCTGTTTGTTTTCTGGGTGTGCTATCCCGATGATCATGACGTGGGGTCTCGCATTACCGTTAAATGCACTTTTCGCGCTGACAGTCTCGGCAGCGGTGAATCCTCACCGTTTTCGTTACCATTGGAAGAAATGGGTACTCACTGCCGTGCGCATGACCAGGATCGCTTGACCATCCTAGCCGTAGGGTAGGTGATTCTTAAAAGAAAGTGGGGAGATCTTTCCGAAGGTTACACGAGATCGTTGTCTCCGATGCTTCCTTCTTCCTGCTGCGCAACAGCTTGTCCTTCAACACAACCTGGCACAAGCAGGCGGTGCGCTCGTTACCATTCGGTTGTGAGGTGCGTGCATGACACGACGATTGCTTGTTATTGGACTTGACGGCGTGGGGTTCGACCTGATCGCGCCGTGGGTGGAGGCGGGAGAGCTTCCTTGCCTGGGACGTCTCCTTGCCGAGGGGACAAAAGGACCGCTTGAGAGCACGATCCCCCCACTGACCGGGCCTGCGTGGGCGAGCTTTCAGACCGGGGTCAACCCTGGGAAACACGGTGTCTTTGGCTGGACAAAGCGTCGGCCGGGTAGCTACGTAATTTCCGTCATTAATGGCGGGGATATTGGCTATCCTACTGTCTTGGAACTCGCGAGCGAGAGCGGCCGACAGGTTGTGAGCATAGGTCTACCAGTGACTTATCCCGCAAGACCGGTGAACGGCATTGTCGTTCCCGGTATGCTGACCCCGCGGCGTGACCGCGCCCCTACCTATCCTCCGCAGGTATACAGCGAATTGCGCCGGGCCGCTCCTGATTATCGGTTCTTTCCAGAGTGTGCCCATCGTGTCAGCCTCCGGGCGAAGGTTCAGGAACTACTCGTCTGCGCAAGAGGAAAGGCAGCGGCAGCACGCCACTTCATGCATCACCGAAATTGGGACATGTTTCTGGTCCACTTCCAGGTAACGGACAAGGTCCAGCATGACCTGTGGGGTGTCACGAAGCACGGGATCGATCCACTTCTTGTTGTCTTTCAAGAGGTAGACCGATTGGTCGGTCAGCTTGTTGAAATCGGCCGGCAAATGGGGGCAACGGTCATCGTGCTTTCCGATCACGGGATGGGCCCGCAAGAATACACCTTCTCTATCAATACGTGGCTCTGGCAAGCCGGTTATCTTCAGCCCAAGGGAGGCGTTGCTGGGGATCTCAAGCGGAGGCTCTTCCGTCTCGGTCTCACCCAGCGACGGTTACTCCGTCTCGGTCTTTTTTTGTACCCAATTGCTTATCGAATGGGGCTGGCCAGTTCGTTCATGGATATCATCGGTGAAGCGGGGCTGGCAAGAATGATCTCGTCCCTGTTTCTTTCGTTGAGCGATATTGATTGGGCAAAAACACGCGTGTATTCCCACGCCGACATCGGCCACCTTTGCTTGAATCTGAAAGGGCGTGAACCACATGGAATCGTCGACGAGGCGGAGGCCGATCGGCTGATCGAGGAACTCATCGATCGGCTCAAAGGGGTAAAAAACCCGTATACAGATGAACCACTGTTGGGTGATGTATTTCGACGAGAAGCTGTCTATCACGGTGAGAGACTTGCTCAGGCGCCTGATGTTCTGTTTTTGCCTCAAGACTTGCGCACAATTGCAACAGGGGCTTCCGGGTTCTATTCCAAGGTAGTGTTCGATCGACCGCAGCTACGCGCCAACCATCGAATGAACGGAATCGTCATCGGTTTCGGCAAGCCATTCAGGACGGGCCACACGATTCAGCAAGCCCGTTTGGTCGATCTTCCTGCCAACCTGCTCTACCTTCTTGGTTGCCCGATTCCGACGTACATGGACGGCAGGATTTGGGAGGAAGCGTTTCTATCGGGCACACTGTCATTGCAGAGTCCGCAATGGAGTAAGCATTCTTCCACTCGGAAAACAATTGCACCGTTAGGGGATAAGGACGACCTTGAGCTCGTGCGGCGGTTGAAGGGGCTTGGCTACCTCAGCTAGGCTTGATCGGCACAAGGAATCCGTGTTAGTATTCCACATATGAAAAAACCACTCAAGAAGGGGTTAAACTACACCCTCTCAGTAGTGGTCGGGGTTGGGCTCCTCGGGGGGGTGCTTTACTATGTGGGCTGGCGAGGCATCTTTGCCCACATCACCGCTCTGGGAGCAGCGGGTATTGCCGGAGTGGCCGGCGATGTACTTCTTACAATCGTTGCGTGGATTCTCTGCTGGGTAGTCATCTTGCGTTCGTACGGGATTACTCTCTCTTTGAATAGCATCACCGCGGCGCGGCTGAGTGGATACGCAGTGACCTATCTGACCCCTACGCTCTACTTCGGGGGAGAGCCAATCCGGGCACTAATGGTGGTTGGTCGCACCCCCGCTCCGGCGACCCGCATCTTTGCCACCATCGTGGTCGAACGGTTTCTCGGCGGCCTTAGCCTGGTCGTGTTTGTGCTCATCGGGAGCTTTTATTCACTTATCTCGCCTCACGTTAGTATGGTAGAGAAGAGGATCGTCATCATTGGAGTTCCTTTTATCTGCTTTTGGATTGTTGTTGGATTGATCAACTTCGCGGGGAACTTCAAGTGGATCAGTCGCATGATTCGATTGTTGAGATATCCCCTGCCGCGCTGGCGAAAGGCTTTTGAGCGGGCGGCGAACAAAGTCTCTGAAACTGAGGATGAAGTCTATGAAGCGTTCACCCGCCACTGGAAAGGTACCTTGCTTGCCTTCCTTATTCAGACCGTCGCCACGTTCTTCGTCTATTTCCGGCCGCAGGTCTTCTTCCACTTCTCCGCTCACACCACGTTTAGCTTTCCTCAGTTGTCGCTTCTGTTTACCTTGAACATCATGCTCTCCTTCTTCCTCTGGATTACTCCGGGAGGATTGGGAACAAGCGAAGCTGCGCTAATTGGTATCTATAAGCTGGTAGGAGTAGGCAAGGAAGGGGCGGTCGCCTTTTCGTTAATATTTAAGTTTATTGAAATCCTTTTTGTTGTAATTGGACTTGCCTGCTTGTTCAACAGGGGGCTCGGTCGGATAGGCTCTCGCAGCACGAAACATCACTCCTGAAGAAGGGTAGCATGCAGTTTCTTAATAGACGAGGCAGCGGAAGTTCTAGAATGCGCGTGTGTTTTTGTGAAATATATGTTTCTATACTTTTTCAACTGAGGCTGATGCGCAGGTATCAGAATGAACCCAGTCCGTTACTACGTTTCACAACTTTCCGGTGTCTCTTCTGAGACGATCGAACCAGGTGTCATTTAAGCGGGTTGATGCACGTCATTGCGAATGCGGCTGAAACGTACGCGACGCGGTGTAGCTTGCCCCTACCACGCCAATGAGCCCCCCCATGGCGAGGCCAAGGAGCAGACTCAGCAAACTTACCGTTAACACTCGTCCTGATTCGAGCAGACCGGGGGCGGCACGAAGAAGCGCTTCGGGGTGTGAGACGGCAACGTAGTGGAGGAGACAGACTGCTATGATCAACAGAAGACCGGCCAGCAAACCGCAGAGAGTACCCAGGGCAACAACGGGGGGCTGGATGGTTTTTTCTGTTGTTCCCGAAAGGCGCATCAGTTGGATTTCTTTGGCGAAGGCAGTGAGTAATACCTTGAACCCACGTCGGGCCACGATCAAACTTGCGAAGGCACTCACTGCTAATCCGATCAGAAGGCCAATTCGCACCGGCGAAGAGAGGTGAAGCATGCGTCTTTGTGGGGTTGCTGACGAATCAACCCGTACGATTTCAGAGATCGATGCGAGGCGCTCCAACAGGTAAGCGACGGCAGAGGGGTTGAATGCCTGGATTCGGAGGATTCCGCCAGCCTGGCCAGCCTCCAATTCTTGGGCGAATAGGAAATTGACTTGACGAACCTCATCCCACTCTCGGATCTCCAGGTAGACATCCTGGACTGCCTCAGGGGAGAGGCGAGGAGAAAGGTAGGCCGTGACCTCGCTTGGGGTAAGGGACGGACCATTTTGCCCTTCTGTGGGAATCCCAACGAGGAAGAGGCTGGAGAATAGGGCAAGGAAGGAAAAGATAAGAAGCACGAACGCGGTCAGGACCCCCACGCTCTTCGTATTGAGGGAGCCCAAAAGCTCGTTGAGAATGAACAAGAACGTAGTCATTCTACTTCTGCTCTCCCTTCGAACAGCTGTACGACGCGACAGGTCGCTGCAGTGGTAGTTGGAAGCGGGCCTCGGGTAGCAACAACAACGGTTAGTCCGCTGGAGTGGATCTGCTCCAGCAGAGGGTAGAGCAGGGTCCTATCATCCGGTTCAAGTTCCCCGAACGGCTCGTCTAGCAGGAGCAGGAGTGGCTCATTGCAGATAGCGAGTGCTATGCTGAGGCGAGTACGATCGAGTGGTTCTAGTTCGGAGGCCGGGATGGCCAGCTTGGCGGTTAGCCCTACTTGCTCCAGTGCAAAGAGTCCCTTTTCCTCTGCTTGTTCGCGGAAGTCTCCCAAGGTGCGCAGCTTAAATATGACGTTCTCCAACACCGTCTTGGGCAAGGGTGCAAATCCCTGGGGAACAAATCCGATTCTCCGACGCAACTCCGATACTTTCTTCCGACTGAGACGAGCGATATTTCGTCCTTGTACAAGAATCTGCCCTCTCTGAGGAGGGATCAGTGTGGACAATAGACCAAGCAGTACCGACTTCCCTGCAGCGGCTGGGCCCACAAGGAATAGCATCTCCCCCCGGTCGACGCGTAGGTGGATGTCTTCTAACACCTTGATCCCATCGTTGCTCGCAAAATGAAGTTCGGAAACTTGAATGATCAAGGGCATCGTGCAATCACAAACCTTTCTTTTCCTGCAAGGTCCTCCTCCAACCTTGTTTCGACTAGCCCCGCTTGATTCAGCAATTCAATCACCGTTTGCCCGTGTCCGTTCCCGATTTCGAGGAGAAGCATACCTCCTGACGGCATGTGTTTCCGCACGCTGCCTGTAAATTCCTCAATGCGCTCCGTTCCGTGTTCCCCCCCGTCCAATGCAATTTGGGGCTCGTGCTGTCGGACCTCCACCGGCAGTTGTTGAAGCTCTTTTGTTGATACATATGGTGGATTGGAGACGATGAGGTCAAATGTGCCGCTGATGCACTCGAACCAATCACTTTGTTGAAAGATAATCTGTTCAAGGATGCCGTGGAGTTTGGCATTCTCGCGAGCTAACTCCAGGGCCTCTGATGACAGGTCGACCGCGGTCACCAAAGCACGCGGGAGAAAACGAGCCAGACATACAGCAATCACGCCGGAACCGGTGCCTAGATCAAGGCAAGTGATGTCCCGGTCCCGTGGGGCAAGACCCAGTGCTTTCTCCGCCAATTCTTCGGTTTCCCGCCGAGGAATAAACGCCTTTCTGTTTACCCGAAAACGTAATCCGAAGAAGGTGGCTTCGCCGATTAAGTGCTGTAGGGGTACACCTGCACGTCGATCCTTGATCGTATCTCGGAACCGCTTTCGTTCATCAACGGTAAGCGGTTTATCCGGGCTCAGGTACAGGTGCAAACGATCGACATTTAGCGTATGAGCAAGGAGAATTTCCGCTTCCAATCTAGGCTGGGGAATTCCACCATTTTCAAAATAGCCTCGTGTCCAATTGAGGATTTCTCGAACGGTCCAGTTTGCACTCAGCGTTGTTCCTCCCTCATCCCCGGAATCTCGTGAGCGACCGATTGTGCTGTATACAATAGCAGAATCTTGTGATGAAATCAAGGACTGGTTATAATAAACGTTGAAGGAAATAAATGGGGGGACGTCTAGGACGCCTCTCGCAATCTTTCGGAGGTGCAATAATGCCTGGATCGCTATTATTCTCCATTCTGGCTGTAGCGGGAGCGGTTGTAGCAATCTGTAACGGCCTCATCCCCCCACTCGCGATGATGCCGCAGTGGGCAACAAACCTGGTTGGAGGAGCAATTGGCGGGGGGCTTGTCGCGGGTGTGGTGTTTCTCTCTTGGAGGCAGTTGGCGGCAGTTCTAAACGAGGAAGCAGCGGGGCGGCGCATGCTTAGCAGTTTTGCGTTAGGTTTTGTGGCCACTGGCATCGGAGCGATCCTCTTTGTTGCTATCGGTCTTGTCTTTGTCTCGGGCGTTGGAGTGCGCATTGCTCAAGGAGCCATTCTGGCGGGAAGCCTTCTGCTTGGCCTGCGCGTGGGATACCTGTTGGAGATTCCTTTCTATCCCGCGGTTCTCTCTGGGTCAAAGACGGCGCGTCATGTTCGAACAGCGCGATCGGGAGTGCAGAAGTATCTTGACACCAGTGTGATTATCGATGGGCGGATCGGTGGACTCTCGCGGACTGGCTTCATCGAGGGGGAGATCCTCGTGCCCGAGTTTGTCCTGACCGAGTTGCAGAACATCGCGGATTCATCGAACAGTCTGCGGCGTCGCAAGGGGCGCCGTGGCTTGGAGATCCTCCGTGAGCTGATGCAGGATGATTCGGTGAAGATCCGTGTTGTTACGCGAGACTACCCCTCCATTAAGGAGGTCGACCGCAAGCTGATCCGCTTGGTCAAGGAGCAGAACGGTACACTGGTAACGACTGACTACAACCTGAATCGTGTGGCCCAGGTAGAGGGGATCAGGATTCTAAATATCAACGAGCTTGCCAACGCGGTCAAGCCACCGTTCATCCCGGGAGAGGAGATTGCAGTGGAAGTGATCGATCGTGGAGAAGAAATCGGCCAAGGTGTGGGCTACCTCGACGACGGCACAATGGTGGTGGTGGAAAATGGGCGACGTCATATCGGTCGCAAGATCAAGGCGACGGTTAAGAGCACACTCCAGACTGAGGCGGGAAGGATGCTTTTTGTCGAGCCGGCGGGGGAGAATCCCCGATGGGAAAAATGAAAGGTCAAAGTGTGAAAAGGACGATCTTACTAAATGCCATTGCGCTAGTGGTTCTTGTACTGGTAGGAGGTTGCAGCTTCCTTCAGCAGAAGGGGCCGGAGTTGACGAATTGGGAGCCAGTCCTATCGCCTGATGGTACCAGGATTGCGTTCGAATCCCCCGGGGAGAAGGGGTTCGAAATCTACGTGCGTGATCTTGAAAGTGGGACAACAACGCAGTTGACTCAGAATGAGGCCGACGATTGGGCGCCGAGTTGGTCTCCACAAGGGGACAGACTCGTCTTTTCCTCCAGCCATGAGAAGAACGTTGATCTGTATATCGCTGGCCTGGAAACCCTGACCGTCGACCGACTCACGACCCATGAAGGAGACGACGTCAACCCATTCTGGGGTGCAAACGGGAAGATCCTGTTCAACTCCAATCGCTCCGGTGTCTGGGAAATCTACATGATCGCACCAGACGGGACAGACCTGACCAAGATTACAGAAACGGCAGAGTCCTCCTAGGCGACTTCAAAGAGGCGGGAGAGCGCGATGCCCAATGAAGTCACAGCGGTTGTCCTGGCCGCAGGAGAGGGAAGGCGCCTGGGCGCTGGACAGAACAAGGCGTACATTCAAGTTGCCGGAAGGCCGCTTCTTTCCCATTGTCTAGGTGTTTTTGACCGAACTTTGCTGATCGACCAGATTGTTCTCGTAGTGGCCCGTGGAGAAGAAGAGTGCGCAGGAGAACTCATCGACGATTTGACGACGAATAACCTGCTCGTTTACGGCGGGGCACAACGCAGAGACTCTGCTCTTGCTGGGGTAGAAGCTGCAGACGGGAAGATCGTTCTGATCCACGATTCGGCAAGGCCGTTCCCGAGTGTGGGGTTGATCGAACGTGTAGTCACAGGAACGCGAGCACACGGCGCTTGTGTCCCGGTGGTTCCGATGGCGGATACGATACGCTACAGCAATGAGGAGGGTTTCCTTCTTCCCGAGGTGGTTGTGCGAGAAGGCCTACTGCGGATGCAGACCCCGCAGGGCTTCAAGCGGAAGCTGATCTGTCGCTGCCTTCAGGCTAGCCAACTGGCTTTTCCTGACGATGCGGGGGCTGTGCTTGCGTGTGGAGTGCCGGTGTGGAGTGTGTCCGGAGAGGCGATCAACCTCAAAGTCACAGTGAGGGAGGATCTTCTCGTTGCAGAGGCCGTTGCTTCGCAGCTCGTTTGTGCGGCTGACTAGCAACTTGGCTTTGGGATCCTCTTTGTCACACCGAAGGAATGCCGCTAGAATACCTTAAACTTTTTGATCAAGGAGGTTAGGTAATGGCGAAGATTAGGTGTGGCTGGGCGGTGCTGGGGCTGTGTGTTATAGCCCTGTCCGCAGCATCGCTGGCAGGTGGAGTGGAGGTGGCCTTCTACGGGGCGGGTACGTTTACGGTGGGGTTGTTCACCAACACGGTTGGATCCGCCGTGACCGGTTTGCACATTGAGTTTGACCAAGAGGTCACGATCGTCAATAAGGTGGAGATTGGAGGGTACCTCCCAGCGATCGGGGGACTAGCTGGCAATGCCTTTGACTTCGCTGGTGGGGAACTGGTTGCTGGGGGAGTTGTTGAGCTTGATTGGGAACCTGCGGATGCCCAGCCCACCCTTATCATGTGGCTGTCTGGAGAGAGGGCGACCGGCACCCCGTATTTCACCGCGCTGGACAAGCTGGGGTTCCTGTTGGGACAGGGAATCGTACACTTGCGCGAAGCCAATCCGGAGTTGCTCGCCGCAACGATGGGACAGTTTTTCCTTGCCAATGCAGAGTTCTTTGCCATGCTCGAGGAGTCGCTGGGAATGTCACTTCAAGAATCGTTGATGCCGGTCATTCTGACTGCCCCAGCAGAGGGGATCGAGAACTTCTTCAATACATTGGTCGGAATGCTCGGTGTGACAACCTTGGAAGGGCTTCTCCAGGGTGACGTTGACCTTTCTGCGCTACTCGCTCTTCTTGGCCTCTAGATGCATCGGGGGAGGCGCACGCCTCCCCCATTTCTCATTGAGGGCAAAGGGTCTCCTTGCGGGACTCTGTTGGGCTTCCGCTGGATTCTGGTGTGCGGCTCAGCCTGCCGAGGGAACAGTGGCTGTCTCCTCGGCACGCGAGATTATCGATCAGTTGTTGGCCTTTATCTACAGCCTGGGACACCTGATTGGGCAGGGAATCGTTAGACTGTTGAATACCATCCTTCCCTCAATGACGGTGCCAAACGAGCTGGTTGATCCGATTGGGCTCCTGGCAATCCTGACGATCTTTCTTGCTGTGGCAACCATCGCCAAAAAACTCGTGTGGATTGTGGTCATTGCCGGTTGGGTTCTTATCATTGTCCGGTTGATCATCCTGATCATCCAGCACTA
>CAZMOL010000010.1:0-7581 GCA_964568045.1 uncultured Thermotogae bacterium
TCCAGAAGGGCGCCGACATGCTGGGCGTCGAGCTCTCCGAGCTGTTTGAGGACGTCATCGCGGGGATGCGCGAGGTGGCAGAGGCAATCGGCCTCAAAGGAAACGTCCAGGAAGGCTAGCCTCGACAACACTTGTCATTCAATTCGAATATCCGCCACCGTGGCATCCGTCAGCCGGATGAGGTCGGCCGTCGACAGTCTTGTCATCGTTCCGCGCGCTCCGGCGTTAATTACGATCTCGTCGTGCTGCGCCGTTACTTCATCCAAGAACACCAGTAAAGGGTGCTTGAGTCCGAATGGGCCGATTCCGCCGATTTGATAGCCGGTGATCCGCTCGGCGTCTCGGGGTGCTGCTGGAGAGGTCCGCTTGTGGCCACTTACTCGCGCAAGTTTTCTCTCGCTCACCGTACCATCACCGCCCATTAGTGCTAGAAGAAACGACCGATCATCGGCTTGGAAGACGATCGTTTTGATCACGATCTCCTCGGGTAAGTTGAGCACTTCGGCGACTGGCTTTGCGCCCTTTACTTCATGACGATAGGGCAGCACCTCAAATGACACGCCTGCCTTCTTCAACTGTTCAATGCCACGTGTGGTCATAACTGACTAGTACCCAATCGCGCAGCCGTCCTTGCGTGGCTCAGACCCACCGTGGAGCATGTTCGTCTGCGGGTCGATCCAGATTCCTTGGTACCCGCCGTAGCCCCCTTCGCGGTACTCCACACGATGGCCTTTCTGCCGCAATCCTTCGGCGATCGGCTCAGGAATGCCAGGCTCCAAATACACGATCCCGCCATCGCCCATCCGGTCTCCAGTGGGCGTGGAAGAGCCGTCGTGACTAAACCGGAGTGCGTCCCCGGCTTGTTGCGCGTCCATGCCAAAGTCGAGCAGGTTGACCAAGACCTGTACCTGGCCCTGCGGCTGCTGGTCACCGCCCATCACCCCAAACGAGAAGACGGGCCGACCATCTTGGGTGACGAAGCCGGGGATGATGGTGTTAAACGGCCGCTTGTGCGGTTCGAGAGTGTTGGCGTGCTTGGGGTCGAGGCTGAACAGGGCACCTCGGTTCTGCAGCGCAAACCCCAGGCCGGGAGGAACAATCCCCGATCCGAATCCGTGATAGAGACTCTGGATGAACGACACCGCGTTTCGATCGCCGTCGATCACCGTTAGATAGACGGTGTCCCCTCCACGAAGCCGAGGATCCTCCGGTGGAAACTCAAGAGCTGCTCTTTCCACATCGATGCGCTGTCTCTGCTTGGCGGCGTACTCGGCCGACAGCAGCACGTCAAGCGGCACGGTGTAGAAATCCGGATCGGCATAGAACCGCGCCCGATCCTCGTAGGCCAGTTTCTTCGCCTCAATCATGAGATGAAGCGCCTCCACGGAGTTGTGGCCAAGTCCTGCGAGATCAAACCCCTCGAGGATGCGCAGCATCTCCAAGACCGCGATCCCCTGCGTATTCGGTGGAAGCTCCCACACGTCGACACCGCGATAGGGGACAGAAACGGGTTCCACCCAAGTAGACGTGTGGTCAGCGAAATCCTCAAGTGAGAAGAATCCACCGAGCATGCGTGATGTAGAGACGATTTCCTCGGCTATCTCTCCGCGATAGAACGCGTCTTTCCCTTTCTCACAAATGACCTGCAGCACGTGCGCGAGATCAGGGTTGCGGAAGAGGGCCCCAGCAGCAGGAGTTCGCCCACCGGGAAGGTAGGTAGCTGCTGCTCCTTGGTCTTCTGCAAGAAGGTCTGTTGCTTGATACCACATCGACGCGATCACTGGACTGACCGGAAAGCCATCCTCGGCGTATCGAATCGTTGGAGAAAGGAGGTCAGCCATTGGAAGCCGGCCGAACCGATCGTGCAGGGCGTACCAGCCGTCGACGCAGCCGGGTACGCTCCACGACAGTGGGCCGCGCAACGGGACGTGATCTAGCCCTTTCTCTGCGAAGACCTCCCTCGTTAGGCTGTGGGGGGAACGGCCGCTCCCATTCAAGCCAACGAGCCGCTCCTCGTTCGCATCCCAGACGATCGCAAATAGATCGCCGCCGATGCCGCAGCTCATCGGCTCCACCAGTCCGAGCGCGGCATTCACGGCAATCGCCGCATCGACGGCACTGCCTCCTCGCTTCAGGATGTCAATCCCCACTTGCACCGCCAACGGCTGACTGGTGGCCACCATCGCCGTGGGGGCGATGACCACCGATCGCCGACGGGCATCCGCTGGTTGACGTTGGTTCGACGGCAATTGGGTTCCTCCCTTTGGTCTGTACTTAAGCTTCTCTCCTCTAGCATAAACGACAGGCACCCTCCGGCAAAGATCAACCGACTCAGAGCCAAGTTGCCAAGGTGTTTTATGCCGTCTTGCGTTTGCCGCGGAATTCGGTGGAGTCAGTGGATACGGCGTGTATAATGAGACGCCTAGCGTTTTGGGAGGGATTATGCGAGATAAGAAGGTCATCCTACGCGATCTGTTGCTCAAGCATCCGGCCGACGTGGCTGAAGTGCTCTCCCAGCTTTCCGAGGAGCAGGCTGTCGAGCTCGTGCACCGCCTCTCCCTGCGGCAAGCAGCGGCTGAGCCCCTCGGTGAGATGGAGCCGGAGGATTCGGCGGAACTGCTCACCGAACTCGATCGTGAGGAGGCGATCAGGATCCTCTCCCGCATGGATCCCGACGACGCCGTCGACCTCCTAGAGGAACTTCCTGAAGCCATCCAGCAGGAACTCCTGTCCCGCCTCGATCGAGAAGAGGCCGAGGTTCTGTCCGATCTGCTTGCCTATCCACCCGACACTGCCGGTGGATTGATGTCACCGGAGGTGGTCGCCCTATCTCTGGACATGACGGCCCAACAAGCGATCGATCTTCTCCGCCGACGCGTGGAGGAGGCAGAGACGGTGTACTACGCTTATGCCGTCGACGAACAGGGCATTCTCCAGGGGGTGCTCTCCCTGCGCGACATGGCTTTGGCCAATCCACAAACTCAACTCGACAACCTGTTGCAGCGCGACGCGATCACCGTTTCCGTAGATGCCGACGCTGAAGACGTGGCCCATGTATTCGACAAGTACAACTACTTCGCTCTCCCGGTAATCGATGACGAGCGGAAGCTTCTCGGGGTCATCACCGTAGACGATGTCATCGACGTCATCCGCGAGGAGGCGACCGAAGACATCTACGGCATGGCCAGTGTGCCGATAGAAGAGCGGGTCGATACGACCTGGTTCTCGTCGTTGCGCATGCGGCTTCCGTGGTTGTATGTCCGCTTGGCAACGGCGCTGTTGGCGGCAGTCGTGGTTGGTGTGTTCGAGGAGACGATTGCCAAGGTAGCAGCTCTCGCCGTTCTCATGGGCGTGATCGCCGGGCAGGGTGGCAGCGCGGGGATGCAAACGGTGACGATCATCACCCGTGGTATGGCATTGGGCGAGCTGGAACCACGAGTAGGGTGGAGGCTGTTGAGCAAAGAGGCGTCGCTTGGAATCGTCAACGGCATACTGATTGGAGCGACAGTGGGGATAATCACCTACCTCTGGAAAGGAGACTACTGGCTGGGTGTAGCCGCGTGCCTGGCGATGCTCTTCACACTGGTAGTAGCAGGGGTCACCGGAGTGGTCATACCCCTTGGCATGCGTGGACTGGGGAAGGATCCGGCGCTTGCTTCCGGTATCTTCCTCACGACGCTTACGGACGTCCTCGGATTTGGCTTCCTTTTTCTGCTTGCGCGGCTGTTTCTACAAGGGATCTGATGCAAAGCAGCACAACTCTTCCCAGTTGGTCCTACCCTCTCATCCTCGGTCTTGTTGGAATTGTGCTGTTCATCGGCGGTTTCTCTGCGGCACTGAACGCTGGAATCGGCGTGGAAAGCGTGTTATTCCTGAGCTACGTCATTCTCCGGGCACGACGACCCGCACTAACTTCACAAGCCCCGGCCAAGCTCCTTCCGCTCTTTCCCGGACACCTTCTGCTTCTGTTCGCCATTGCGGTTCTACCCGCTCCTCAAACGGTTCTAGCCGCCACGTGGATGGTCGTCCCCGCCGCAACTGTCTTCTACGACATTACTGGTCGCTGGACAACCCGCAGAGAGTGGCTGAAAGTGTCGATTTTGGTGGGGCTATACTGTATAATTTGGGCTGATCTCTTCTTTGTTTTGGAGCGTGTGATCGCTTTGGCGAGGAACGTATCGGGGAACACGGAGATCATAGTGGCCACAGTATTTGGCGTAGTGGGTACCGTGTTCATTTCTATCGGGACCTATCGTCATTTGCGCGTAGTGAATATCAAGGAGTGATCGTATGGGACGTATAGTCGGTCCAATGCTGGGGGTGGTGATTCTTCTCTTCGGGAGTGTCGGATTCGCCCAAGATTCGGGCCAGTCGACAGGTCTATCGGGGATGATGCCCCTCATTCTAATCCTCGCCGTGTTTGCGGTGGTGTTTTACTTCATGTTGATCCGTCCGCAACGCAAGCGCCAGGCCAAGCAGAGCGCCCTGATCAGTGGGCTCAAGCGTGGCGACAAGGTGATCACCGCTGGCGGCATCCATGGCGCGATTGATTCGATCGGTGATACTTCCGTTGTACTGACCATGGAAGACGGGGCGAAGCTTCGCCTCGCAAAGTCAAGCATCGTCGAGAAGCGAACGTCGTAAACGATAAAGGGGTCTTCGAATGGCGCACAGCAACATGACGAGAAGCGATTGGCTACGTCTTGGGTCGGTTCTGTTGATCGTCTTCGGCGCGCTTGCCTTGCTGTACCCGTTTTGGCCACTGGATGAGACGGGAATCAATCTGGGGTTGGATCTCCAGGGCGGAGCGCGGCTCGTCCTCAAACCGGAGGGCATCGAGCAGATGGATCACGACCAGAAGCGGGACACACTCGATCGGATCATCACTATCCTCAATAACCGGATCGATCAATACGGTCTGGCAAACGCGGAGATCAAGCGGTTGGGGACGGAAAGGATTCTCGTGAATCTTCCTGGTGCCAAGGATCCCGGCGAGGCACGCAATCTGATCGGCCAGACCGCCATTCTCCGATTCCACAAGGTGATTGAGGCTGGGACAGCTGAAACCTCTGAACTTGTCAAAACATCGGAGACCCAGGAGATCCTGCTGGATAGGGATCGCATTCCTTATCTGTTGGAAGGAGAGCCACTCCTGACCGGGGCGGCTCTTGCCGATGCCCGCGTGCGCACATCTCAATCCGTGCAGGCCGCCGGACGGCTGTTTATCGCTCTCAGCTTCACTCAGGAAGGTGCAGAGCAGTTCGTGGAAGCGCTACGAAGACTCAAAGTGAATGACAGGCTGGCAATCGTCTTGGACAATACAGTCTACAGCGCGCCGGTCATCTCCGAGTCAATCAAGCAGGCCGCAGGCCACGGTTGGCGGTCGGTGAAGGACTCCACAACGATCACCGGACAATTCACCAAGGAGGAGGCAACACGAATCTCAATTGTTCTGCGAACCGGTGCCCTGCCAGTGGCTGTCGGCTTTGCCGAGGAGTCGCTCGTCGGCCCCACCTTGGGAAGTGACTCGATCCGACGTGGGATGATTGCCATTGTAATAGGATTTGTCATCATTCTGCTGTATATGCCGATCTACTACCGCATTCTCGGCATCGTCGCGGACATCGCTCTGGTGCTGAACATGCTGATCGTCCTTGCCGCGTTGGTGCTGTTTGGCGCAACCCTCACCCTTCCCGGCATCGCAGGTATTATCCTGACGATCGGAATGACCGTCGATGCCAATGTGATCATCTTCGAGCGGATCAAGGAGGAACGGCGGACCGGGAAGTCGGCTCTTGCCTCGGTGCGGGCAGGCTTCGAAAAATCGCTTTCCACCCTACTCGATGCCAACATCACCACCCTGTTTATGGCGGTGATCCTTCTGGTCATCGGCACCGGGCCTATTCAAGGCTTCGGAATCACTCTTGGAATCGGCATTGTGGGGAGCTTGTACTGCGCCCTTGTCGCTAGCAGACTGCTGCTCGAGCGGGCCGGTTTCTCCGGGCATATTCCGGTGCGCGTAACCCAGGACTCGTAGCGGCAAAGATCAACTTCAGCAACGCATCAATGGAACGAATCTCCCCGCTTTTGATCGCAAGATCGAGTGTGACTCCCAGGTCAACAGCGGCAGACAACTCTTTCTGCGAGCTGTGCTTCGCTTGATTAAGAAGCCGCCCGATGAGCCAACCAGGCGATCCCATCAATGTACCGGCTTTTGCAGTCGTTGCACCTGTATCGACAAGAACCCGAACCATGAGAATTCGTGTCAGGTGGCGCAGGAGCATGGAAAAGGTCTTTCCTGGATCCTCGTGCAGTGAAGAGAGTAAAACAAGTGTAGCTGGCAGGTTCCGCTCGCCGACGCGGTCAAGCAATGGGTAAATCGACGGTTCACCCGCGGCAAAGAACAGTTCGGCAAGCACGTCTTCATCCGGTGTTCCTTCAGGAGAAAAGGCGTGCAGTTTCCTCGCCTCTTGGAAGATTGTAAGGAGTTCACCATCGCTTCGATTGACCAGACACTTCAGCGCGGCTGGACCGAGTCTTACATTACACTCAGTCAGAATCGCGGTGGCGGCACGTTCGAGGGCCTTGCCTTTCACCCGCGGAAGGGCCTGGACACTACCGCATTCCTTCATCGCCTTGAGGATGGGATTTGACGGCTTCAGCTCATCGGCCAAGAGGGTGAGGAACGTTGCCTCGGGCAGCTCCTGGTTGACAAGCACAGCAAACTGCTTCGATACTTGGATCGCTTTCGCATGACGGATAACGAAGTGTCTCCCCTGCACGAAGAGTGAACCCGAAAGAAGCATGATCCGTAGGGAAGGAAGGTCTAGCTCGTCACCGAACAGCACGATCCTTTCAGTGTCCGCAAACTCGGTGAGGATTGCGGCATGCCGAGAGGCAACCGCTTCCTCAACACGGTATGGATCGCCATAGAGTAACGCTCGTTGCTGTTCGGACATGCATCCTCGTCAATCGATCGAGATATTCGATCATAGCCGCCGGACGGATCCCCAGCAACGCGGGTCAACGCCGGGAGCCGTGCCACACCAAGACGGATACAGAAGAAAAGACCAGCCAATCGAGATCGTGGTTCCTAGGCTACTACACCCCTCTGACAGATAAACTGGTCAGCGCTCTGGCTGAAATCAGTCTGCCTACTGTTGCTCCAAAGGGCCTTCTTGAGAGGAAATAGGAAGATCGTCAATCCGCTCCACTTCGGGAATCGTGAGTGCTTCCTCGACGCGGTCGACGGAAAAGAATGCAAGAGCCGCGCCGCTTTCTTTTGGCATCGCGCGAAGCGCCTTGATGTTGACCCCTTTTTGGGCAATCTTCTCCAGGAGTTCGGCCAGTGCACCAGGGTGGTCGGGGATGCTCGCGAGCAGAGTCTCGGATACCTGCACTAGTTGGGCGCCACACGTCCTGCACGTTGCCTCCTTACCGGAAGCAACAACCTTCATACACACTGGACACACTGATTTCTTCACGTTATCCACCTTCCCAAGCATACCGGATCGTTGTATCCTCGTACAACTTCAAGGAATCCTCCCGCTGGACGTGGCTGACACCTATCTACGACATGCT
>CAZMOL010000010.1:7681-19969 GCA_964568045.1 uncultured Thermotogae bacterium
GCAATCGCGTCCTTCCCGTACTGCGAGCATGTCGGATAGAAGCGACACCGCGACGGAAGCACCGGGGAAATAACCCGCTGATAGACCCGGATAATACTGATAAGAACCCACTTTAGCATACCACAAGTATAGTGCCCCATTACCGTCTTGACAAGGAGGAAGAACCGCGTTATACTGCAACTAGCAGTTAGATAGCCTGACTGCTAAAACTGAAAAGCGAAAGGGGGAATATAGCATGATTAGGAGACTTCCAGTACTAAGACACGAACCTTTCTTGCTGGGAACCGGTCTGTCTCGGTTCATCGACGAGCTGTTTCGTGACTTCGATCGAATTGGGTTTGACACCGCCCCGAGCGTTGGGCGTACCGACGTCTACGAGAAGGACAAGAGCCTCGTCTTTGAGACCGAGCTTCCCGGTATGAAGAAGGAGAACCTCGACATTAAGGTGGAGGACGACAAACTCGTCATCTCCGGTGAGACGAAGCGCAACGAGGACGTGAAGGAGGAGCACTACTTTCGCGTTGGCCGTCAGTACGGCCGGGTGCAGCGGTGCTTCCCACTCCCCTCTGATTTGGTGGACAAGAACGCGATCAAGGCGAAGTTTGAGGATGGCATCCTCAAGGTGACCGTCCCTCTCAAGGAGTCGATCAAAGAGAAAGAACAACCGGTCGAGATTACCGTCGAGTAGGAAAAGATCGTTCCTTTGGCCCCGGCGTTTAAGCGTCGGGGCCTTTTCTCTTTGTTGGATTGAAAGGACGTGCCAGGAGGGTTGCTCATCTTTCATATCCATAACCACTTTCTTGCGTACAGCAATTTGCTTGGTTGACACCATCGTCTGCGTTCTGCTATGATGAGCCTTAGGGATCTTTCTTGGGAGGAAGCGTGGCTAATTCAGGAATACACGTATATGCCCATATGATTAAGCTCCCGACTTCGTTCACAACGCCACCTCTAATACATGCCCCAAAAAAGAAGAAATCAATGTTCGAACAGAATGAGCATTGGAAGGATACGCACAACCTCTCCACTTTTGCCGTGGATTACATGGCCATGGCCAAAGAGAAGGTCGACTTCGGAGATATGGGACCTGCAGGCGAAACTTCTTGCAGTTTGCGCTAAATGGACCAAAAGGAGGTGGGAGCGGCATTAGATAGCAGTACAGGAGGGCAGGAGGAAGACCTTTGCGTTCGTATCAAGGAGGAAAAAGCATGCTGAAGAAAGTGATTCTATGCAGTGTTGTATTAGGCCTGCTGGCACTGCCGGCACTGGGGCAAGCGATCCCCAAAGACACCCTTGTAGTGGGCGCCGACATGGGGATCATTGTCGATCTGGATCCAAGTCGGGTGTATGAGGTATTCACGAACGTCGTGATCGAACAGCTCTACGACAATCTAGTCGATTTCGAGGGGACCTTCGATGTCATCAAGCCGGCCTTGGCGGAAAGCTGGGAGGCGTTGGACGATGGGACAACTTGGAGGTTCCACATCCGCAAAGGAGTGCCATTCCACAGTGGAAACGAAGTGACCGCAGATGCGGTCGTCTTCTCGTTTACCCGTGCCTTGGCGCTTGATTTTGCACCGATCTGGATGCTCAACCAGTACGTCCCGACAGCGGACAACGTCAAGAAGGTTAATGATTACACGGTCGATGTCACCTTCAAAATCCCCTTCTCGGAAGGGTTGATGGCTGCGATCATGGGCGTTCAGGGAATCTGCGCCGTCATCGATCCCTCGGTGGTGGAGGAACACAAGACGGCCGATGATCCGTGGGCGAACAAATGGCTGCAGTTCCACGATGCCGGCTCGGGCCCATACAGGCTTGTCGAATGGTTACCGAATGATCGCGTGGTGTTGGAGGGGTTCGACGACTACTGGGACGGGCCACCGAGGACGAAGAACGTCACCATCATCGACGTTCCAGAACGCGCGCAGCAGCGTGTCGCGCTCGAAAACGGGACGATCGACCTGGCGTGGGACCTGCTTCCCGAGGCGATCGATGAATTCAAGACCAAGGAAGGGTTTACCATCTATGAGACCCCCAGCTGGAGCATTGACTACGTGGCGATGAACGAGGGAATGGAGCCGTTTGATAATCCGTTGGTGCGCAAGGCGATCAAGTACGCGATCGACTACGATGCGATCGTTGAGGGAATCATGAGCGGCGCGGCAATCGTCGGTCAAACGTTCATGCCGACGGGTATTCCGGGGCACCTGGAAGCGACCCCGTATCACAAGGACGTGGAGAAGGCGAAACAACTTCTTGCGGATGCGGGTTACCCGGACGGGTTCAGCACGCAGATTGTGTGTCAGCCGACCTCGCCGCGGAAGGACATCGCGGTACAGGTTCAGCAGGATCTGGCCGAGATCGGCGTTGAGGCCGAGGTCGTTCAGCTGATTTCAGCTCAGATGTACACCCTCTATCGCAATCAGGCGCACTACATGATCGTTGCCGGATGGGGAGTGGACTACGGTCACGGCGATTCGCTGGTCAAGCCGTTCGCCCACTGCTGTTCCACGGGCTCGGATGCGCCCGTGCGCCAGCTCAAGTGGCGGAACACGTCCGCCAACTGTCCGCTGACGGCAGTTGTGGACGCCTCCGAAGCCGAGGTCGATGAGGCAAAGAAACTCCAGATGTACGAGTATATCCAGCAGGAAGTCCTCGACGACGGCCCGTTTGCCATCCTGTTCTACCCCTTGAATCAGTTCGTCTCTGCTGACTACGTGAAAGACTTTGTGCCAATGTTCAGCGAAAGCTACACTGAGTTTTGGGGGATCTACAAGGAATAAGGACAGTCGAAACGAAGATGGGCGGCTACCTTGCTGTCTTGCAGTGAGGTAGCCGCGTTTTCGAGTCACGACTGGTGACATCATGATCGGCTACATTATTCGACGTCTTGTCTGGATGGTCTTCGTCATCTTTGGGGTGATGACGCTGACCTTCTTCATCTCCCGCGTGATTCCCGCTGATCCGGTTGCTGCAGTGCTTCCGAGCAACGCACCGGATGAGGCAATCGAAAAGGAACGGGAACGGATGGGGTTGGATAAGCCCATCTGGGTACAATACGGGCGATACATCAATGGAATTCTCCACGGCGATTTGGGGGTGTCGATCCGAACTCGACAACCCGTACTCGACGATTTGCTCCGCTATTTTCCCGCCACAGCGGAGCTGGCTCTGGTTGCGTTGCTTATGGGAACGGCGATCGGATTGACCCTCGGTGTGATCTCGGCGGTGAAGCAGGGAAAGGTCCCCGACCACGCCGGCCGCGTGTTCGCAATATGGGGTCTATCCATGCCCGCTTTCTTCACCGGCTTGATGCTTGTTATCCTATTCAGCCACTTGTTGAAATGGTTTCCTCAGTTGGGGCAGATGCCTGCCTATCTCAGGCGACCACCGCACGTAACGGGTTTTCTGATTCTTGATACGATGATCGCTGGAAACTGGCGCTTAGTCGTAACCGAACTGCGACACCTGGTGCTGCCCGCCTTTACTCTTGGCTGGCTGTCTACCGCCTCCATCGTGCGCATCACACGGTCGAGCATGCTAGAAGTGTTCCCGGAGGAGTACATCAAAACGGCCCGCATGAAGGGCCTGCGGGAATCTAAGGTCGTACTGAAGCACGCCCTGAAAAACGCGCTGCTACCGACGATCACGGTAATTGGGCTCCGAGTGGCAAGCTTGCTAGAGGGAGCCGTATTGACCGAGACGGTGTTCTCCTGGCCCGGTCTCGGCCGCTACGCGGTCTCATCTTTCCTATCCATTGATTTCCCGGCGGTCGTTGGGGTGACGATCTTTATCGCGTTTCTCTATTCGTTCTGCAACCTGATCGTAGACCTATTGTACGGCTATTTGAACCCCAAGATTCGCTATACGTGAGGAGTTGAGCCAATGTTTGGCACCATCCGATGGAGAGATTTTTCACGGCACATCCTGCGCAATCGGCTGTCGCTCACCGGGCTGGTTCTGATTGGCGCGTTGCTGCTCGTTGCCGTGATCGGCCCGTTCATTGCGCCTTGCGACCCGTATGATACGGATCCGATTAACAAGTTGGATGGCCCGACCAACGCACACATCTTCGGCACGGACAACCTGGGCCGCGATATCCTCACCCGCATTCTCTACGGAGCACGGATCTCCGTAACGATTGCCGTCATCATCTTGGTGGTTTCCGGAACCATCGGCACGCTCATCGGAGTCATTGCGGGATACTTCGGAGGAGGAATCGACAACATCCTGATGCGGATCACCGACATCTTCTTGGCATTTCCGCGATTGATCTTGGCGATGGTAGTGGCCGCAGCGCTGGGCCGGAGTCTGAACAACGTGGTTCTGGCGGTGGCATTTACGACGTGGACAATATTTGCCCGCCTTGCTCGCGGCCAAGCCCTTGCAGTCAAAGAAGAAGACTATGTTGAGGCGGCGCGGGCAAGCGGCGCGACCAATTGGCGGATCCTGTTTGCTCATGTTCTTCCTATGTGTGTCAGTCCGGTGATCATCCAGGGAACAATCGCGATGGGAGGGATCATCCTCATCGTGGCGGGACTGGGGTTCATCGGTTTTGGGGCACAACCCCCGACTCCGGAATGGGGAGTGATGGTCTCGGACGGGCGCAATTATCTCCCCACGGCGTGGTGGGCGTGCGTCTTCCCTGGGCTCGCGATCATGCTCACCGTGTTGGGGTTCAATCTGCTCGGGGACGGGGTCAGGGACATCTTGGATCCTCGAATGAGAAGCTAGCGTCGCAGTGTGGAGTTTGACGAGTCGTTCCCACCTAAGACACACTGTCCAGCTAAGATGAAAACGCCTGAGCAGGCACTGGACGGTTTCTTCGCGTACAGAGCTGGAGAGCTCTTTTGTGAAGAGGTCTCCTTGACCGATGTAGCCAGGCAATTCGGCACGCCCTGTTACGTCTACAGCTACTCACAGATTGTACAAAACTACCGTGCCTTTGATTCGGCGTTTTCGGGAACACCGCACCTTATTGCCTACGCCGTCAAGGCGAACAGCAACGGCGCGGTCCTTCGCTGCCTAGCACAGGAAGGGTGTGGTGCCGATGTTGTTTCGGAAGGAGAGCTTGCCCGTGCGTTGGCGGCCGGAATTCCACCGGAGCGCGTTGTGTTCGCTGGTGTAGGCAAGCGCAAGCGGGAGATCGAGCGGGCACTGGAAGCGAACATCCTGTTGCTAAATGCGGAGTCGATGGGTGAGCTGGAAGTGATCAGGGAGCTAGCCGAAAAGCACCGGCATCCTGCACGGATTGCCATTCGAATTAACCCCGATGTCGCGGCAGAGACACACACGTACGTGGGAACGGGACGAGCACAGGATAAGTTCGGCATTCCCGTCTCAAAGGCCGTGGCCGCTTTCCGGTACGCGTCGACCTATCCTGAACTGTGTGTTACCGGACTACACTTCCACATCGGCTCTCAGATCATCGACCTTGAGCCCTACCGAAAGGCGCTGCAAGTTGCTTTTCACCTTATCAAGGAGCTTGCCAACGAAGGTGTCGCGCTTCGGTACTTGGACATTGGCGGGGGCCTGGGGATCTCCTATACTGGTGAGGCCGTGGCTGCGCCGGTCGATCTTGCTGCGATTGTTGCTGCAACAGCTCCTGATTGGGAAGGAACGTTAATCATCGAGCCCGGTCGTGCGATTGTCGGAGATGCTGGGGTGTTGTTGACTGAAGTGCTCTACCGAAAGGCCAGCGTTTCCAGATCTTTCGTCGTCGTTGATTCTGGAATGAACGATTTCATCCGACCCTGCCTATATCAGGCCCAGCATCGTGTTTATCCGGTGACCAAGCGCGAGGGTGTACGGGAGGCGGTGGACGTGGTCGGGCCGGTGTGCGAAAGTGCGGACGTCCTTGCCCGGGCGTGTGCGCTGCCTGCGGTAAAGCCGGGGGAGTACCTGGCGATACGCGATGTCGGAGCGTACGGCTTTTCCATGGCCTCCACCTACAACTCCCGACCGCGCCCAGCCGAGGTGATGGTGAAGGGCAAGGAAGCTTTTCTCATTCGGGAACGCGAAGATGTAAGCGACCTCACTGCTCCTGAGCGAATCCCACCGTTTCTCCGATGAAGTGGATTAACAAATCGATCATCGATTTAAGGGCCAAGCCGTCAACGAGATCTGAACGGGTTTCGCAGGCGCTATTCGGGACGGAAGTTGATGTCAGCCAGTCCGACGAGGGCGAGTGGTGTCTGATCGAAACGCCAGACCGTCATCGAAGCTTTGCGGAAACGCGACACCTCTCAAGCTCGTTTCAGCGGAAGGGTAGGGAGTGGAAAGTAAGGCAAGCAATCGTTCCCGTAAGCGATATCTCCACCGATCAGGTCTTGACACAGTTTGCCTTCGATACAAGGTTTTTCGCGCAAGTCGACGAAGATCGCCTCGTCTTCAACTTGCCCGCTGGTGAGAAGGGATATGTGTCTCGCGAAGTTGCTATCACTGCCAAGGCCACAATGGATGTGAAGCAGCTTGTGCAACTAGCAAGAAGCTCTGTCGGAACTCCGTATCTGTGGGGAGGGGTTTCTCCGTTCGGATTCGACTGCTCCGGCTTTGTCCAGCGGCTGTTTCACTATTGCTTCAATGAATGGCTTCCTCGAGATTCAGGGGATCAGCGCCAAATCGGCCAGCCAATAACGCTTGAGGACCTAGAGCGAGGAGACCTCTGTTTCTTTCCCGGTCATGTTGCCTTGTACACCGGCGAGGGCTGCATCGTCCATGCCAATCATCATCACAACGGGGTGTCAATCGAACAGCTCTTGGTTCCAACTACTCCTTACGGCAAACAGCTTCTGAAAGGTTTTGAGGAGGCAAGGCGGATACCCTTCGCATCATCCTCTGGACGGACCGAGTGATTGGCGGAGAGGAACTGGGGGGAACTCTCATTCTTACCTTGCTAGCTTTGTTTGATCTGATTTCTGTAGCCGTGCGTGATCGGCATCCGTCGGCTTCCTCCACGTCGCCTAGCAGAGACCAAAATTACTGGGGGAAGCTGGTGGCGTTTGTATTCGCTCCGATAGTACCGAGTTAGCACATCGTTTACGATCGATTCAGAGAAGCCTTGCGCAATCAACCCCTCGCGTGAGGCGTTCTGTTCAATCAGCTTTCGCAGGATCGGATCGAGGACCGCGTAGGGAGGAAGGTCGTCCTCATCGCGCTGTCCCGGCCGAAGCTCGGCCGTGGGAGCCTTTTCCCTCACCCGTTTGGGGATTCGATCACCGAGCACTTCGGCAAGGCAATAGACGTCCGTTTTGAAGAGATCGGCAATTGGGGCGAGGGCGCCGACCGTGTCTCCATACAGCGTATTGTATCCCATTGAGATCTCCGACTTGTTTCCCGTAGCAAGGACGAGGGCGTAGCGTTCGTTGGCCAACGCCATGAGGAGAATTCCCCTTGCTCGCGCTTGTAGGTTCTCGTCAACGATCCCTCTCGGCTGGTTCGGAAGGGTATTCCGGCAGGCCGTCACGACCTCCTCGATCGGAACATCCAGCCACTCGATCGCCAGACGTCGGGCCACTTCATGAGCATCCTCTCGGCTCTCTTGGGAGGTAATCGCACTGGGGAGGAAGACCCCGGTGACCGCGTCCGGTCCGAGGGCTTCTACAGCCAGGGCAGCAACCACTGCGGAGTCAATTCCTCCAGAGAGACCCACGATTACCTTTGCAAACCCATTCTTGCGGACATAGTCGTAGATTCCAAGGACGATTGCGCGATGAACCAACTCAATCGGATCCTCAGCTGGAGCCGGAATGTACACAAGGTCGTCAAGATTGACAACGAATAGGCCCTCAGAAAAAAAGGGAGCTTGATACAACAAGTCTCCCTCTGGACCGACGATGAAGCTTCCTCCATCGTAGACCAGCTCATCCTGTCCCCCAACGAGATTAACCACGACGAGGGCAATCCCATTCTCCTTGGCCCGTCTTTTCGCCAGCTGACGCTGGCTTTCCGCCTTTCCGACTGCAAACGGGGAGGCGGTGATGGTAATGATCAACTCCGCGCCGAGACTTACCTGAGTATCTGTCGGCCCATCGTCGCTCCACAGGTCCTCGCCAATGTCTATCCCGAGCCGCTTTTCGTGGAATTCGAACACCTGCGTCCCCGGACCAGGTGCAAAGGCGCAGGCCTCGTTGACGCCCCCAAATGATGGCAGATGAAGCTTGGCCTGTTCCCCAATCAGGGAACCACTGCTGATGACGAAGGCGCTATCGAGCAGCTTATGGCCTCTACCAGCCTCCGTTGACTTCGCCTTGGGCGAGGAGACCCCGCCGACGATGACGCCAATTCCATTCGAGGCATCGATGACCGCTTGCAGGGCCTTCTCTACCCGGTCAACAAAACCGGCTCGCCGCACAAGCTCAAACAGAGGACAGCCACATAGGGCAAGTTCAGGAAAGATAACGAGATCACACTCTGCCTGCTTCGCCTCAGCGATGCGTGAGAGAACTTCCTCCACGTTCTGTTCGACCGCGCCCACTCGGGAATTGATCTGAGCAATACCAATTCGCATGGCCGGATTATAGACTTCCAGCATCTTCCGGGCCAGTGCTACTGGAAGCCGACGGCGTGGAGAACCCTCGGGCAAAACGATGGAGCTGTTCACTCTCCTCTGCATCCAAGCGAGCGATGGTCCCCGGCGCTAGGCTACCCAATCGAACCGGTCCAATGGCAACCCGCTTCAACCGCACGATGCCCAGACCAAAGTAGACAAATAGCCGTTTTATTTCGTGCTTCCTTCCCTCAGCGAGCTTAACGATCGCTCGGGCGGGGCGGCCACTCAGCTTGCCATCGAGGATGCGAAGCATCTCCCCGCTCTCCTCAATGCCCCGGCGCATTTCAGCAAAGATCCGCTTGATCTCTTGTGCCGATGGGAAGGAGGCAAGCCAGACGTGATAGACTTTCTTCACGCGGTAACGAGGGTGGGTTAGCCGGTGCACAAGGTTGCCGTCATTCGTCACTAGGACGAGGCCCTCTGCGTCCCGATCGAGGCGGCCGGCCCAGGTATAGCCGATGAAGCCCTCAGCCCGAAGGACTCGACCGAGCGTGTTCCCACTGTGGGGGTCGTCGTGGCTGCACAATTGGCCGACCGGCTTGTAGTAACGATAGACCCGCGGCTCTCGAGGAAGAAGTGGCAGTGGCTGGCCACGAAGGTGTAGGGACTGCAGCGCTCCCCGTTCCAGACTGAGGAAGGGATCACGGCTAATACTGCCGTTTACCTCTACCTCTCCGATCTCAATAAGCTCTTGTGCTTTGCGCCGCGAGACCCCTGCGTGCCGCTGCACCAACTGTAACAGCCGTACTGCAACCTTATGATTGTTCGCCTCCATGGCAACAGGAATACCTCCATAGAATCAAGAGGTCAAGTTTTTCACAGGCGGTTTGGCTTAGCGAGCAAGTAGATTGTAGCCCCAGACAATGTTTGATCAGCTTTGCGCAAAGCAGCAACCTCTTACATTGCCAAACCTCTTTATGCATAATGGAATTAAACGCGGACGGGTGGGAGGCGATGTGCGTTTCACTATAGACGAGATCCCTTTAGGCGATCGACGGTTGCGACAGTTCGTTGCGGTCCCGTGGCAGCTAAACCACGGAGATCCGAACTGGACACCGCCGCTTCGTGCCGATCTGTTGGGAAATCGGATCCTGCGAATCACCGGCCTGCTCACCCCGTCGCATCCGTATCACCGCAATGCCGAGGTCACCCACTTCCTCGCCCGGGCAGGTCAGCGACTTTTGGGTAGAGTCTCCGCCGCGGTGAATCATCGGTTCAACGAGCATTACAACGCCAAAATCGGATTCTTCGGTTTCTTTGAGACGACCAATGACTTCGTGGTTGCACAGGGACTTCTCGACCAAGCTCGAGACTGGCTTGCGGCCCGTGGGATGAAAGCAATGCGCGGACCCGGTGGCTACTCCACTGCCACGCACGAACCACACCAGGGAATCCTAATCGATGGGTTCGACACGCCCCCCACGGTGGAATTGACCCACAACCCGCCCTATTACGGCGAGTTCTTGGAACGCTATGGCCTGAGCAAGGTGAAGGACTATCACGCATATTGGGTCGACACTAATGATGCGCCGGATGAAAGACTCGAACGCGTTGTGTCCCAGGTTCGATCGCGACGCCAGATCGAGACGCGCCCGGTCGATCTCTCCCGCGTTCGCGAGGAGGTCGACCGTATCGTCACGATTTACAACGAAGCGTGGGCAAACAACTGGGGTTTTCTGCCGCTGACCGACGACGAAGCGCAGGCGATGTCCGACATCCTCAAGATTGTCGCCGACCCCGGCCTGATGCGGTTCGCTTTCGTTGACGGAGAGCTCGCTGCTGTCCTGGGCGCCCTACCCGATCCCAACATTCCATTTCGCCCACGTTGGAACCGGTTCCTGGATACCGATCTAGTGCGGGTCGCACGACTCCTTAGAACCCGCCGACGTATTCCTGTTGTGCGGCTGATGTTCTTCGGAATCCGACCCAAGTTCCGCAATCGAGGGATTGATGCCGTTCTGTTTTTAGAGTGTTTAACCTACGCCCGAAAGCACGGTTACCGCACGTGCGAACCCTCCATGCTCCTCGAAGATAACGACCTCATTTTGCGCCCCTCGGAGGCGATGGGCGGGCGCCGCTACAAGACCTGGCGGATCTACGAGATGGCGCTGTAGCGCGCTTGTTTCCCCCCGCGGATAGATGCCATCACCTGAGCGCATCCCATTTAAGCCTCCCTTGTCCAGGTTTCACCAGTCGGCAGCTTGATCTGCTCACCATCTAAGTAGGCTAGGAAGCGTTGAAAACCGGCGTAGATGGCGAGGTGGGACAACGGCAATCCGCCCGCCTCCTCGTAGTAGGCGAGGACATGCAGGGTTTTTGTAGTGCGGTCGAAGCGGCCGTCAAACCGGGCAACAAATCGATCCTGATACAGAATGGGAAGGACGTAGTAGCCCCAGCGACGTTTCGCCACCGGTTTATACACTTCCCAGGCGTACTCGAAATCCCACAGGCGCAGAAGCGCATTGCGCGCCCACACCAGAGGATCGAGCGGCGCGATAAATCGGACGCAATCGTCGAACGCCTTTTCTTCAGCCAAACGAAGTTCTTCCTCAGCTTGCGGAAGGGCAAAAAACGGCAACTTGATTCCGTCTACCTGAACAACTGCAAGATCTCCCTCATCAACAAGCCGTTCCGGAAGCTGAATGCGGCGTACCCGCTGCATGAGAGCCCACACTTCGGCGTCGCCTCGCCCCGGAAGGAGCCCCACCGCTCTTACGCGCCGCAGCAGCATGGTCCTCCAAAAGGAATCGAGTGACGGCGGGTCGGCCCCGTGAAATTGAGCCGGGATGACCCGCTCGGTCAAATCAAAGTAACGTCGGTAATGGACTCGGTGAGAAACGCTGACCTTCCCACGGTTCCACAAGACTTCCAGGGAAGCGTTTGCCGTTTTGGTCGATTTCCACTCCCGGTGCTCTTCTTGTGCTATTTTGAGGGATTTCAATTCCCGACTTGAGAGCGGTCCGTGTTGAGCAACGGCCCCATAGACCGCGTCCAATGTTCCTGGGTGCTCCCGGTTCAACCGGGCCTCGCGCTTTTTTTCCCACGACTCTCCGCCGCTTTTCATAAACGCCCGGTAATCAGGGAAGTGCTCAATCGGGAGAGCGCAGAGCATTTTGTCCCAGTATTCAAAGCCCAGACGTTTTCGGTGGATGAGATCAAGCGTCTCGCCGGGACGCGTTCCATCAACGCGGGCCTGGATGACCAAATCGTGGTTGCGGCCAAGTACAAGAAGCGGATCGAGTTGGATCGATCCCTGGTCGCAAAAGCACTGACGAATGCCAGCCTCTCCCGCGGGGTACGTTTTTCCGTGCAACCCCACGCTCCGAAGCTGATAGAGCCGTGCTTGTGCAACGTTCCAATGCAACTCCATGATCTCTCCGTATGTAGACTCTGGACCTAGGGGCAAGGACTCCTTTACGCCTCTTTTTTAGAAACCAATTGTATGTGAGGGCGCGCATGGCCGCTAGAATCCACAAAGACAAGTGGTCATAGTACAACAGTTGGGTTTTCGATAGTTGAGAAAGAATGAGGGCCCGGTGATCATCCGGGCCCTTGTCGGGGTACTGTCGGGCTGGTGGGTCTGCTCGCTGTTATGCCATCAGTAGCGCATTCTAGTTTCCACCAATACGAATGCGGATCGAGAAGTGCCACTTTCCATCCGGGCCGAAGTACCAATACCACCCACTCGAGGGACGGCCGTAGTGCCACTGGCCGTCTTCCCAGTACCAACACCC
>CAZMOL010000010.1:20069-29376 GCA_964568045.1 uncultured Thermotogae bacterium
GGAGTGTACCCGTAGGAAGGTGGCGCATTCACCGTGAACGACACCCAGGCGGTCACCCACGTTGGAGTGGGAGTGATTCCCATGATGCGGCCTTGAATCTCGCCAGGGGTCGTCATCGGAAACGGCTCACCGTATGCATTTGGGGTGAGGGACAGCGGCACCGGGCTGGCAAAGATTTGTAGCTTCTCCAGCCCAGTGGGATAGGTTACTGTGTATTGGTACGATGAATGATCCGGCAGCACATGTGTTCCCGCAGAAACGAAGTTGCTCTGGGAATAGGCATTGGGAAAGACAAGCCGCACGACCCCATCCGACTGGATATCGTACAGGTAGATGTAGGCCGATTGACTGACTGTGTAGTACACACGCAGCGTCTCGCCGATTACATACGTCGATTTATCCGTCCAGATACTCACTGTAAGGGGCTGTGGAGTCGGTTCGGGAACGATCCCCAGCGGACTTGGTATCCCTTGACCATTCACAAGGGTCGCGGCACCCACTAGTAGCAGTAGTGCTAGGCATATCGTCATTCTTGATTTCATCCTGATCACCTCAAGCGATCTACACGCAGCCACTCCATTCGTTTCAGTAGCTTTTCCCTCAACTCCCCCACATATCAGGCTACGGGTGAGAAATCCTGACCAGCGACTGGGTTACCTTGCCAAAGCCTCCGTGATCGCGTTACCTTTGGCAGGTCATGAAGGTGATCGGACTTGCCGGCAACGCAGGGAGTGGAAAGAGTACGATCGCTCAGGCGCTCTCCAAGCGCAAGGGCATCAAGGCGATTGACCTGGACAAGGCAGCCTGGGAGAGCTACCGGCCACGCAGCTCCACCTACTGGCGCCTCGTCACCCGCTTCGGGCAGGGAATCTTGGATTCACAAGGTGCCATAGATCGCTCACGACTCAGTGCAGCAGTATTCTCCAGCGATCAAGCGCTCGCCGATTTGAACGCCATTGTTCATCCAGCGGTAATCGATCAGTTGCGGAAAACCCTCAACGAAGAAGAAGCGCAAGGGACTCACATTCTCCTGGTCGAAGGCGCGCTACTTGCCACCTCTGCCCATGTCGATCGCTCCCTTTTTGATTCCTTCATTTGGCTCGACGTCTCGAGTGAAGTTCGTCACGAGCGTTTGGTAGCGGCTGGCCGGCACGCCCACATCGAGCGCACGGTACCGGAACCGGATAGCCAAGATGTCATCACCGTTGATGCAGAGGGATCCGTTGCTGAAGTGGCCGCGCGGGTCGCGGAAGCGATCGAGTCCGTTTGACCGGAGAAGCTAACCCGCCTGCTTTGCTAACCCTTCCTCGCAGAGGAATCCCGCGTCGCTGAAGGGGACAAACTCGTGACCCACGATTTGGTAGGTCTCGTGGCCTTTGCCTGCAATGAGGACAACGTCATCGGGCAGGGCGCGGTTCACTGCTTCACGAATCGCTTCGCGTCGATCGGCGAACCTCTCATAGCGGCCGCCAGTCGGCGCAAGGCCTGCCTCAATTTCGTCAATGATCCGCTCGGGGTCCTCTGTCTTCGGGTTATCGGTAGTGAGAATGGTGAGGTCGGCAAGGCGCCCGCTGATTTCTCCCATGAGCGGCCGCTTCTTCCGATCACTCTGCCCAGGACACCCAAAGACGCAGATGAGGCGCGTGTGAAACGGCCGCACTGCCTCGAGCATCCGTTCAAGCGAATCGGGGCTGTGGGCAAAATCAACGATTACCGTCGCCCCGTTGCGTGCTCGAAAGCGCTGGTAACGGCCTTCCGCGTTCCTTGCACACGCCAGCCGCTCTGCGATCACCTGCAAAGAAAGGCCCTGTTCAATGCCTACCGAAGCTGCAGCAAGGGCATTGGTGACGTTGTGCTCTCCGGGCAAATGAAGCGTTGTCGCCGCTTCACTGCCTTCCCATCGAAGAGAGAACGTGGTCCTATGACGCTCGCAACGGATATCGGTGGCTTGCAGATCCGCGCCCCGATGTACGGCAAAGGTAAACGGCCAGCCTCGCGCTGCGTCTAACACCCGCTCGGCTGCGGAGTCATCGGCATTAACGATCGCCCATGCGGCTGGTCTTAGCCCGCGAAACAGAATGAGCTTGGCCTCCAGATAGTTCTCCCGATCCCCATGGAAATCGAGATGATCGTGTGTGAGATTGGTGAAAACGGCTACGTCAAAATCGACCGCATCGACACGATGAAGTGCAAGAGATGCTGAGGAGACCTCAATAACGAGGTGCTTTTGTCCGGCCACCAGTGCATCGTAGGCAATCTCCTGGATGAGAGGGCTCGATGGCGTCGTGATTGCCCGAAGGTTACGTTTCTCATTGGCTATCGTAGTGATGAGGGCAGTCTCTCTCTCACCCAACAGATGAGCGATCAGGTGGCAGACCGTGGTCTTGCCGTTCGTCCCGGTGACACCCACGGTGAACAGTTCCGTTGTAGGATGTCCCCAAAAGACCGCAGCAAGTTGAGCCAGCGCGCTTCTTGTGTCATTGACCGCTACAAACGCCGCGGTGCAGCTGGGCGTGAGCGCCTCTTCCTGTACCTCAACGATGACAGCGATTGCACCACGCGCTACTGCCTCGTCGATGTACCTATGGCCGTCCTCAACATACCCTCGAATAGCGACGAACAGATAACCGGGGCGAATGCAGCGTGAGTCCTCAGTGATTCCGCTGATTTCAATCCCTTGCCACTCAGGTTTCGGGGGTATCCCAAGCGCTGCGACCAGTTCCCCAAGGCTCCGCTTCATCCGTCCTCCGGAATTCTATAAAGGTAGATTTGGTGGCCTGCCTTGGCCTCGCCGATTTCGTCCGGTTTCCAGCCCCAGATGGGATGATAGTAGGAGACGATCCTCGCCCCCGGTCTGAGTTCACGTCGAAGCCGGTCCTGCAGACGCAGATTCGCCTTGGCGGAGAGAAAGAGAATCACAACATCGGCGCCGGACAGCTCGGCGGTGTACATATCCCCGCGAATCACCCGGGCACGCCCGGAAAGACCAGCAAACAGAATCCAAGCCTTCCCCCACAGGGCACGAATAGGATCGATCTCGATACCGGTGGCATACGCCCCAAACTCCCGTGCGGCCGTCACAACAATCCTGCCATCACCACAGCCAAGGTCAAAGAGAGACTCCCCTTCAGTTATGCCGGACAAAAAGAGGATCCGTCGCACCGTCACCCGGTC
Source organism: uncultured Thermotogae bacterium (assembly GCA_964568045.1). GTDB lineage: Bacteria > Bipolaricaulota > Bipolaricaulia > UBA7950 > UBA9294 > CAZDDA01. The sequence goes on from CAZMOL010000010.1 coordinate 23,244, forward strand.
GGTCGGCTGCCACAGGGCGTCAAGGGTGAGATTCCACCCTACCCACAGCATGGTCACCGCACCTAGGGCGATCCACAAGTAGAACACTATCCTAAAATGAGAGAAGAAGACCCGCTGCAAGAAGCGGTCCTGCGGTCAAACCGATTTCTGAAATACGTGCGATGTAGCGAAGCTCCACAAACGCCGCCACCGGCGCGAACAGAGCAACTCGCGTGCCTACCAATCCTTCCACTGTGAAGCCAGTTGAGAATCCTGAGGTGAGGGCTAGGCCGATTCCGCCTCCCAGATACGGATCAAAAGGTGGGAACACCTGGTGAGCCAAGACCGCTCCACCGAGGAGCATCAACCCTCCCATGTTCTGGGTGGTAATCCCCAATTGTGCTCGTATGTCGATCAGATCCCCAACAGTTACGTCAGCGAGAACACCGACAAGCAAGACACCCGTTGGATCGATCGCAACGCCTGCCCCAAAATGTGTGGCCAACAGCGGGGCAACAAGGAGGTTTAACAACAGCAGAAAAGCTACGGCTATTCTCGTTTCTCGTTTCATCTCTGCGATCACCGACAGCTAGTGTACCCGAACCCGAGGAAAGGAAGTGGAGACATCCTTCCCCTGTAATTAGGGGACGCAAGGCCTGTGGCTCAGATATCGAGCGTGGTGATCTTGTCGCTGTTTTCCCAGATGAAGTCACGACGTTGGGCGACATCGCTCCCCATCAGAGTGGAGAAGACCTCGTCGGCCTCCAAAGCATCTCGGATCTCAATCTGCTTCAACACGCGGTTTTCTGGGCTCATCGTCGTCTCCCACAGCTCGCCTGGATTCATCTCGCCCAGACCCTTGAATCGCTTGATCGAGAAGTTGCCGTTGTGGTCTTTGCGGAAGTGATTCAGCTCCTCATCGGTAAACATATAGGCCGTCTTCTTTCCTTCCTTCACCTGGTACAGCGGAGGCTTGGCGATGAACACGTGCCCCCTTTCGATCAGCGTGCGCAGGTAGCGGTAGAAGAAGGTGAGAAGCAGCGTACAGATATGGGCTCCATCGACATCTGCATCGGCCATGATGATCAGCCTGTGATAGCGAAGCTTCTCCAGAGAGAAGTCCTCGCGGATTCCCGTTCCGAGGGCGGTGATAATCGACTTGAGCTCTGCATTGTCGAGAAGCTTTGCCAGCCGTGCCTTCTCCACGTTCAACACCTTGCCTCGCAGTGGGAGAATCGCCTGGAAGGCTCGATCGCGACCCTGTTTGGCACTTCCGCCGGCTGAATCCCCCTCTACGATGTACAACTCACTCTTCGCTGGATCGGAGTTGGAGCAATCGGCCAGCTTCCCGGGCAGCGCTGTTGCAGAGAGCAGCCCTTTCCTCCGCGCCATGCTCCGCGCCTTGGTTGCCGCCATCCGCGCGCGCCCGGAGGAAACGGATTTCTCAATGATCGTCCGTGCAACCCTCGGTTTCTTCCTGAAATAGAGCGTAAGCTGTTCCTGCAGGATCCCTGCAACAAGGCTCGCCACCTCAGGATTCCCCAACTTCGTCTTGGTCTGACCCTCAAACTCGGGTTCGGGGATCTTGAGACTGATGATTGCCACCAGGCCCTCGCGGATGTCCTCTCCACGCAGGTTCGGATCATCCTTACGCAGGATCTTCTTCTCACGTCCGTAGTCGTTTAGAAACTTGGTGAGCGCACTCTTGAATCCGGTGAGGTGAGTTCCGCCATCGACCGTGTTGATGTTGTTGGCAAATGCGAAGATCGAGTCGTCGTAGCTCCCGGTGAAGTGCATCGCGATTTCAACAGCGGTTCCACTCTCTTCTCCACTCACATAGATTGGCTGAGGGTGGATCGGTTCCTTGGGCGCGGAGAGCTCCTTGACGAACGAAACAATCCCACCTTTGGCTTGAAAGCGCCGAGAAATCCCCGCGGCTTCGTTCTCCAGGATGATGAGCAGGCCTCCGTTGAGGTAGGAGAGCTCCTTTAGGCGATGCGACAGCTTTGAAAAGTTGTACTGGATTTCACCAAAGATCTCTCCATCGGGGAGGAACGTGATCGTGGTTCCATTCTTTTTCGCTTCCCCAACGACCTTAAGCTCACCAAGCTTCACCCCGCGGCAGAACTCCTGACGGTACAGTTTTCCATCTCGTCGCACCTCCACGGTCAAGTGCTCCGAAAGGGCGTTGACGACGGATACGCCCACACCGTGCAACCCACCGCTTACGTGGTAGGATTTGTTGTCGAATTTGCCACCGGCGTGGAGAGTCGTCATGACGAGTTCCACCGCGTTGATACCGGTCTCCTTGTGAATTCCGACCGGCATCCCGCGGCCGTTATCGATAACGGTAACCCGGTTATCCGAATGGACAGTGACTCGAATCTCGGTGCAGTGCCCGCCGAGCGCCTCGTCGATGCTGTTATCGACGACTTCCTCGATCAGATGCATCAACCCGGGCTGCCCGGTGCTCCCAACGTACATCCCGGGGCGAGTGCGGACGGCCTCGATGTCCTCCAAGACCTTGATTTGTTCGGCTTCGTATACCACGGTCACCACCCAACAAAATTATACTAAAAGCCGCTTCGGATGTCAAAAAGGACGATTTCGACCGTAGTGATTGGCTGCTCAATACTAACCAGGTTTAGTTGAAGAGATCAACACACCCCGGAATGGCTTAGGACACCGCCGCTTCCAGGGCCGCATCCGCGTGGATCGTGGCCGTATCGAACAGAGGAAGGGTATGATCGTCCTCGCCAACGAGCAGCGGGATCTCTGTACAGCCGAGGATGATCCCTTCTGCGCCCCGCTCTGCCAGCGAATCGATGACTCCTAGGTAGTAGGCGTGGGAGGCAGGCCGGAGAGTCCCGCGGGCCAGCTCTTCGTGAATCACGCGGTGAATCTCCTCCTGCTGTTCACTTGTTGGGACAAGCGTTGCGATGTTGTGTAAAGAAAGGCGGTCGGAGTAAAACGACTCCTTCATCGTGTAGCGCGTGCCAAGGAGTCCCACCGTCGAACAACCCGCAGTTTGAATCGCCGCCGCCAGCGCATCGACAATGTGAAGAAGCGGAATCGGGCTCCTGTCAGCGACTGCGTCGTAGACGCGGTGTAGCGTATTGGCGGCAATCAGGCCGATATCGGCCCCGGCAGCGGCGAGGACCTGAAACGCGTCCGCCATCTTCGCGGCGATCGCCTCCCAATTGCCCTGGCTTTGCCAATCCGCAATTTCCTGGAATGACACGCTGTAGATCAGGATCTCCGGATAGGAAAAGTCCCCAAAACGCCGGGTGTACTCGCGGGTGATCCGCGTGTAGTAGGAGACAGTCGACTCCGCACTGGTTCCGCCGAGGATTCCTATCCGCTTCATGGTGACCTCACCTCCAGATCGGCTCCCCGGCCTGCAGTATCCGAGGAGCCTGCTTCACACAAGAAGATATCCAGTTACTATTGATGCGGGCGGACAACCTCCACCACATCCGGGAAGTCGATGTCTAAACGTTTCAGGGTCTCCACAGTCGGCACACCGTCATTCGTCCAGCCGCGACGCTTGTACACCGCATCGCACAGCTTTTCGTACTGCTCTTCGCGGTACTTGCGCAAAGCCTGCACCTTCTCCGCCGTGCTCATACTGGCTGGATCGACCCCCACAACCTCCCTTAGCTGGGTGTCGTAGCGCTCGACTCGCGATTCGTACTCCTGCTCGGTAACCGGGCCGACGGAGCGGTACGGAATCGCGTCTTGTTCACGCCGACCGAATCCCATGCGCAGATTGAACACACGTTGGAAGTTGTACACACGCTCCGATTGGAGGATCACATCGTCTGGGGTAACCTCAATTCCGGTGACCCCGGCGAACAGATCGCAGTAGTTCTGGACGTGCTCAGGTACCTTGGCCGCGTCGATGCCGGAGTAACGCGACCGATTGTCGGCCGGTTCGATGTCGTTCCACGGAAGTTTGCACAGGCCATTCAACCCAAACCAGGTTCGCCACATCGGGAAGTAGTGCAGCGCCTCGGCCTTGTCCTCGAAGGTGGGAAGCTGCTTGTTGACCATGTCCATGAAGATCAGCCACGCCTCGTCGTGTTGCGGCCCCTTGTTGGCCAGGCCGTAGCCGCCCTGCATGGCAAGCGATTCCTTGGTCATGTACTCGGAGTACTCCATCCCCTTGCACTCCATGCCGATATCCTGCAGGAAGGAAGGATCCGCTCTGTACTCGCGGACAAAGCGCTCCTTCATCCGCCGGATCCCCTGGCCGACGATCGCTCCGAAACCCTCCCCCCGACCCATCTGGTGGAGGATCTCAAGCGCCGCCTCGCCGTTGCCGAACCGTAGGTCAAGCCCGCCAGTGATTTCGTCATTGAGAACACCGGCCTCGTAGCACTCCATGGCAAACGCTGTTCCCGTGGAGAAGGAAATGGTGTCGATGCCGTAGGTGTCGCAGTAAAAGTTGTACTCCAGCACGAATTCGGGATCGAAGATCCCCATGTTGGCGCTGCCGGCCGCCGTCTCGTATTCCGGGCCGTCGACGATGACCGATTGACCCTTGTAGGGACCGCTCTTCAACGTGAACCCATCGACTGCGTGCGAACAGGACATGGTGCAGCCGAACCAGCACCCATCGGGCATCCCCTGGCTGAACCGCTCTCGCCACACCGGAGAAGAGATCTTGTCTGCCTCCGGATGCGACCCGAACTTGTAGTTTTTGACCGGTAGCAGATCGAATTCATTCATGACCTCTACGATGTTTGAGGTTCCCACGCTGCGCATGTCATTCTGTGAGGCGTCCAACTCAAGGATTTCCTTGGTGATTCGGGCGCCGGCTGCTTTCAGCCGTTCGGGGTCAGCCGGGCCGGTGGAGTCTGCGCGCACTCCGCCGGGATGCTTCACCACCAGCGCAGCGATCCGCTTGTCGCGGAAGACACTGCCGATCCCTCCGCGGCCGGCCTGCTTCACGCGAACCGCCTTTCGTTTCATGTCAAAGAAGCTGAAGTTGAGGCAACCGATCCGGGTGTGTTCGGCGCCATCGCCGGCAGAGACCGTGGAGACGGCCACGAGATCCCGGGGTTCCTCCGAATCGGCAAAGGCGTGCGTCAGTCTCTCCGACAGGACGTGCGTGTTGACGTCCTTCTGCGGGCACTCGAGCAGCTGTACGACTCCCGCTCCAGCATCGACGAGCACAATGACATCCTTGTCCGCCCTCCCCTGCACTTCCAGCGCGTCCCATCCCGCAAACTTGAGGTACGGACCGAAGTAGCCGCCAACGTTGCAGTCGGTGACACAGTCCGTGGTGGGAGAAAGGCTCACCACCAGTGATTTTCCCGCACCGGCATACATGGTGATCCCGCCGATCGGACCGGAGCTGATCACGATTTCGTTGTCCGGGTCGTTCCACTTCGTCTTGTCGTTGATCGCGTTCCACAACCGCCACAGCCCGAACCCACGGCCACCAATGAAGACCTGTTTCATCTGGTCCGTCACCGGCCGGGACTCCATCTTCCCGGTTCCAATGTTGACATAGAGTGTCTGTCCGGTATACCCACGCTCCGCCTTTGCTGGCTCGTACGGCATCTCTGCGATGACTCGATAGTCGGTCTTCGACCCCATCTGCCCCTCCTTAGCTGTTATCAGGAACAAAGCTGGAATGTCGTTGCAGGCATGAGTTTAGGAAAACCCCGCTGGATTCTCAAACGCGCCGGAGCACGTCGCATTGTTGGATAGCTCCTCGTTGTCCTGTATGGGTGCGAAATGTCGACGTCGCATGAAACTTCCTTATGAGAAGGCCACAAGGTACTAACGAGTCAGGAATGGGGAATAAAGGATGAGATTGGACCATGAGGAACCGATGCCAAAGCCGCTGGCAGCTGCCGGCGACGTGGATCGGGGACTTGATCATTCGGGAAAGGGGACAAGCATGGTGGGGGTTTAAGGCGGTCCAGAACCTGGAAGATGCCTGTGTTCTCATGTCGAGATGTATCCCCAGAACCATTGCGAAGAAACACGGCTTGATCTTGAACGAAGTAAGATATCTGCCGGTTCCTCAGCTACTTTCCATCCGTTGTTTCCCGTCGACAGTGGTGGTATGCTCAACCTAGAAAACCGGGTGATGAAAGAGGATGTCACCGGTTGTGAAAGAAGGAAAGCTCAAAAATGGTCG
>CAZMOL010000011.1:0-28586 GCA_964568045.1 uncultured Thermotogae bacterium
ATCGTGTGGACTGGTCGGTGCCAAACAGAGGGACGGACGGCTGCAGCAACGTGTTTGGCCCTTGAGGGAGGACGCATGATCAAGATACTCATTGTCCTTTTCTCTAGCGTGTTCCTCGCGACGTTGATCGTACACGGCGAGGGCGAGCTGTACGTGGACGTGTACGATTCAGTCAAGGCGTGCAACGGCACAACGCTGTTTGCAGACCTCCATCCCGGCCAGCCGCCACGGATTGTCGAGGTGGATATGGCAGGGGCGGTTGTCTGGGAGTTCGTCGTTCCTCCTGCCTTGAGCAGGTTCAGGGATCCCGGATTCGACGTCGAGGCGCTGCCGAGCGGGAACGTGCTGTTCGTGCTTCCCGGAAACGGGATCTACGAGGTCGACGGCGATGGCAGGATTGTGTGGAGGCATCTCGACCCGGAGGTCTCTCACGACGCCGATCGACTGCCGAGTGGGAATACACTCTACGTCTACGGCGACAACGATGATGTGGACGACCTGCACGTCAAGGAGATCGATGCGTCCGGCAATCTGGTGTGGTCGTGGCAGGCCGGACCGGCGTTTGATGTTGATCCGTACATCGGAATCGACGACGGAGGCTGGACGCACGTTAACGCGGTGACGCGGCTAGAAAACGGCAACACGCTTGTCAATCTGCGCAACTTCGATCTCACCGTCGAGCTGAACCCATTGGGCGAGGTTGTCTGGTCGATGGATTGGACGACGCTGTTCGAGGCAACGCCCGAGAGAGGAACGTACGGCCCGCACGAACCCGAGATCCTTCCCGACGATCGGTTGCTTGTCTGTCTTCAGTGGGACTCGCCCTATCAGGTGGTCGAGATCGACCGCACCACTGGGGATCTCATCTGGAGCTACTTTCGAGATGGATTGCGAACGACGCGAGATGCGGACCGGTTGCCGAATGGGAACACGCTCATCGTCGGTGTGCTCCAATCAAGTGAGGACTCCGCCATCTTCGAGATCACTCCCGCTGGTGAGGTTGTCTGGGAACTGAAGCTCAAGGACGTTCCGGTGGGGCGCAGGCCCGGCTGGTTCTACAAGGCGCAGCGGATCTGTCTGAGCGAGTAGGCCGCAGAACATTCGAATTGGAACGGCGAATCGACGGGCCGAGCTTGACTATCCTGTCGGCTGTCCGAGTGTGAAGCGGTGAATCTGTTCGTAGTTGCGACACATCGCAACACGTACGTTCCCGTGACTCATGTCGTATACCACCGACCACTGTGTGCTGCCGGGCTGGCTCACCTGCTCGAGCAAGTCGACGGCTTGCTGTGGTGTGAGCTGACCGGCTGCCTGCGACAACCGTGTGTGAATGGCGTCGTAGCGAGTGCAGTGTCCAAGGAGTTCGTCGCCCGCTTCAGTGCATATGAAGTTGGTCGCCAGATGCCAGGCGGAATCCGTTGATCTTGCCACCATCTCTCCCTCCCAGAACTCCACCAGTACCGCCTGTCCGGAGCGGTCGGCAATCAAGTAGTGCAGCGGCGGGCCACCTTCCATATCGATGTTGTAGTCAGACAAAATCGAGACGGCCTCCTCGACAGTCCGGGCGCGATCCAAGATCACTCGCGTGACGCCCAGCGAGCCGATCTCCTCCTTGGCGGGGTCGTACGGCTTGTCACTTCCCGGCACCGCGGCCATCCCGATCGCCAGGCCGTGTTCGTTGATGCCGTCAAACGGTAGGAAAGGTGCAAAAAGCAGCGGAGTACGCGCGGCGAGTGGCAAATCTGCCAGGCTTTCTACGCTGGATGCATCGACGAGATAGGCGATGTCGACCATCGAAACCGAAGCGTAGCCGTCGGGCGGATCGGTGAACAGCAGCAGCGCCGGACTGTACGTCCAGTCGAAATTGCGGCCGTAGAGCATGCCGTCTTCATCTCCCAGGGCGGCGAACAGAGAACACGCCCACACGGGAGAGGGACAGTGATCGTGGGACAGCCGGGCCGGGTGTTGCGTCGAGCTGATGCTGGCCGGGTCAGGACTGTAGGCACCGATGTAACTCATTGTGTATAGCGGGTAGTCGTCCACCTTCACCAGGCTCTCCAGTGTGGCAGCGACCGTTTCGGGGAGGACATCTACGTCGGGAACCGTGGGTGGTGGCCTCAGCTGGTCGGCGATCACCAACCCGACTGCGAGTACCAGACCAAATCCTGCGAGCAACAACAAAACTCGACTCATCGAACTCACCTCCGAGCTAAGATACTGCGATGCAGCCTCTTGCCGAGCGCGATGTCGGCAAAGATCCGCGCGTCTCGAGGTGCTTGAGTCAACTACGTTTTCCGCTTGGCGAACGGATTGAGGCGTTTGGCCCACCCGCGCTGAGCCTCCGCTTCGGCCTTCCCGTGTACGTACTTCCCGGGATCCTCGTCGAAGGCCGTTTTGCAGCCCGGCGCACAGAAGTAGTAGGTAACGCCCTTGTATTCGGACGTGGCTGCCGCCGTTTCCTTTTCCACCGTCATTCCACAGACTGGATCGATCGGCATCGGACACCTCCTGGGTCTTTCCTACTATGATAGTTGCAGGGAGTCTCTGGGGCTATTCGGGCAAGCAGCTTGATCTGGCCATCGTGTTGTACGTCGAATGTACAGAGAGTGGCGCGCGGGCCCTGTTCTGGTAGACTGGGACACCCATTTCGTCTGAGGGAGGAGGAATGACCGAGCGGGCGTATGTGTTGGAACTGGATCCGGCGCTGCACCCCTGTCCGGTGTTGCCGGCACTGATCTGGGCGGAGGGGATCTCTCCACCGGGGCCCACGGCCGAAGCGCCGTCTTTCCTGGTCGAGACTCTGGAGCAGTGCAAGCAGAAAGGTGAAGGCTTCGTCCCGGCCGACCTGCGAGCCCGCGTACGTGACATGCTTCGACACGGGCGCTACAAGCCTGCCGGCCGCGGCAAGCCGGCAAGTGAATTCCTCTTGCGCGCGGCATTGAGCGATTCCTTCCCGCTGGTGAATGGACCGGTTGACATCAACAATGCGATCAGCCTTGCCTCTGGGCTTCCGGGCTCGATCTTTGACGCGGATCTCGCGGGCACCCACTTGCTGTTGCGGCGCGGTCGGCCGGGCGAATCGTACGTGTTCAATCCCACTGGTCAGGTCATCGGCCTTGAGGATCTGATCGTGGTCTGTCGCCGTGAAGGGGAAAGCTGGGTGCCTTGTGGCAATCCGGTGAAGGACGCGATGGCGACCAAAATCCGTCCAGAGACACAGAGCGTGGCGGCCATTCTCTACGCTCCAATAGGTGAAGCGATAGCCTTTGTCGAGACCTGGGCCGGCCGCTACGCCGAGCTGCTCAGTACACACTGCCGGGCCCAAGTCGTGGGTTTCAAAACCGTGACTTCGTGATCCGGTGGGTGATCGCGGCTTGCGCCTCTTGTTAGGAACAGACTCTTGTTGTATGCTGAGGCCGATAACCCAGGATATGCTAATAAGGAGGGCGCAGAGAATGGTTCGCAATCATCTATCTAGGCTGAGGAATTGGAGAGTCGCGGGGATCGTTGTTCTCCTGTTGGTTCTGCTAGCACAGACCGTGGTTTGTGCTAGAAACCTACCCGAGGAGATACCCTATGGGTCATGCGATCGCCTTGATGGGGTCATCGGGACTGAATGGGACAGCTCGCTCAAGAAACAGACCACCATCACCTACCAGAGGACAAGCTGCTCGTGCAGCGCAAGTCACCTACCCACGCAGCTGTACCTGCAGCATGATGACGAGAATCTGTATGTCGCAATGAGCATCCGGACCTCCTATCTGCGGTCCTCTCGGGAGACCTTCCGCGCTCTCCTTTTTGTCGACAACGGTGATAGCACGCTGTGGCACGTAGGAGACAACATCGTCATCGTCCCCGCGAATGACGGGCAGCTGCTTGAAACGGGACTGGATTATTACTACCCGTCGTATTCACGGACGCCGGTCGACAAGGCCACTCTTGACGTGCAGCAGGACGCAACGGGAGTTGGAAAATGGAACCCATCGACGGGCTCCTTCGAATTCGAGCTGAGCCTCCCGCTGCAATCCGGCGACCCGTTGGATGTCGCCATTGTCGCAGGGGAACCGGTGATCGTGGTGGTCGGGTTTGATGTCGTCGATTCGTACGCCAGATCCTTGTACTACGGCAAAGCTCCCTCTTTCTCCTTGTTTATTGCCCCGTAGCGGGAGGATTTGAACGCAAGATCCCCTCTGTAGAGCTTGTACGACGAGTGATTGGGAATAGCAGAATCCCCTATGCATTGCCCTGACAGCTGGATACCAGTATCTGCTCTTTGGGAAAACGCCACGTCTTCTTATCTCGAAACACTGCTTGAAGAACGCGCCAAGTTGTCGGTGCGGGCCCGGGTTGGCAAGATTGGGAAGATCGATGTACGCGGTGTTCGGCCTGATACTACAGGCAGATTGTGTACACCTTCCCGATGATGGAGGGGGGATGGTTTTGTCGAGTGTTCTGGATCGTCGGTGTTCCAGACGCATGGTGTGGCACGGTCTGGTGCTTCTCGTGGGTGCGGTTCTCGCGGCTGCGTTGTTTGGTCTTCCCGTCACTGCTTTGGAGGGGTCTTTCTCGGAGCTTGTCGAACGCGCCGATGCAGCGTTTCGGGAGAGGTTTCTCGAAGGCAGGATGAAGGAGGCCATCGCTTTCTACGAGGTGATTCTCGGCCTGGATCCGTTGCCCGTGCAATCCGATGCCTTTGTGCTCAATCGGCTGTCTCAGCTGTGTTATGAGCTGACCACCTTCGGTGAGGGAGACACGCCGCAGGATCGTGATCTCCTAATGAAAGGAAAGGACTACGGCCTTCGCGGTCTGCGGCTTGTCTCCGGCTTCGCGGAAAGGGAGGAGAAAGATTTCGGAGAAGCGGTGGGGAAGCTGGGCGATCCGGCGGCCCTGCTGTGGACTGCCAACAACTGGGGGGCATTGTTCGGGTATGATCCCCTGCAGGGGATGTTCGGCGTGAACAGCGTGAGGGCCATGTACGAGCGCTGCCTTGCCATCGAGGAGAGCTACTGGGGCGCGAGCGCTCATGGCGCTCTGGGGGCGTTGCTGGTGGTCACTCCGGAGATCCTCGGAGGAAACCCCGACCAAGGTAGAACACACCTAGAAAAGGTGATCGCACTTAACCCAAGCTACCTGGAGAATCGTGTGGTCTATGCGCAGTACTGGGGCTTTACTTATGATTTCTTCGGGAACGTCAATGGGATAAGGGACCGCGAGCTGATCGAGCGCGAATTGAACCTGGTTCTCGAAGCTCCGATTGGGGATTGGCCGTTCTGGAATAGAGAGGCAAAAAAGGAGGTTCAGATCCTTCTTGCCCAGTTGCGGGAGCTTTCACCGTGACAGCGTGTGGACCGGGAGTCAAGCGATGATCTCTCCACGAAAATGCGGCTTTGTGATACTCATCACATTAGGTGCGATTGCTGTTTTGTGGCTGACTGTAGGAGCGAAAAGCTTTGACAACATCTTCCTTCGTGGAGCGCAGCGGCCACGGCCAGTGCTTAACATCGCGCATGCCGGTGCCTCTTCCTTGGCCCCGCAGAACACCTTGGCGGCAGGGTTGAAGGCCTTCCAAATCGGCGCAGACCTGTGGGGGGTGGATGTGAGGCTCACCAAGGATGGGGATTTTGTCCTGATGCACGATGCCACTCTTAACAGGACGACCGACGTGGAGGAGATCTTCCCCGAGCGTGCTCCCTGGAGGGTTGACGAGTTCACGGCATCCGAACTCAAGATGCTCGACGCAGGCTCGTGGTTCATTGAGACCGACCCCTTCAGCCAGATCGCATTGGGCGAGGTCCCCGAAGATGATCAACACGCTTACGTGGGGGAGAAGATACCCACCCTGCGGGAGGTCCTGGAGTTCACCCGGGATCACGACTGGCGGATCGATGTCGAGGTGAAGACCACGGACAACATCCCCGATGCAGTGATCGCGCAAAAGCTCGTCACACTGATTGTGGAGACTGGGACGAAAGCTCGTGTGCTGGTCTCTTCCTTCGACCATCAGCTGCTTGCAGAGATCAAGAGGGTCGATCCCGATATCCCGGTCGCCGCGTTGGTGATCGTTGCTCCTTGGGATCCTGTCGAATACCTGGAGGAGTTGGGCGCGGATGTCTACGCGCCCAGCCCGGTTGGCTTCACGTCTGGCCTTGTGGCGCGGCTGGGAGCGCTCGGATTCGGGGTGCACCTTTGGACCTACAACGCGGAAGACCAGCTAGAGCATTTTGCCGAAATGGAGGGTGTGAGCGGGATCTACACGGATTTTCCACAGCTTCTTGAGCCGATTCTGGACGAACTGTTTGGTACCAATGCGAATAAAAGGGAATGGCTCCTCGCTGTCTCAAGCGGGTAACCCAAAGTTGAACTTACTTGCAGTCTTATTATAAGGGAATACAGGAGGAAGGATAGGGCCGCAGTCTTTGATAACAGGAGTAGGAAGTTGATTCTCTTCCTGGTTTCTTGGCTTCCTAATAGGCAGTCAGCCGTTGTTTTTGGAGTGGATGTTTGTAAGAAGGGGGGTGAGAATATCGCTTGGCCGAAGACAATCCTGTTGGCCCTCTTCTTAACACTTGTGGTTTCCCCTGTGCTGGGTGTCGCTTCCCAGGGGACGGACCAGCGGTCAGCAATTATGGTAGAGAGTTTCGACTCGGGGACCAGGGTCGTGCGCGAGGTCGCCGAGGCTTTGACCGGCAACGGTAACAGCATCCTGGAATGCTATCCACTCGGTAGCAAGCTCTTCTTGGGGCTGGTGAGCCTCCTTCCAGAGTCCGCAAGGATTGCGGCGATGGAATGGGGGATGCGCCTTTCGGTGGGGAACTCCCGCAAGAAGCTAGAGGGCTTTGACGTCGATTGCCTGCCGGGATGGTGTGTGGCGCAATATCCGGCCACCGATCGCGAATATGAGGTGATCCTTATCGGCTCGCCAAACGGCGGGATCGCCCACCTGGCCGCCTTGCTCCACGCCCCGTTTCTCACCACCTCGTTTGGACTGACCTTCCGACGTCCGCCGATAGAGGCGGATGACCTAGAGAGCTATCACAAGACCGGCAAAGCGTTGGCGGAGACTCTCTTAGCGCAAAGCGAGGGCGAGAGCTTCGAGGTCATCAGCCATTACGATGCCCTCCACGACCGATCCCTGGTCAAGTTTGTGAATTTCATCCGGATCAAGCTACTAGCGCTTCCCGAAAGCTATCGGGAATTTATCCTGGACAATCTCGCTCCCGGGGGAAAGCTGATCCTCGTCAACTGCAGTTACTGCTGGCCTCAGTACAGGATTGCAGAATGGTCCTTCCTTCAGGTAGGCGGGCTGGGCGGGATCAGTCCAGAGGCCTACCTTGAGCGATGGCCGCTCGATCTCCCGGTGGAGGTTCGGAGGGAGTCCGAATGGGGCTGCCCCGAAGCGTTCGTCGCGGCGGCCAAGGGCTTTGCTGCCCAGCACGACATCGAGGTTTTGGAACTGGAATTTGACCATCCGAAAGAGTACAGCCTCCTTGCCTACAACGCCTATCTTGCGAGTGACGGTGCCCAACAAGACGAGATCCTGTTTGACTGCTTCAACCACCAGAACCCCCGCACCAACATCGAGACCGGCATCCCCGGGCTGTGGCTCCCCTTCAACACCGAGGATGGTCTCACTTTTGCAGGTGAGTTTCTCGAAGGGAGAACGTTCGATCGGATCTACTTCACCCTGCTTCCCTCCTTCGCGGGTAGTCCCGATACCGCTCGACTGAACGACTGGATCGAGCTTCTCTCCTGGCACGGTGAGCTCGAACTTCTCGGACTCGACCCGCGAACATTCCCAGCCGATCCGCTGGCACCGTTCCGCTTCGCGTCTGACATGAAGGACCTACGTCAGCGCTACAAGCTTCCCACCGCGCTGAAACTGGATCTGGCAACCCTCGAAGAACTGCTGTCTCCGTGAAGATAGGGACCATGCCTCCTATCATGAGGAAGCCAGGAACCCATGAAGAATGAAGGGGTTGAGATGCCGCCGAAATACGAGGAACTGGTCTCTCGATATCATCGGAGCCGCCATTGAGGGTACACCGACAGCGCTTCTTTTTCCACAACTTCTTCAAGCAGCTACTACCTTCTGTTATAAGGAGACCAGGAATCCAAGAGGAGAAAGAAAACCGCAGTTTTGATACAAAGAAGCAGAAAGTTCATCCTTTTCCTGGCCTCCTGGGTTCCTAAGAGGCTTAAAAAGGCCCGCGGTCCAACTTGGCTGCGGTTTTTCTATAAGGAAACCAACAAGCCATGAGACGACAACAGGCCAGTTGCTATAAGGAGACCAGGAATCCAGGGAAAGAGGCAAGGTCGTAGTCTTGATATTGAAAAGCAGGAGGCTAATCCTCTTCCTGAATTCTTGGCTTCCTAGGAGCTGAAGAGGACCGCGGCCCAACTTAGCAGGCTTCTCGCTGTTTCAAGCAGGTAACCCAAACCCGAGCATACAGTCCTGCAATAAGGAAACCAGGAACGCAGGAGGAGTAACAAGACCGTAGTTCTGATGCAAAGGAGCAGGAAGTCAATCCTTTTCCTGATTTCCTGGCTACCTAATAGTTGAGCAGCCAGCCTTTCGAGGGGCAAAACTGGTCTTTTCTCACCGTGTTGCGAGCGGGCACGCGGATGGTGTAACGTCAGTCTGACATGAAACGACGTGTTTGTTGGATATTGTTCATCATTGCGGCAGGTATGACCTTCACCGCGTGGGGAAGTGAGGTTATCTATCGCCTCCCGCTTGTCGGTTCGATCAATCCGGTGAGCAAGGGTCTCGTTCTACGCGCCATCGCTCAGGCGGAGAAGGAGCAGGCGGCGTTGCTTCTCATCGAGCTCAATACTCCCGGTGGGTTGGGGGAATCGACGCGTGACATCGTCATGGCCGAGCTGGGTGCAACGGTTCCGATCGTCGTCTTTGTCGGTCCGGCCGGTGCCCGTGCCGCCTCGGCGGGCGTCTTTGTCACGATGGCCGCTGATGTGGCCGCGATGGCCCCGGGGACGAACATCGGCGCCGCCCACCCGGTCGACCTGTTGGGCGGTGGACAGGAGCAGGACGCCACCATGTCCGAGAAGATTGTCAATGACTCAGTGGCCTTCGCCAAGGCGATTGCTGAGGAGCGGGGTCGAAACGTGGAGTGGGCGGAGCAGGCGGTACGCGAGTCAAGTTCCCTGACTGCTTCAGAGGCCCTCGCCGAAAATGTGATTGATCTGGTCGTTGCAGACCTGGACGAACTGCTCGAACGCCTTGACGGCTACGGGCTCCCTGATGGCCGCGTTCTTAAGACCGCAGGGCTCTCGTTGAAGGACATTCGGCCGAGCCTGCGCGAGCGCCTCCTCGGATACCTCGCCGATCCCAACGTGGTTTACATCCTGTTTATCCTCGGCCTGTACGGCCTGATCTACGAGTTCTTCCATCCCGGGATCGGCTTTGGTCTCGCCGCCGGCGGCATCTGCATGGCACTTGCCCTGCTTGGGCTGCAGATCCTGCCGGTGAACATCGTGGGGATAGTTCTGGTCCTATTCGGCGTGGTGCTGATGGTCCTTGACGCGTTCACACCGACCAACGGAATCCTCACCACCGGCGGAGTGATTGCACTGCTTGTCGGCTCGTTCACCCTGTTCAATATTCCGAGCCGTACCATCGGCCTTTCCTGGTCAACGATCTTCATTACCGTGGGTACGATGACGGCGCTGTTTGTGTTCGTCATGTCAAAGGGGCTCCTTATTCAGCGCAAACGGCCGGTTACCGGCGTGAGCGGGATGGTCGGGGCAATTGGGAGCGCTCATACCGACATCGATCCCGACGGGAAGGTTGTCGTCAAAGGGGAGTATTGGGACGCCCGCTCCCTCGAAGGGGCGATCCACGCGGGAGAGCGGGTCTTTGTGGAGCGCCTGGAAGGGCGTCGCCTGCTCGTGCGTCGCCTGCGATGATCGTTCGAGTAGCACGCGGCATCGCCGGTGCCATTTCCTTCGGGGAATCGCACGGGCCGATCGTGGTGATCGATGCCCTGCGGATGAGTGCCACCGTGATCGTTGCCCTTGGCCTGGGGATGGAGGTGATCCCCGTCGCCACGGTGGAGGAGGCCCTAGCGCTCAAGAACAAGGGAGGTCTCACCGCCGGAGAACGTGGTGGGAAGAGACTCTCCGGACTCGATTTGGGCAATTCGCCCACCGAGCTTCTGGCCCTCGAAAGAGCCAGCGGTGTCCTCAGCGGAAAAGCCCTCGCTATAACCACCAGCAACGGCGTTCCTGCACTGCTCGCGGTCGCTGACCATCTAGGTGACGTGCTCATCGGCTCACCGCTCAATCTCTCGGCCCTTGCCACGTGGATCAACCATGAGGCTCCACCGGAGTTGTCACTTCTCCTTGCCGGCGTAGAAGAAGGAAAAGCGGCACAGGAAGACGCAATGACCGCCGCGCTCCTGCTGGAACACCTCGATGAGCCGATTCCGTCTGCTCTTCCTTCTCCCACCCCGGTTGGGGATTTGGAAACCTTCTTCTTGAGCACCCCGGCTGGGCAATGGCTCATCTCTCTTGGCTATGAACAGGACGTTCGTCTGTGCGCCAGCGCCGATTGTTACCCAATCGTCCCAGTGTTTTGCGAAGGACGCGTCACGGTGTAGTTTCAAAGAAAATCGGGCAAGCCGTATACTTCAGCAAGAGTTTTACTTTCCTCCTAATGAGGGGAAGGAGGAGACCGATGAAAGGAATCGCGATCTCGGTGGCCCTCATCGTACTGATCGGGCTTCTGGCAACGGTGTTGGCCGTTCTGTGGCAGATCAACCGCGAAGGGGTCACTGTTCACCTTTCCGGGCAGGTCAAGTTGACCGACGCCGCCACTGGAGTGGTAGGAGAGGTGAGTCTTGTGATGTCGGAGCCGGTGAACTTGATAGCCACCGGGCCGCAAGAAGCACCGATACCGGCAAACCTGTCTGTTGTTCCTTGTCCACAGTGCGGGGGAAACATGCTCCCAGTACGCTGGAATCTGTTCAGTGGAGAAATCCAGTGGCGCTGCCTGGAATGCGGCTACTCAACCAAACAAACACCGGTGACAAACCCGTAATCGCCGCTGTCGAGCAGGTGGCCCTTTGCCAGGCCGTCTGCTGTGCACATTCACTGGACTTCCAAAGTAGTCCACGACGCTGGCTCCCCGATGCCATCAGTTCTGCACACCACGAGACACCTTCCAGAAGAGAAGGCCGATTCCGGCGTGCGAAAACAGTCCCAGAACAAGAAGCGCGAAGTAGGGGTATCCGAAAACAGCACCGAGGAAGAGTCCAAAGAGTCGTAAATCTCGCTTGATCAGTCTCGCCCAGATTCCGTTGGGAAAGCTTTTCCCGTAGCGTAGGGCGTACTCCTTCTTGCTGTAGCTCGTAAGGAGAAAGCCGGTTAGTGCAATCATCCCGCCAAACCACACCCAGGGAGATGGATGGACTCGCCAGAAGCCCCAGGTGATCCCGACAGCGACCGCTGCATCCCCGTAGCGATCAAGAAGCGTATCCAGCCAGGCACCGAAGAGGCTTGTCCTGAACGTCAATCGGGCGATCTCGCCGTCGCAGCCGTCCAAAACCGAGCCCAGTTGGATCAAGATTCCAGCGAATAGGCTTGCCGTATAGCCTTTGGGAACAAAAAGGAGCGCGCCCATAAGTACGATGAGGGAACTCAGCAAGCTTATTGCAGTTGGACGCAGTCGGGCTGTGACGGGATGCGCAAGGAGCAGCGCCGAGATTCGAACGGAGAGGTGGCGATTCAACCACTTGGCGATGAACCCATCCTCATCGGTCTTGACAGTCTGTCTGAGGAGGGCTTTTCGCCCGTGTTTCAGTGCTTCTGGGGTATCGACGTCGAGCCAAAACCGATCACCGTAGTCCACTGCCCTCATCTTTCCCTGACCGGCCACGCGGCGGATCGCCCCGGTGAGGGATCCGTCGCCCTCTGCTCTCACTTCTTTCAGAGCATCGAACAAAAAAGGACGACAGAGGAAGTTCCCGGTGTCAATGCCGTTGTAGGGCTCTAGCCCCTTCCCAATTGCCGTGATTTTGCCTTCATCGACGTGCACGCGGGTGGCGTCTTGGTGATCGAAGACCCGATCGATGCGGTGATCCACCAAAAGGCAACAGGCCTCCTCGTCTACTCCTTCCTTGATCAAATGCGAAATGGCCGCCGGATCGACCAGATGATCGCTCATGAGAACAAGAAAGGACGATGCAAGATGCGGAGCACACGCAAGCACGGAGGTGCCGTTTCCTTCCGGCCAGATCGGGTTGTCTACCGCGTGGATAGAGACTTCGTGCCTTCTTTGCCACTCGGAAAGGCTAGGTTGAACCTCCTCCTTGCGGAACCCAAGGACAACGTAAACCTCACTAATCCCCGCGGCTTTGCAGGATAGGATGACCCGCTCAAGAAGGGTTAGACCCAAGAGAGGGGTGAGCGGCTTGGGAGGGCTGCTCTCCCCTCCCGAAAGCCGTTCTCCTCTACCGGCGGCGAGGATCACTGCCGGCGGACTCTGCGTCACCAAATTCCTAGTTATCAGGGTGGGCTACCGCTGTGAATAGCGGTTCCTCGGCCCCTACGGCGTACTGCCGCAGCATATCTCTGGCCGCGGAGTCCTCGTACTGTACCACCGGCGACTTGAACAGGTACGCACTCGCCTCGATGATCGGTCCTGCAAGATTGCGATCGAGGGCCACCTTGGCTGCACGCACGGCGTCCGTGATGACGCCAGCGGAGTTCGGGGAATCCTCGACAGCGAGGCGTACCTCGATGTCCATTGGTACTCCACCGAACTGCTCTGCCTCAATCCGCAGGAAACACAGCTTGCGATCGTTCAGCCAGGGCACGTAGTCGCTCGGGCCGACATAGATGTTCTGCGGATCAATCCCGTCCTCGCCCATCTGGCTCGTGACGGACTGTGTCTTGCTGATCTTCTTGCTCACTAAGCGGTTTCGGTCGAGCATGTTCAAGAAATCGGTGTTCCCCCCAACGTTCAGCTGGTAGGTTCTTTTTACCGGCTGGCCGCGATCCTCAAACAGCCGGGTCAGCACACGGTGGATGATCGTTGCTCCCACCTGCGATTTGATGTCGTCTCCGAGAATCGGAAGCCCTGCCTGTCGGAAGCGACCACCGTAGAACTTGGACAGAAAGACCGGCATGGCATTCACAAGTGCACAGCCTGCCTCAATCGCGCAATCGGCGTAGAAGATTGCGTTTTCTTCGCTTCCCACCGGCAAATAGTTGATTGCGACATCCACCTGCGCTTCGCGCAATGCATCAACGATTGCTGCCTTTGCCTCCTGTTCATCGACGTACACGTTCTCAAGCGGTTTGAACCGCTGTGCTTCCGAATACTGCTCGTTGTGGGGGGCGATGCTGTCAACGATGTAGCCCATCTGGACCGGACAATCCTGGTGCGGAATCTCGCGCTGGAAAACAGTGGTGCAGTTCGGCGGGGAAAAAATCGCTTGTGAAAGATCCAACCCGACTTTTCTGGCATCCACATCGAATGCTGTTACGTAGTGAATATGATGGGGGTGGTACCCTCCGAAGTTCTGGGTGATCAACCCGGGAATGGCAGCCTCCGGATCTGCATAGTAGAACCGTCCCTGTACCAGAGAACTGGCGCAATTCCCGACTCCGATGATTGCTGTCCTGATCTCCTTCATCGTCTGCCTCCTTTCTGAAACGGCTGAAGCTCTGCACAATGCTGCCTCGATGCGCAGAGAACAGGATGCATCTATTCGATACTGTGAAAGTCTTTTGCTGGATGAGGCTCTCTAAGAGAGGCAACCGCAAGTGTAGATTTGACCTGGGCTGCTCTTAAGGGAAAACCAAGGCGCGTGTTATTGCGAGAAGACTGGTGAAGCTTCTTGTCTCAATGATTGCCGTTTTGATCTGTTCCATTGTTCACCTCCTTCCTGATTTGGTGCTCGTCCGAGACCCCGTCACTCAACATAAAAAACGAAGTGTGTTGACAGATACCAAGAAGATCGAGGCGCTAAAGTGGTTCTCTAAGACGCGCGATCACAAATACCTCAAGGCACCTGGTCGCTTTGCAGAGTGGCGAACGCAGCCTTCCAACCGTTGGAAGGACGTTCACCCGAAAATCTAAGAATCTGTGCATACGGATCCCTCCCCACTTGGGGGTAATGCACAATACATATTAGCGACAAACGAGAGAGGAGTCAAGTAAACGGATTGCCTCAGTGAAAAGGCTCTAAGTGAGTTCCTTATGGACCGTTCTCGCACCAAAGGTGAACCGGCGGCCCATCATTATGAGAGATGTTTGGCGAGGCATTCTCTTCACACGGATGAGCGGCTGAGAAAAGCGTGAAGTGACCACGGAGCTTGTGCACAGCCTAACCCACTCTCTCTGATCGACGTTTAGAGCGTGGCTTGACCCGCCTTGACGGCCGGAAGACGCGCGGGTCGAAGCGATCACGCAAACCATCGCCGAGGAGGTTGAAGCCAAGAATCGTGAATGCGATAGTGATCCCGGGAAAGACAGCAAGCCACGGATCCAGGGACAAGAAGGAGCGTGCTTCGTAGATCATTCGTCCCCAAGAGGCGTGGGGTGGTTGTACACCCAAGCCGAGGTAGCTGAGTCCGGCATCAGCCAGGATTGCTGTACCCAGGCTCACCGTCCCCTGAATGACCAGAGGAGTAAGAAGGTGCGGAAGAAGGTGGACGAGAAGAATCCAACCGGTATCTGCGCCGCTTGCGCGTGCAGCCATCACGAAATCCTCCTCTCTGAGCGAGAGCAGGTTGCCCCGTACAAGCCGCGCGAAGATGGGGATATTGGCTACAGCGATAGCGGTCATGCTGTTGCGCATCCCAGGTCCAAAGACACTCGCAATAAGAATCGCCAGGAGGATGATGGGAAACCCCATAACGAAGTCTATAACCCGCATCACAAGCTCATCAACCCATCGGCCGAAGATACCGGCGATCATTCCCAGTGCCGTTCCCCCTGCGGCCCCCAGTCCCACGGCAAGTATTCCGACGAAAAGTGAGTATCCTGCGCCCTCCATCAGTCGGCTGAGGGAGTCCCTTCCCAGGTGATCGGTCCCCAGGGGGTGGGCCGAAGTGGGTGGCAAAAGCCGAGAGGCAATGTCCTGCCGTGCGGGAAGGTAGGGGGTGTAGAACTGCCCGAGTAGAGCAAAAAGGAGCACGCCTGCGATGATGCCGGCTCCAAATGCCAGATTGATGTTGCATCTGTGTTTCATTGAGCTCACCGATAGCGAATGCGGGGATCGAGCAGGCCGTAGATGATGTCCACCGAGAAGTTCACAGCCGCAATCAAGAAGGCAATAACTACCGTGATTCCTTGCACAAGCGGGAGATCACGTGAGCTGATCGCCTGAAAGGCAAGCCGCCCCACCCCCGGGAGGTAGAAAACGTTCTCGATAATGATGCTTCCCGCGATAAGTTGCGCTACCAACAGCCCCGCGAGAGTGACAAGTGTGATCAGTGCATTCTTCATCGCGTGCTTGTAGAGTACGCACCACTCCGCTAGCCCCTTGGCTCGGGCCGCGGTGATGTACCGCTCATTGAGAACCTCAAGAAACGAGGCGCGGGCCAAGCGGCCAAGGACTGCCACTCGGGGCATCGCAAGTGCGACCGCCGGAAGAAGGAGCGCGACGATCGCCACATGCGCTACCCCCCAACCGGGGAACCCTCCGGCTGGGGTCCAGTGGAGTTGTACCGCAAAGAGCAGGATGAGCAAGATTCCGACCCAGAATTCGGGAACGATCATCCCTATCTGCATCAGAAAACGACCGGCGTAGTCCCCTACGCGGTTATGTCGGGTGGCCGTGAAGACACCGAGAGGAATTGCCAGTGTGACTGCCAGCACTATCGCCATCCCGGTTAGGGGCAGCGTGAGCGCAAGACGCGAGCCGATAAGGGTCGAGATCGGAAGCTCGTGATGAAGCGAAGTACCAAGATCACCGCGCAGGGCGTGTACCAGCCAGTCGACATAGCGTAGGACAGCCGGCCGATCTAGCCCAAGCCGTAATCGTGTCGCTTCGTAGACCGCCGGGTCGGCGTCGATTCCTAGTACGATCTGTGCGGGGTCGCCTGGAATGACGTTCAGAAAAGCAAACACCGCAATGGAGATGAGCAGCAGCGTTCCGACAAGCCCGATAATTCGCTTCCCCAGATACGCTACCACCCGTCCTCCTTCGCGCTCAGATGGATCACCGATCCTTGCGATTATACTCTTCTCTCTTTCGCATGTGATGGCAAGCGCTAGAGTCGTAAGGTTGTTACCGTCTGCTTTCAGTTCAGCTGGGCAATCCGCACGCTTGCGCGGAATGGGAAAGTGGCTACACCCGCGATCGGTCCGCGATTGAGCATGTAATACGGACGAATTGCCCATCCTTGACACGGAGGTAAGGACCGGTTACAGTTATTAGCAAGCTCTAGGCAAGAGTGCTAATCATACCGCAAAGGAGGAGGCTGCAAGATGAAGATAAAGCCGTTGGGAAACAGGGTCTTGGCAAAGAAGATCGAAGAGGAAGAAGAGCGAAAGACTCCGGGAGGGATTGTCCTCCCCGAGAGCGCGAAGAGCGACAAAGTCGTGCGCGCGGAGGTTATGGCCGTGGGGACGAACGAGAAGATCGAGGTAAAGAAAGGGGACGAGATAATCGTCTCCAGCTTTGCTGGGACGGAGATGGAGCTCGGCGAAGACAAGCTCCTCCTGGTTAAGGCCAGTGACATACTAGCGGTCATCGAATAGCGAAGACAAAGGGGGATAAAGAAGATGGCAAAAGAAGTGATATTCGGAGAGGAAGCCCGGCGCCGAATGAAGGCAGGGATTGACAAACTCACCGATGCTGTTCGGATCACGCTCGGGCCGCGGGGCCGCAATGTGATCCTGGCCAAGAAGTTCGGCAGCCCCGACATCACCAACGACGGGGTGACAATCGCGCAAGAGCAGGAGTACAAAGACGAGTTTGAGAACATGGGTGCCCAGCTGGTGAAAGAAGTTGCCTCCAAGACGAACGACATCGCCGGCGACGGGACGACCACCGCGACCATCCTTGCTCATGCCATGATCGAGGAGGGGTTCAAGAACCTGGCTGCCGGGGCGAATCCGATGGAACTCAAGCGGGGGTTGGAGAAGGGATGCGCCGGGGTCGTTGAGTCGCTGAAAAAGCAGTCTCGTAAGCTCAAGACCAAGGAAGAGACGGCGCAAGTGGCCACCATTTCCGCCAATGACGAATCGATCGGCAAGATCATCGCTGACGCGATGGAGGCCGTGGGCGAAGATGGGGTCATCACCGTGGAGGATTCCGACACGATTGAGACGAACTACGAAGTTGTCGAGGGAATGCAGTTCGACCGAGAATATATTTCCCCGTACTTCGTCACTGACCCCAAAAAGATGGAGGTTCTCCTCGAGAAGCCCCACATCTTGATTACGGACCAGGAGCTCAAGAACGCGGCCGATCTTGTCCCGATGCTGGAACGAGTGGCGCAGAGCGGCAAACCGGTCTTGGTCATTGCCAAGGACGTGACCGGCGAGGCCCTCACCACTCTCGTTTTGAACAAGCTGAAGGGGACACTGACGAGCTGTGCAGTGAAGGCTCCCGGCTTCGGGGATCGCCGCAAGGCGATGCTCGAGGACATCGCCGTGCTTACGGGCGCCACGGTGATTGCCGAGGACGCAGGGATGCAGATCAAGGACACCACGCTCGATATGCTCGGCCACGCGGAGACGGTGAAAGTGGACTCCGACAACACGACGATCATCGGCGGTGCAGGATCGGAGGACGCGATCAAGGGGCGTATCGAGCAGATTGACGCCCAGATCGAGACAACCGACTCCGACTACGACCGGGAGAAGCTGGAGGAACGCAAGGCCAAGCTCGCCGGCGGAGTAGCCGTGATCAAGGTCGGCGCTCCCACCGAGACCGAGCTGTCCGAGAAGAAGCACCGAATGGAGGACGCACTCGAGGCGACCAAGGCGGCCGTTGACGAGGGCATTCTTCCAGGTGGTGGCGTCGCTCTAATCACTGGTGCAAAGGCACTGGATAACCTCAAGCTAAAAGGCGATGAGGCCGTTGGGGTGAGAATCCTTCACCGCGCCCTGGAGGCCCCATTGCGCCAATTGGCGAACAACGCTGGGTTTGAGGGGGCGATCGTGGTTGAGCGTGTCCGGGAAGAAAAACCCGGAGTCGGCTTCGACGTCGTGGCAGAAGAATACCGCGACATGTTCGATGCCGGCATCATCGACCCGACCAAGGTGGCTCGATCGGCACTGCAGAATGCGGTTTCGATTGCAGGGATGCTTCTCACTACCGATGCCTTGGTTGCGGAGATCAAGGAAGACGAGAAAGCTCCGGCAATGCCTCAGCCGCCGATGCCCTACTAGTCAGAGACTTGTCTAGGCCCCCTTTGCCCGACTATGATCGGGCAAAGGGGGTTTTCTTTTGCGAAAGCGGCGGAAGATAGGCCTTGCACTCGGTGGGGGTGGAGCCCGGGGATTCGCCCACCTCGGTGTACTCATCGCGCTGGAAGAGCACGGTGTTCCTGTTGACATGATCGTGGGAACCAGCATGGGAGCAGCGATGGGAGCTGCCAAGGCGCTGGGGATGGATCTCAACAAGCTCGCTCGGCTACTTTCCCATCTTGATCTCAATGAACTACTGCAGGTCTCAGACAACACCATGCGTGAAGTCCAGCGTGCCATCGCTCGGGGGATGGTGGAGTACGTGCGTGGAACGAGTTGGCGCAAGGAGACTGCCCCGGAGAACCTCGCCCGCATGTACGAACTCTTTTCCCTGCTGACGGCCAAGAAGAGCTTCTCCGATGTTCAGATTCCATTTGCAGTCGTCGCAGCGGATATTCAGTCCGGGGAGCGGGTCGTGTTGAAGGAAGGGAAACTATATCAAGCGGTCACCGCCAGTGCAGCCGTCCCAGGAATCTTTGCGCCGGTTGACCACGCTGGTCGTTACCTGATCGACGGAGGCGTGGTAGAAAAGGTCCCGGCCGAGGTGGCAATTGACATGGGAGCCGACATCGTGATCGCTGTCGATACCGGTGCACAACTCGCACGCCGCGTTGACAGCAGTTTCGACGTGCTCTTCCAATCACAACGGATTACGTCACAAGAGCTAACAGCGGTGCAGCTCGAACGCGCACGCAAACGGCTCGATGGCCGCCTTGTCCTCCTTCAACCAAACGTGGCATCGATTACCCTATTTGCCTTCGAACGACTTCCCCAGGCCGTCCAGGCAGGCAAGGAGGAGACTCTTGCACGTATGGCCGAAATCAAACAGCTGTGCGGGATCCGCGGACCCTGGTCTAGGGTTCGTTAGCGATGGCGAAAACCGGACTCACTGCCTCTCCGAAGAGATCTTCGCGGTCGGTTGCGGTTACTTTCAGCTGATAGGAGGTACCGTCAGGGAGTGCTGTAGGATCCCATGTGTACGCTCCACTGTTCGCCAACCCCTCGAGCAGAGGCTCCCACGTTTCCCCTCCGTCACTCGACAGGTAGATGTCAATCCGCAATTGCTCAGGGGGGCCGTCTGGATCGACTGCCGACCAGATGATGCTGCTCTGTGCACGTTCATCCGCGCTTTCCGTAGGCGCAATGAGAGTCACGACGGGCACGGTCTCTGCAATAATGGCTGCTGAGTTCTTTACTCCAGGAGTTCCATTGAGTGTCTCCCCGTTGGCGTCGCTGCCGCAGCGAATCACCCCGTCATTGCTGTGCCAGTTTCCGGGGACATCGGCGCCGGCAGGGTCTACACGTTCCATGGTGGCATAGGGAAGCTCAACGGTGGACGCACTTCCGGCGGCCCATCCCTCCTGATTTGCGTTTGCAGTATCGACCTCGTCGCCGTTTGCATCAATCAGCCGCAAAACCAGTCCGGCGTTGATAAGGTTCCCGACGTAGATTAGGTCTGCCTCGATGTCGGATATTGTGGCATCGTCAGTCCGCTCGAGGAGAAGGAAATCGTCAGGCCCCACAGCACTCTGCCGTATCTCTCTGGTGGCTCCATCGAGCTCTCCCAGATGGATCACCGTATCAGCGAAGACAAGCGTCCAACCGACAAGGTCAATGGGTTCGTCTGACACGTTAACTAGCTCAATCCACTCATCTGCACTGCTCGCCGCACTCCCTGCCCACGCTATCTCATTGATAACCAACGTCTTTCCGATTGCAGTCGGTCCCACAAGCAAAGCGAGAATGACTCCCACCAAACCTATAAACCCAACGCGTTTTGCCATCATCTGTTCCTCCTCTTAGCATCTTATTTCTTGTCAGCTGTCTGCTGACATCGTCCTGTCATATAAATCATGATACTGTCGTAACGCTACGATGTCAACCCTAGAATGGTATCACCGAAGACCGTACGGACGATGAAACAATCCACGTTGCCTGTCATCCTCTTGTTGTCTGGGATCAGCCAAATAGCATTGCCAGGATGATCCGGAGAGTTTACACTTCGGAAAGCCAACGTACGGGGCGAGGGGGCCGCAGTGGTTTTTGTGCGCGATTGAGGGAAGATGAACACGTTACTTGCTATCGGAATCGTGATTGCCTCCGGCTTTGCTTTCGGAGAAGTTGCGGGGAAGCTTGGCCTTCCTCGGGTTACGGGGTACATTCTTGCAGGCGTTCTCCTTAATCCAGGGGTTTTTCATATTGTTCCGGTGAGCTTCGTGCAAGCTACTGAACCGGTCACCAACATCGCGCTTGCCATCCTGACATTTGCGGTCGGCGGCACTCTAGCCCTCGCACCCCTACGGGAACTAGGTAAGGGGGTCGCCTTTATTGCTGTGGGAGAGGCGCAGCTGGCGGCACTGACCGTCACCCTGGGAACACTGGCCACTCTGCCGTTTCTTATTCGCTTTGAGAATGCAAGTTACCTCGTGACGTATCTTCCTCTTTCGCTTCTTCTGGGATCGCTTGCTTCACCAACCGACCCTTCTGCAACCCTTGCCGTCATGCACCAGTACAAGGCGAAGGGCCCTGTGGCATTCAGCATCATGGCCGCCGCTGCTCTTGACGATGCGTTTGGACTGGTAAACTTTAGCGTTGCCATGATGCTTGCAGCCGTACTGACAGCACATGTGTCTTTGCATGCTTCGTCTTTTGTCACACCCTTTCTTGGCATTGGCGGAGCAGTTCTCCTCGGAATCATGCTTGGCATCGTATTCCACGTGGTGTCACGCGTCATTCACGGAGAACAGGAGGGTCTGTTCATTGTTCTCATCCTAGGTATTCTTACTCTGTGCTACGGCATCGCCACCCTGCTTGGCCTGGATCAGCTCCTAGCGACGATGAGCGTGGGGGTCACTGTGGTCAACTTCGGTCACGAGAGGGACAAGATCTTCCGGCTTGTTGAAACCTACGCGGAGCCACTCGTGTTCGTTCTGTTTTTCACCATCAGCGGGATGTACCTTGATTTTCAGATCCTGTTCAAGTTTTTTCCCGTCGTCCTTCTTTTCGTCGTCTTCCGCTGCGTTGGGAAACTGGCGGGGGCCTACGCCGGCGCCTCTCTCGCTCGAGCCGTTC
Source organism: uncultured Thermotogae bacterium (assembly GCA_964568045.1). GTDB lineage: Bacteria > Bipolaricaulota > Bipolaricaulia > UBA7950 > UBA9294 > CAZDDA01. The sequence continues at coordinate 21,518 of CAZMOL010000011.1, forward strand.
GTTCAGTGCGGCGCTACACGGGTTGGGGCTTGATCCCCCAGGGAGGGATTGTCATTGGGCTGGCTCTAGTGATGAAGCAGGATCCTACGCTTGCTTCCCTTAGCGACGTCTTGCTCAACGTGATTATAGGTGCGACGGTCATCCACGAGCTGATAGGCCCATTGACCGCCAAGTTGGCCCTACACAAAGCGGGGGAGCTGTCTGAGAAGACTACCTCCGGACATGGGCCAGAATGACCGAGCATCTGCTGTATCGCTAGCCCCCCCCTCTGTCGTTAGCCAGTGAACATGACGTTGTGCCCTTCTAACCTGAAAGACGATTCGGTATACTTGGTAATCCTTGCTGACAAGATCGTCTGCGTGCTGCATGGTAAGGATGGAAATCGTCGCTTTTACAGGAAATCGAAGACTGTACCGCCTAGTTGACGTGGCTCTTGTCGCGGTTGTTGTGTGCCACGTTGCCTCCTTGGGAGGTGGCTTTCCTCTTTCGCCGGCTGAAGTTACTCACTACGACATCACCCTGAAAATTGACTTTGCAGGAGGAATATTCCGCGGCACGCAGACGATTGACTACCTCAATACGACCGGCAGCCAACTTGAGGAGGTCTTCTTTAGACTCTATCCGAATGCCCCTGCGATCTATGGAAACGGCCTTCTCAACGTGGTTGCGGCCGAAGTAGGCGGGAAACCCGTTGAGACGAGAACCTTTGTGCATGACACGGCTCTGTGCGTTCCCCTTGCCTCCCCGCTTGATCAAGGGGAACGGATCTCACTGAAGATGGATTTCAACGGCCAAACCGCCACGTGGGAGGAGGACTCTCGCACATCGGCGGGGTATGGAATCTACGCAACGTCCTCTCGAGCCATGGTACTGGCCTCTTTTTATCCGATTCTTGCTGTCTATGATGAAGAAGGTTGGAACATCGATCCGATTGCCGAGATTGGCGATGCCGTTTTCAGCGAAGTGGCTTCATATACGGTAAACGTGACGGCTGATCCCGAGCTTAGCATCCTTACCTCGGGGCGAGACGTCGATCAATGGGAGGAGGACGGACGGCGCAACTACAGGTTCAGCGGACAGGGAATACGAGATTTTGTCATCGTTGTTGGAGATGGGCACCTAGAACGAAGCGAGATGGTGGACAGTGTACTCCTGCGTACCAACTTCCTTCCACAACACAGTCGTGCAGGCGAGATCGCAATGGTACGAGCCAAGATGGCGATCGATCTCTATCAACGGTCCTTTGGACCCTTTGTCTTGCACGAACTCGACCTGGTTGAGGTTCCGCTTGTAAGGGCGGCGGGGGTGGAGTACCCGGGGTTGCTTCTCATCGCCGAGGACTATTGCGAGCGTCCAGCCGATACGTTTTTTGACATCATCGTTGCCCACGAGGTCGCGCATCAGTGGTGGTACGCAGTGGTAGGCAGTGACGTCATCGAGGAGCCGTGGCTTGACGAGGCACTTGCCACCTACTCTTCTGCTCTCTTTCTCGAAGAGGTATACGGCACTGTCGTGGCGCAAGAAACGATAGGGGAATGGCAGACCTCGTATCAATCCGCCCGCGCACGCTATCCGGAGCTTTCAGTCGCATCTTCACTTCATGACTTCCCCGACTCAGCTTCCTACAGTTCGTTTGTCTATAGTGGCGGTGCGGTCTTCCTAGATAAAGTGCGCCGAAGGATCGGCGATGCCGTCTTTTTCGACGCCCTTGCCGACTACTATCGCGATCTTGCATTCCGGATTGCCCACAGTGCGGACTTGCTGACGCATTTTGAGCAGGCCTGCGGTTGTACCCTTTCGGATATCTTCTCCCAGTATCTCGAACCGTAGAACGGAAACTGGGCTCCAGGCTCTCATCGTGGATCGGCCACGAAACTTTCGCTTCGACTTCGTGTATCTTTGGACGATCCATCCAGAAAAAGGAGGCTTCCGATGAAATGTCGAATCAAACTTACGGGCGTGCTTGTTGTTCTCCTGCTGATAGCTCTTGTCGGCGGGACAACCCTGCTCGGTGGCGAGTCTGATCTTCTCCAATCCCAGTATTACATGATTTCAATCGGAGCGATTGAGATCTCTCTTGAGTCGCTTATCCAAAGCGCGAAGGAAGGGGAGCTTGCTGTCATCGTTGCAAGCGACGAGCAGGTAGTATCCTACCGAGGAAGCGATCTCACCGATGAGTCCGAGGAGATTCTCCTCGATGCCGATGCTCTCCTTTATGTCGACCATAGTTGGTTTCTTTTGCAGATGGCAGGGCAGGATCTCGATTACGTGGTGAGGCCGGCTGAAGTTGGCTACACGCTCCTTCTTAGCCCTCACCGGGATCTCCCACAAGGAGAAACACTTCTTGCCGTGCTTGGCGAATTGCAGCAAATCGGCATTGTGGGTGAAGAAGTACAAATGGAATGGGAAGGGGCATTCCCCAAGGGAACGGACAAATCCCCGGAGCATCCTGATGGTGTAGCGATCGACTCCGCTCTGTACGGGCTTACGATAGCGGAGGACTGGTTCGCGGCTGCTGCATCCCAAGACCTCACGCGGGTGGGGCTGCATGTGGAGGTTGTTGCGGAGAAGCTCCCTGGTGCAGCAATCCCTGTGGCGTTCCAAGCAAATATCGTGAGTGAAACAGACGAGCTCGCCAAGCTGCTTATTCCCATCCATCGTTTGGTAGAACTTGCAGGCTCAAATACCGTTAGGTACGTCAGGCCCCCCTATCAACCGTACCCAGTTGCTCCTTAGCGAATTGGAGGCATCATGAAGCGACTCGTTCTGTTGGTGATACTTCTTGTTGGATTGCTTTCGATAGCAATCGGTGCCCAATCAACGCTCAACGTGGGCATCGATCAAGCAACGCGTGAATCGTGGACTGCGGTTGCTGCCGAGTTTCAAGATGAGACAGGGATGAGGGTCTCGTTTCGTCCGTATCCGCAAGTCGACTTCGCCCAACAGATTGTTATCCAACAATACCTGCGTACCGAGAAGCTTCATCTGGTTATGATCCACAAAGGATGGGGAGCGCTTGTTCAGTCGTACCTGGTAGACTTGAAGGATTACGAGTCGCGTTTTCGGCGAGATGCGCTCTCAATGGCGTACCTCGGCGAGAAGCTTGTTGGGGTATGGATTCCGTTTGCGCCGGACTGGTTCCTCGCGGTTCTTTCTTGGCCAGAGGATCGAGATGCAGCAGTGACGTTCCTGGAAGTGGCAGCGAAAGCCACGGAAGGTTCAGAAGAGGACACTGCGGCGGTATCGCCTCAGGGGGTGGCTGCGAACTATCGTACGACAAAAATCAATCGAGCCGATCACAACCCAAAGATTGATGGCTCGCTTGCCGTCCTTATCGGCGCAGCCGAGGACGCGCTTGGGACCATGGCAGCAGAGATGACGGCAAGGCTTCCCCAGCCTGCACGATCTGCGCTGGAAGGATTGGCGGGCCTGTACGGGGTTCCGTTCTCTTCTGCCACGTTAACGGTGACGGTGGTATTGGAATCCCCGGGGAGGGCGAGTGCCAACGTATCGGCTCTCTCTGCCCTTGGAGTCGATCGTGGCGCCATCGAAGCGACCACAAGCTTGATTAAGGTCAGCGTGCCTCTCGGTTTGATCAAGCAGATCGCGGCACAACTAGGCGGGATTACTTTCATCCGACCGCCCTACGTCCCGTATCCTCTTGGCGTCACTGGCCAGGGGGTTGCAGCGATCGGTGCGGATGCATTCCACGCCGCTGGGATTACTGGAAGCGGTGCCAAGGTTGCGATCATTGATCTTGGTTTTGCTGGCCTCTCACAGGCACAAGCACGCGGGGATCTTCCCACATCAGTAAACCAACACGACTTGACCGGAACCGGCCTTACCAGCGGAATCACCCACGGAACAGCAGTCGCCGAGATTGTGCATGAGATTGCCCCGGGTGCCGAACTGTACCTGATCAAAATCGGCGATGAGGTCGATCTCGATCAGGCGGTGACCTATTGCCAGAACAACGGCGTCGATATCATCAACCACTCCCTTGGCTGGTACAACACCAACTTCTACGATGGCACGGGAACGATCGCCGAGATCGCCAAGAGAGCCATTCAGGCCGGCATGCTGTGGATAAACGCTGCCGGGAACGAGGCAGAGAGCCATTGGGAGGGGTCGTTCACCGACGGAAACACCGATAGTTGGCACGATCAATCGCTCAGCTTCCACGCGACAAGCGGTTCACAAGTGATTGTATACATGACCTGGGACGCCTGGCCACAGGCATCGAGTGATTACGATCTTTACCTGTATGACCCGGCCAGCAATCTCTTTGCCTCTTCAACCAAGCATCAGACCGGGACTGAAGAACCGACCGAGTCGATCATCACGACGGTCCCGGCAAGCGGAACCTATACCGTGCGGATCAAAGGGTCTGGTTCCAAGAAGCTTGAGATCTATAGCCTTTATCACGACATCTCTCCTGCGGTTGCGGCAAGTTCGATCCTTGCCCCTGCGAACGTGGGAGACGTAGTGACCATAGGGGCAATTGACCATGCCCACTACACGACGGGGCCGCAAGAGTCATACAGCTCGCAGGGTCCGACGAACGACGGCCGCGCAAAGCCCGATCTGTGCGCACCGGACAATGTTACGACCGGAACGAGCCCTTACTCACCCTTCTTGGGCACATCCGGAGCTGCTCCACACGCAGCCGGAGCCGCTGCACTCCTCCTTTCGCAACAGCCGTCACTAGCTGAGCCCGCGCTTAGAGCCCGACTCCTGTCGCAGGCAGTGGCCATGGGTAGCCCGTATGTCTACGGACAAGGACGGCTATTTGTTTCCCCTCCTACCCATCCCAATCAGGGGCCGAGCGCCGCCTTCACCTATTCCCCAGCATCGCCGACGGTGGGGACCAGCGTGGCATTCAACGGATCGACGTCCAGCGATGCTGACGGAACGATCGTTTCTTATTCCTGGAGCTTTGGGGATGGATCGAGCGGCACCGGAGTGAGCGTGCAACATGCGTATACATCTTTTGGAACGTACACGGCCAGCCTCACTGTGACCGACGACGATGGAGCGAGCGATACCGCGACCCGACAGATCACGGTAACGACACAACCGAACCAGGCCCCGAACGCTTCCTTTACCTATTCCCCAGCATCGCTGATGGTGGGGACCAGCGTGGCATTCAACGGATCGACATCCACCGATGCTGATGGGACGATCAACTCCTATTCGTGGAGCTTCGGCGATGGATCGAGCGGTTTTGGGGTCACGGTGCGACACACATACGCCACTTCCGGGACGTACTTGGTTCGTCTTACCGTCACCGATAACCAGGGAGCCACTGACACCACCACCCAGCAGGTGACGGTCACGGAGGTGGCGAAGCCGGATCTCGTGGTGAGGGATCTCTCATACTCACCGCTTCATCCGAACATCGGACAGTCGGTGGCCTTCACCGTTTCCATAACCAATCAGGGGAGCGCGGCAGCTACGCTATTTCGAGTGAAGCTCATGGGCGCCGCCTCCTCCACCCAGGCATACCTCCCTTACCTTCCGGCTTTGACCACCATCACCGTCTCCCTCTCGCTGCCATTGACCCGAAGTTCGGAGACATTTACCGTTGCAGTGGATGATCTACATCAAGTTCAGGAATCAAACGAAGGGAACAACTCTCGCCAGATAGCGGTAGAAACCGTATCTGCACAGGCCCCGATTGCCGTGGCTGGCGGACCCTACTCAGCAACGGTGGGAGAACGCATCACGTTCGATGGATCCCTCTCCAGTGGTGCCATCACGGATTACTTGTGGACCTTCGGGGATGGAGCGAGCGGTCAAGGAACAACCACCACCCATTCCTACAGTACGCCGGGGACCTACTCGGTGAGCCTCACTGTGATTGGAGCCGACGGACAGCGGTCGACGGACCACGCTCAAGTAACGATAACCCAAACTCAACCGTCCCTCGCGCTCTCTATTCGACTTTCCCTGCCCAAGGAGACCTATCAGGTGGGTGAGCCGATCGTGATCGACTACACAATTAGCCGCGAGGCGTACGTTTACATCTGCGAGGTGGATGCAAACGGTAGAGTAACGCTTCTGTTCCCCAACTACCGCGAGCCAAGCAATCGGGTTTCGGCGGGAAGGCACTCCCTGCCAGGGAGGCAATACACACTGCGAGTGAGTGAGCCTGTAGGAGGTGAGACGCTGTATGCCTTTGCTGCGACGAGTCCCCTTCCGAACTTCCCCACACGCTTTGGAATCAGTTCTACAACCCTAAGCTACAACCCAACCTCGTTCCGCGACTCCGTGCGCCGGACGATGCAGACGCAGGTTCCGGCCGGCAACTGGGCCGAGGATGCCTTGAATTTCACCGTTGTCACTTCTGGACCAACAACTGGAACGTTGTGGGTGAACTCCTTCCCTCCGGGTGCAAGCATCACCGTCGATGGCACCATCATTGGCACGACGCCGGCGCAAATTCCTCTCTCTCCGGGTACGCACTCCGTATCGCTCTCTTCGTCCGGGTATCAGAGCACTACTCACCAGGTGAATATCGTTGCGGGACAGACAACTCCTCTCGACGTGGCGCTGTCTCGGATCGCGGTGAATCGGCCGCCGGTGGCCGTTTTCAGTGTCTCACCGCCTAATCCGGCGGTTGGGCAGACGGTTCTTTTTAACGCCTCAGGATCATACGATTCCGATGGATCAATTCTCTCCTACTCCTGGAATTTCGGCGACGGCAGGGGCGCTTCGGGTCCGGTTGTGTCGCACACGTATGCAAGCGGCATGACGTACTTCGTGCGACTCACCGTAACCGATGACGGTGGTGCAAGCCACAGTGCGACACAGCCGATCTCCGTGAGTTCGGTGGTTCCCTCACCACCGTGGGGAGGGATTCCCGGCGGACCGCCGATGGCGGGAACGCCCGGAATCTTCGTGTGGGGCACCGACACGTGGCACGTCACCGTCAACGCCGGATTCACATGGGCGAGTAGTCACTCCTACCGCCTGGAGCTGCGCACCGACGGGACCTTTCGGAATGTGAACCGATCGACGGGCGGTGGGGTGGCTCCGCTAGGGATCGTCCCCACTCCGACCGAGGGTG
>CAZMOL010000012.1:0-24348 GCA_964568045.1 uncultured Thermotogae bacterium
ACTTGCTGGCGAGCTGTGGCAGTAGCGTTTGTCTACTGTCACCGAATGTCATAAGCTGCTTGGACTACTGCACGTGTGGTTGTTGAAAGCGTGGCGTAGAAGACGATGAAACAGAGGGGGGATTCGAAATGAGACGAACAGCGCTGGTTGTGGTCTTTCTATCTTTAGTGTTGGTTCCGACTCTGATCGGAATGGGGGTGGATATTGGGGCCAGGCTTGGTGTGCAATCGCCTTCCCTCGCCATCCAGGCCGAGTGGGATATCGCTACGGATTTCACGATGGGGCTTCTTGTTGAGACTTCGCTGGATCTCCTCTTTGACCCAGCCGCAGCCCAGACACCGTCGATTAGGATTGGCCTGCAAGCAAAGTATCGGTTCACTCACATTCATCCCGCATTCGTGCCCTACTTCGGAGCCGTCGGAAGCCTTGGTCTTTTGGGCGCGGATACCACAATTGCCGTGGATGCCCGTGCTGGCGCGCGGATCTATATAACGCGAAACGTTCATCTGTTTGCTGAAGTTGCGTTTCTCTTATTCCCGTTCCCGGATGTGGCAACCTGGGCCGATCTGGCTGGTTTCTACAAGGGCTTATACGTAGGATTTGGTGTTCGATTGTGAGCCTCACGGCGCAAGTTACTCGATGATCAGTGTGCGGGGCGTCCTATGAGTCGGAGTGGTCGATTGACTTACGAGCCTTAGAGATCTCTCTCGGGGAGAGCGGATTTCCGATCACTACGGGGAGGCCGATTTGATCAAATGAGCTCGGGAATGAGGATCCAATTGACTGTCCAGCCTCCTTCCTCCCCGCGCTTGAGACAGGCCACGCCTCCTTGACGGAAGCCCACCACTTCTTGGTCATCGTTCTCGCAGATCAAGCGGCTCGCCAGGCGGCTTAGATGGGGTAGGTGCCCGACCAACATTGTTTCCTCGTCTACCTCGCGCGAGGCCAGACGCTTCGCCCAAGCCTCGACATCGGCAAGCGGCTCCAGGCCTTCGACTTCGCGAATCCCTTGAGGGAGCGACAGCGCCTCAGCGAGCACTTGCGCGGTCTGCTTCGCCCTGGTCTTTCCACTATGGAAGATCGCGCGAATCTGGATGTTTGCATGATCTTTGAGATACGCTGCCATCTTGTGAATATCCTTTCTCCCTTTTTCTGATAGGGGTCGTGCTGGGTCTTCCTCCTTTCGCTTTGGCTCGGCATGCTGAACAAGATACAGACGCATCAATCCACCTCCTTGGCGCTAACGTACGTACTCAGGCCAGTGCCCTCCTTCTTTCAGCCTTCCAGAGCTAGAGTCAGCCCTTCAGCCGGACGGCCGTTCCGTAGGCGAGGATCTCCGCTGCGCCGGCCATGGTCTGCGACGTGGTGAACCGCACACCCACGATGGCATTTGCACCAACATTCTCCGCTTCTTTAACCATCCGTTCGATCGCCTGATCGCGCGCCTGGCTGAGCATGCGGGTGTAATCCTTGATCTCGCCTCCTACGACGTTGCGCAACCCCGCCATGACGTCCCGTCCGAGGTGCCGAGCACGGATCGTATTCCCCCGGACAAGTCCAAGAACCTCATCGATCTTTCGCCCTTCTACGACTTCAGTCGTTACCAGGAGCATCCTTCGCCTCCTTTCGTCGTTCCCATATCAGCCCAGCGATGGTGAGGATCAACCCGGCTGCCCCGACGAGGATCACCACCTTGAAGAAGACGCCAATTCCTGGTGCCGTAACCAGCAAACGGATCAGAAAGTAGGCCACATACCCCGCAAGGAGAGCCCCTGCAGTCACCATCAGCCAGTACCCAACCTTGAGCATCACTGCCTCCTCCTTTGCAGACCACCTAGATTTCACTCCAATTGCTCCCACATTTGACTTCCACTTCCAAAGGCACAGCAAGGGTCATTACTCCTTCCATGACCGCTTTGATTTGCGGAATCAGTGTCTTACAGTCGTCAAGCTTTGCCTCAAATACCAGCTCATCATGAATCTGGAGCAGCATCTTCGCCTCAAGCTGCCCTTTCTCGATCAATCGGTCGATCTGCAGCATTGCCAACTTCATTAGGTCGGCTGCGCTCCCTTGAATCGGCGTGTTCACGGCGTTTCGTCGATCGAAGTTGCGTCGTGGGACATTGTTGGAGGACAGGTGTGGCAGGGGTCGACGCCGCCCGAGGATCGTCTCGGCGTATCCGCGCTCTGTTGCCAAATCGATCATCCGATCGATGTAGGCCTTTGCTTGGGGATAGGCCATGAAGAATCGGTCGATGTAGGCCTTTGACTCCTCGCGGGAGATTCCCAATTCGCGCGCCAATCCGAAGGGACTGATGCCGTAGATGATGCCGAAATTGATCCGCTTTGCTGCATCGCGCAGTTTGGGGATCACGTCTCTTTCGGGAATCCCGAAGATGTGGCTTGCTGTTAGTCGATGCAGATCCTCTCCTCTTTCGAATGCGCCTGTCAGGGCCTCATCTTTGGAAAAGTGCCCGAGCAGCCGCAATTCGATCTGCGAGTAGTCCGCCCCGATCAGCTGCGATCCCTTGGGAGCGACAAACGCACGACGGATCCTCTCACCCGCTTCGGTACGGATGGGGATGTTCTGGAGGTTGGGATCGGAAGAAGAGAGTCGGCCGGTGGCAGTAGAGGTCTGATGAAATGAGGTGTGGATTCGGTTGGTCTCTGGGTTGATCGCTTCCGGCAATCGATCGATATAGGTATTAAGGAGCTTTTCCAGCTCACGATACTCGATCAGTCTGCCCGGCAGCGGATGCTGTGCGGCTAATTCGGATAGGACTCTTGCGCTCGTGGAGGGCCCGGTCTTGGTCCGCTCGATGACGGGAAGGTCAAATCGGTCAAACAGGATCTCTGCCACTTGTTTGGGAGAGCTTGGGTTGAATGGCTTGCCTGCCATTTCAACCAGATCCTCTCTAATGACAGAGAGCCGTTCCCGCAGCTGGTGTCCCTGTGCTGCGAGGACTTGCCTATTGAGTGCTATACCATTGCGCTCCATCCTTGCGAGCACCGCAACCAGCGGGACTTCCACCTCGTTGAACAGCCGCGTTGCGTTGACCCTGGCCATCGCGTCTTCAAGGGGTCTCTTGGCGCGGAAGGCGATCTCTGCATCTTCTGCTGCATAGAATGTTGCCTTGTCCAGGGGGACCGCGGCAATCTGGCCGTCCTTGCCGGTAAGCTCCTGATAGGAGAGCATTTCATAGCCCAAGTAGACCCGTGCGATCTCCTCCAGGTTGTGACGGCGTTGTTCCGGGCGAGAAAGATGGGAGGCAATCATCGTGTCAAAGCCGATTCCGCAGGGGTGAAGTCCGTGGCGCTCCAGCACGATCAGATCGTACTTCAGGTTCTGCCCGATAATACGGGGAACGTCGGCTTCAATGAGGGGACGAAGTGTCTCGATGACCATATCCAACGGAAGTTGATTGGGAACACCGAGGTACTCGTGCCCAACCGGTATGTAGGTGCCTTTGTACGGTTTTGTTGAAAGCGCGATTCCGACGATATCAGCGCGCATCGGGTCGCGGCTCGTCGTTTCCAGATCCAGAGAGAATTCGGGTGCTGTAGTGATCCCTGCGACCAGTCGTTCCAGCCGTTCTCGCTGCAAGATCGTGTCGTAGGTGGCTTTCTTCCTTGTTGCGGGCATGTCCCGCTGGTGACGCTCAGTGTCAAGGCCAAGCTCGTTCAGGAAGGAGCGGAAACCGAGTTCCTCAAACAGAGCCCTCAGTCCATCCAGATCGATTCCGCGCAGGTGATAGTCTTCGGGGACGTCGCCGACTGCGATGTCCTCCTTGAGAGAGATCAGTTGACGAGCCAGGCGGGCGTCGTCGGCGTGTCCCTCCAGGTTTCCGCGCACGCGCGCATTCTTTACCTGTTCGACGTTTCGCAGAAGGTCATCAAGCGATCCGAACTGCGTGAGCAGGCGGGAGGCGGTCTTCGGGCCGACCGACGGGACTCCGGGAATGTTGTCGGAGGTGTCGCCAACCAGAGATAAGAGATCCACGATGTTCTCTGGCGGCACACCGAATGTCTCGCACACCCTTTCCGGATCCAGTAGTGTGGTCCCGCCCTCTGACCCACGGCCGGCCGGTTTGATGAGGGCGATGCGTTCTCCCACCAGCTGGGCCAGGTCCTTGTCCGAGGAGGCGATTAGTGCCGTGAGCCCCTTTTCTGCGGCTGTCCGGGCGATGCTTGCCAGAATGTCATCGGCCTCAACGCCTTCCTCGAATACTGCAGCGATCCCCAATCGCTCAAGGAGTTGCTGAATCAGAGGAAGCTGAGCGGCGAGCTCCTGCGGCATCTCCTTGCGGGTTGCCTTGTAGGCGGGGTAAAGCTCATGGCGGAAGGTTTTACCACCGGCATCGAAGGCAACTCCTACATACAAAGAAGGGAACGAACGCAAAATCTTCGAGAAGCTGCGCCAGAATCCGTACACGGCGTTGACGGGCCGACCGTCGGGGGTGGAGAGGTCGGGAATCGCGTAGAACGAGCGATAGGCAAACGAATGACCATCGAAGAGCAGGAGTCGCTTTTCATTCGGCTCCTGTGGCCATTGAAGAAACTCCTTATAGGTACACATGATCCTTGACGCACACCCCCTGGAGGTCGAGGAGATAGCAGAGAGCAAGCGCGATACCATCGGCGACATCATCCGGCCGGGGAAGTCTCGACAGGTGCAGCAACTGTTTCACCATCGCCTGGACCTGATTCTTGGGAGCCTTTCCGTAACCGGTGATCCTTTTCTTGACCTGCAGGGGAGTGTAGCCGCGTACTGGTATGCCAGACGTTGCCATTAGGAGTGCGCCGCGGGTTTCCGCAGTGAGCATTGCCGTGCGGGCGTTCTTTGCCAGATACACTTCCTCAATCGCTACACCATCCGGATGATACGTCGCAATCAGGTCGCGTGTCTCTTCGTAGATCTCTCGTAGCCGCTGAGCCCGCGGCGTCCCCTTCGCCGTTTCAATTACACCGGCAGCGAGGACCTTCCACCTGTTCGGGAGCGCTTGAACGACTCCGTATCCTGTGGTAGCAAGGCCGGGGTCCAACCCAAGGGTGACGGCGCCTACATTCATCGCAGGAAATCCCCGAGCTTGGGACGATCCGTGTCCCTGTTGCGGCAAGCATGTTCGGGATGTTTGTTGAGATCTGCACCGCAGACTGGGCAAAGCCCGCGACAGTCAACTCGACAGAGAGGGTGCGGATCGAGCGTAGCAAGAATGAATCCCATGATCTGTGGAGATAGATCGATGGTGACACTTCCCGCAGGGATGGCCGCCTCGAACGTTTCGTGAACGTCGATCGGTACGCGCACCGGGGCCAGACACCGACTGCAGGGCCGCTCGATCGCAGTGCGAATTCGTGTATCCACGTAGAGGGTGTCCAGCTGTGCGAATCCCTCGCCAGAGATCGTAACATCTTCAACAACGTGAATATCCTCCTGCGAAGCGGATATCGAACCAGCGTCTACCCGAATGTCTATCGGCAGATGCTTTCCCGGACGGTTCACAAAGTCTGTTACGCTAACATCGATCATGTCGTAGACGGTACGCTACATCGGCAGTCTGTCTCCCCTCTTTGACATCGTGGACGCGGATAATGTCCGCTCCATTGGCAATAGCGATTGCGTTGGCGGCGATTGTTCCTTCCAACCGCTCTTCCGATGGCAGGTCGAGGAGCTTGCCGAGGAACGACTTGCGCGACAGGCCTACCAGAATCGGAGCACGAAGGGTGGCAAAGCTAGCCAGCTCCTTCAGGAGCGCGAGGTTGTGTTGGAGGCGCTTTCCAAAGCCGATCCCTGGATCGATGATGATCCGCTCGTTGTCGATCCCGGAATTCACTGCGGCCTCAATCCGTTCGGCAAGGAAGGCCTTTATCTCGTTGATTGGATCGGTGTAGGTTGGGTTGACCTGCATTGTCTCTGGAGTGCCCAGCATATGCATCAGGATCACGAAACATTCGCTTTCGCCTATGACCTTGGCCATCTTGGGGTCGAAACGAAGCGCGCTGATGTCGTTCACTATGGACGCTCCACATGCGATTGCCTCTTCTGCGACCGCAGCTTTTGTCGTATCGACGGAAAGCAAGACATCGCTTGTCCTATGAACCCCCTCGATGACCGGCAGCACTCGCTCCAGTTCTTCGGTAGAGGAAATGGATCGGGACCCCGGCCGACTCGACTCACCCCCGATGTCGATGATGTCTGCCCCCTCCTGTGCCATCCGCAGACCACGCTCGATGGCGTCCTCCGGCCTCGTGTAGCGTCCTCCGGTAAAAAACGAGTCAGGAGTGATGTTCAGCACCCCCATCACCAACACCCGCTCTCGCCTCTTCCTCCAACGTATCAATCTATCCATCTGCTGCGAATCAACTCCAAGTATAGCACAGTGAAGTGACCAATCATCGGGTTTGACGCGAACCGCGGTGGCTACTACAATCTAGGTAAAGCGCTGGATAGAGGAGTGATGACCATCGTTAGAGTATTGTTAACCACAACCATTGAATCCTTGGGCCACGTTGGTGAAGTAGTGGAGGTTGCCGACGGATACGCACGCAACTTCCTGTTTCCACGCAGGCTCGCCACCGAGCCGACGCCACACAACATCGCTCAGTTCGCAGAGCCGAAAGCAGTGCTCGAAGCCGCTCTGGAGGAGAGAGAGGCGCAAGCGCTCCATTTGAGGGATGCCCTCGCTGATCAGACGCTCGTTTTCGTCCGCAAGGCTCACGACGACGACCGCCTTTACGGATCGGTTCGCCTAGAGGATATCGTCTCCCAGATCGAGGAGGAAGTTGGCGTGCACATCGAGCCTTCGCGTGTGCAGCTTGAATACCCCATAGAAACCCTCGGCCCACACGCAGTGACGATCAGTCTATACAAGGACATTACCGTAGAACTCCGTGTGCGCGTCGAAGCGGAGACAGATTCAGAGGGGGACCCAAGACAGGAGTGACCCGCGAGTCAGGAGCGGGTGCTCCGGGGGAATCACTTTTTTGCCTCCTTGCCTTCGGTTCCGTTCTCTACGGGCATCGGTGTTTCTCTGTTCATCGACGCAGAACACGTTTCCGCCATTCATTACACACTTTGGGCAGCAGGCCGCCGGCTCTGTTCATCATGAGTCGTGCCTGTGGTACACGCGGCAATCAGCGCCCGTTTCTGTGGCCTATTGAGTTTTTTTCATCCCACGCTGGAACCTCGCCTTGATGTAGAGTACATCGCGAGCGACCTGCCAGGATGGCTCTTGGTGGAAGGTCGTCCTCGAGTGCACAACGAGAGTCAGTGTAGTCCCCACGTTGTGGACGTAGTCAGTGGGGCCACTGCCGATCCGAGATGGGATGCTTGTCCTTGACCCGGGAGCCGATCGCTTCAAGATGGATTGGTGGGTGGACAGTGGTTCTGCTGCACGAGAGTGTGCTTGCAACCGACGTGTGGTGGATTGATCGTCTTTGCAGTTGCGAAAAACAGGGAGAGCACCGGAGCGGACTTCGATGACCCAGTGGAGGTGCCTGAAAACCTGCCGGTGAAGATGTTAAGTGCGATTGCACCAAGCGGGAGATATTCGAGCATGCTGGTGTTCCAGGGCGGATCTGCCTATCGGGAGATATCGAGCGAGGGGAGAGTTGCGGTAGGACTCCTCCTTGTTCCGACGGGACGATGAACCGCCTTGTCCGCGATGTATTTTTGATGGCGCTTGCGACCGGAATCTCGCGCGTGTTTGGCCTGTTCCGCGATGTGACGATCGCCGATCGCTTCGGTGCAAGTGGAGTCTACGACGCCTTTCTCATTGCATTCTTCCTTCCGCATTTCCTCCGGCAGCTGCTGGCCGAGGGGGCGCTGTCGACGGCATTCGTACCGGTCTTCACCGAGACGCTGGTTACTGATAATGAGGCGAACCGCTTCGCCAGCAACCTGTTGTCCCTTCTGATCGTCCTCTTCCCGCCTGTCATCGCCTGTGGAATCCTGCTTGCTCCAATCTATCTCCCCTTTTTGGCCAGCGGCTTTCCTCCGGAGAAGCTCTCACTGGCCGTTCGGCTGGCCCAGATGCTTTTCCCGTTCATTGCTCTTGTTGGCTTCGCGGCGGTGTTCATGGGCATATTGAATGCGCATCATCGCTTCTTCGCTGCGTCGTTCGCTCCGGTTCTGTTCAACGTGGGTATGATCATCGGTGCCCTCTTCCTCTCTGCACGGTTTTCGGTCTTCCCGATCTACGGGTTGGCGTTGGGAGCAATCCTGGGCGGAGCAGGACAGCTCCTGTTCCAGATTCCATCCCTCCGTCGAGTTGGATTTCGTTTTCGCTTCACCCTGCTGCCGCTTCATCCCGGCATTCGCCGGATGGTACGACTGATGGCCCCCGCTGTTGTTGCCCTCGCCGTGACCCAGATCAACCTTCTGGTTGATAACAAGATTGCCTCTCACCTGGGAGACGGAGGGATCTCCTCTCTCCAATATGCAATGCGCCTGTTCCAGCTTCCATTGGGAGTGTTTGCAGTGAGTATCGCAACTGCTCTACTCCCCCGTTTTTCTGCCTCTTTGTCTCGCGGAGAGCACGAGCGATTCTCCGCGCAATTGGTCGATGGAATCAGCACGAGTGTGTTCGTCCTCCTTCCGGCAATGGTTGGGCTCTATGCTATCGGGCCTGAGATCATCCGGTTGTTGTTCGAACACGGCCGCTTTGCGGCTTCCGACACACTGCGCACTGCGCACGCCCTGTCGTTTTACGCTATTGGTATCCTTCCCTACGGATTGGTCTACCTGTTCACCCGCGCCTACTACGCGTTGGGGCGTACCGGTGTGCCGCTTATCGCCTCTTGTTGTGCAGTGGCTGCAAACATCGCCTTTGACCTCCTGTTGGTGGGGCCAATGCGCGAGGCGGGTCTGGCCTTGGCCACCTCGATCGCAGGGTGTGTGAGTGCCGCGATTCTTCTGGCCTTCCTGCGACGAAAGTGTCGCCTGAATGGCACACTCTTGGTCCAATTGATGAAGATTGTGCTGGGATCCGGCCTCGTCTTCGTCGCTTCCTGGGGTGTGCGCGGTGCAATTACCGGGGGCTCACGGACGTTGTCGGTTTTTGCCCCGGCGCTGGCGGGGATTTTATGCTATCTCGCCTACAGTCGAATAAGTGGGCTGTGGGAACTGATCAGAGGCTACGGCGGAGATCATCGGGAGTGACAATCAGGCCGCTTGGATCCTGCTGGGGTTTCTCGGGGAGGATTCCCTCCAGGTGAGCACTGAGGCCTTGAAGAAAAGCGCGCGGGGCCTCCGGGTCATGGAGCGTCTCCACGACTTTCCCCAGGCGGGTGAAGCCGTCTTTCACTCGCTCTCGCGACAGCGTGCCTTGTTGCAGCTTAGCAGCCAGATCCTCCCACAGGAGGCGCCCAAGCTGCGAGGGAGCCTGCGTTACAAGCTCGATCGGCCCTAGCCGGCCGAGGAGTTCCGAAACGGTAGCTGACACCTGCGTGTCGGTCAGTCCTTCTATCCGTTCCGCGGCTTTTGAAAGCAGGTATTCCAAAGAGAAGAACAGCTGAAGGTCTTCTTCTCGATCGCGGAGATCAGAGTTGACTTTGATCCAGGCCTCGCGGTAGCGGGCGCCCTGCTTTTCCCGCTGAAAGGTTTCGTGCTGCTTGAGATGAGGACACGACGGCGGACAAGCGATCTTCACCAAGCGGTATTCCCCACAGCAGCGACTGCAGATCGGCCCGTCAAGACTTGGGCAATGACGATTGCCTCGGCGCTTGCCGCAGTGCCGGCACTCTTGCCTCATTGCTCAGCGTGTGTAGCCGAGCTGTTGTCTGGCTGCTTCGGAGAGTCGATCCGGTGTCCAAGGTGGGTCCCAAATCAGACTGACCTCTACGTCGGCCTCCTCGAATGCTTGACGGACGGCTTGTTCAACGCTGCCGGCAAGCATTCCCGCCATAGGGCATCCGGGAGTTGTGAGAGTCATATCCACGCTGATCTTATTTGCATCTATTAGCACGTTGTAAATAAGTCCCAAATCGACTACGTTTATTCCCAGTTCCGGGTCGATCACGTTTTTCAGGCAAGAGGTGATCGCATCTGTAGTGACATTCATCGTGCCTCCTTCGCTTGCACGAGAGATTATACGTTCACTTGAAGGACGGCTCAAAGACAGAGCTTGCT
This sequence comes from uncultured Thermotogae bacterium, assembly GCA_964568045.1. Classification (GTDB taxonomy): domain Bacteria; phylum Bipolaricaulota; class Bipolaricaulia; order UBA7950; family UBA9294; genus CAZDDA01. Next base: position 10,130 of record CAZMOL010000012.1, read on the forward strand.
CGCGACGTCTCTCGCCCAACGGTCGACGCGCAGGAGTGCATCTAGGTTCAAGCCGGCTTGGTCTACGGAGTTCGAGTCCCCGTATTCCGCCATCCAACGGGAAAGGACAGCATCAAGTCCACGGTCGATGCCAGTAAACGGGATGTCTGCGGCCAAGAAACGCTCGACGAGAACTTCGTCTGCCGCGTTGATCGCTGCCGGAGCAGTTCGTCCTTTCCTCGCTGCCTCGAGGACAGTTGCGAAGGCAGGAAAGCGCCCGTCATCGAGTGGTTCGAAAATCATCTGCGAGATTTCCTGAAAGGCAAGGCGGGGAAGATCCGTGTTCACGCGTTCCGGACAGGTCAAAGCGTACTGGATGGGAACCCGCATGTCCGGAGAGGCAAGCTGGGCGAGAACCGAGCCATCGTGGTATTCGACAAATCCATGTATCACCGAGTCAGGGTGCACAACGACGTCAATCCGATCGTAGGGAAGAGAAAACAGGTGATGGGCCTCGATTACCTCGAATCCCTTGTTCACCATCGTGGCCGAATCGATGGTGATCCGGCTTCCCATTGACCAATTGGGGTGCCGGAGAGCCTCTTGCGGTTGTACACGGCTCAGGTTCTTTGTTGGCGTACGCAAGAAAGGTCCACCGGAGGCCGTCAGGATCACCCGCCGGACCTCGGAGCCTTTCCCGGCGAGCAGACACTGGAACAGGGCGTTGTGCTCAGAGTCGATCGGAAGAATCGCTCCTCCGCGTTCTCGAAGAAGCTGGGTCACCAGCTCGCCCCCGATCACCAGGCTCTCCTTGTTGGCAAGGGCGACCGTCCGTCCCAACGACAGCGCTGCCAGAGTGGGGGCAAGCCCCACCGCCCCTACAAGTGCGTTAACGATCAGATCCGCCTCGGGGAGTTGTGCGAGCTCCTCCAGACCGGGGTCTCCAACGAGAACCCGCAGACGCGGGAACCGCCTCCTGAGGAGCTCTGCCCCGGAAGTTTCTGCCACGCACGCAGCCGCAGGACGGTGGCGTACGATCTGGTCGGTCAATCGGTCGATGTTCCTACCGGCAGCGAATCCCACCATAGAAAACGCGTAGCCGCGTTGGTTGAGACGTTCGATAACGTCGATGGTCTGGACGCCGATGGATCCGGTTGACCCGAGGATTACGACGCGACGCTCGGGGTGAGGCATCAAGTAGCCGGGGCGGGGAGCAGCTGTGTAAACAGGGCATCAAGCTCGGTTCCTGCAATCTCTTCCTTAGCGAGCACCTCGTTTGCTAGGCCATCCAGGGCGCTTCGGTACTTCTGGAGAAGCTGCTTTGCCTTCTCGTAGGAGCGCATCAGCAGGCCCCGAATCTCGCGATCGGCAAGCGACGAGATCTCCTCGGAATGCTCGTTGCTCTTGATGATCTCTTCGCCGAGGAAGACATCGACCCGCTCGCGGCCGAGACTGATCGGACCCAGCTCCTCATTCATGCCCCATTCGATCACCATCTTAGTCGCCAGTCGGGTGGCTTCGCGCAGGTCACTGCTTGAGCCGGCAGTGAACTCGTTGAACACCAGCTCCTCGGCGGCCCGACCTCCGAGTGCGAACACCAACTCGTTCTTGTACTCTTCCTGGGTCGGCAAGTACCTCTCCTCCAGGGGAAAGGACTGCGTGACTCCCATTGTGTGAGTTCGAGGAAGAATGGATATCTTGTGCACCGCACGGTCCTCCTTCTGCAACAAGTGACCGAGCAACGCGTGGCCGCTCTCGTGATACGCGGTAATCCGCCGCTCCTTCTCCGTGGGCACGACGCTCTTTCGTTTGAGGCCGAGCCACACTCTGTCCGTTGCTTCCTCGAAATCGGCCATGTCGATGACGGCCTTGTCTTTGCGGGCAGCCAGCAGCGCTGCTTCGTTGCACAGGTTGCGCAGGTCCGCCCCGACGAAGCCGGGTGTTTTGCGAGCCAGTATTGATGGATCGATGTCATCAGCAATGACTTTGTCTCGAAGATGGACCTTGAGGATTTCCTCGCGATCCTTCAGAACGGGATAAGGGACGACGACCCGACGGTCGAATCGACCAGGGCGAAGGAGTGCGGGATCGAGCACGTCCGGGCGGTTTGTTGCAGCGAGAATGATGATTCCCTTGTTCGGTTGGAATCCGTCCATTTCCGCCAACAGCTGATTCAGGGTCTGCTCGCGTTCGTCGTGCCCCCCACCCAGGCCGGCTCCCCGCTTTCTGCCTACTGCGTCAAGTTCGTCGATGAAGATGATGCACGGGGCGCTTGCCTTCGCCTTTTCAAACATGTCGCGGACTCGGGCCGCACCAACGCCGACGAACATCTCCACGAAGTCCGATCCGCTGATGGCGAAGAAGGGGACCTTTGCTTCGCCGGCAATCGCTTTCGCTAACAGGGTTTTTCCCGTCCCCGGTGCCCCGACCAGCAACACACCCTTGGGGATCTGTGCGCCCAGGCGCGAGAAACGCTTCTGGTCCCCCAGGTACTCGACGATCTCCTGCACCTCTTCTTTGACCTCCACGACGCCGGCAACGTCGGCAAACGTCACCTCGGTGGTGTCGGGCCGAACCAGTTTCGCCTTCGATTGGCCGAACGAGAGAGCTCCGCCGCCCTGGGTGCGACGCATGATGTAGATCCAAACGCCAATCAGAAGCACGATCGGAAGCAGCGACGCGAGAATGGACAAAAACCAGTTGCTGCCCGATGACTCTTCGTATTTCACCTGTACCCCGTGGTTCAGCAACAACGGCTCATAAAGGGTCTTGTCGTCCGGAAGCTGGACAAAGATCGTTCCGCCATCGACAGTCGTTCCCTTGGCCCGGTTGTCCTTAATCGAGACAGTGGTTACTTGATCGTTCTCCACGAACGTCCGAAACAGTGAATAGTCGATCTCGTTGCGATTATTGCCGCTGCCGAACAGGGTCTGAAGCAGAATCAGACCCACGATGACGATGACAGTGATAAACGCGATATTTCTCAAGTTTCTGTTGCGCAAGTCTTTCAAGGGGTCCTTTTCCATGATCCACTCCTCAAAGCATCCATGAGGATTGTAGCATTCCCTCTTCGTTACGTCAAACCGGGTACAGTACCGCGCTTGCTCTTCCCGGCGCGGGGGTAGCAATCAGGGTGTCGCAGCGTGAGCCGGTCTGTCGGGGACCAAGCGGCTAGCGGCGGACGAATCGCCTCCAGATCTGCAAGTTAGGGAAACAGCGTTCGTTACGGTGAATGATACGGACGATGTTCCCTCTGTGGGTGAACCAGACAAACGCTGCCAATGCCGCAGTCAGTCCGAGGAGCAGAGTTGGGTACTGCGCGGCGGCGTATGCATTGAGCAGGACGATGGTCAGTGGAATCGTTAGGGCCGCAAGCAGTGAGCCCAGAGAAACCCAGCCTGTGGAGAAGAGGGCGACCGCAAAGACTCCTGCCGCTATTCCCACCGGGATTGGGGCAATTGCCAGGAGCATCCCCCCACCGGTGGCCACGCCCTTTCCTCCTCGAAAACCGATGTAGATCGGGAACACATGGCCGATGACCGCAGCGGCTCCGCACAGGATAGGCAGGATTGTGGGCTCAACAGGAAACGGGCCAAACGGAAGGCGCGAGATCAGTGTCGCAGCAACAGCACCTTTGCCCACGTCTACGATCGATACTGGAACACCGCCCTTCCAACCGAGAACTCGCCACGCGTTCGTCCCTCCAACGTTGCCGCTTCCATGCTTGCGGACGTCAATTCCTTTAAGAAGCTTTCCCGCAATCGCTGCAGAAGGGATGGCGCCTATGAGATACGCGATCAGAAGTACCCCGGCAAGTCCCACTATTTCTCCATTGTGTCCTGCGCGGTCATCCGCCCAATCGGCCCGGCGTCGAGAACAGCGATCGCGGTTCCTCCCGGACCGGCGTGGGTACCCAAAGCGGGAGTGGCATTCGTTACCATGACCGGAGATCTTGGGAATCGATGGCGAAGCGACTTGGCGTAGCGCGTGGCCAATTCAACGGCATCCGAGTGTGCCAGGATGAACGCCGGCGCGTCCATCTTCTCTGCGCACTCTGTGGCGAGACTGAGCGTCTTTCTCATCGCACGCCGTTGTCCGATTGCCTTGCCAGCGACGGCAATTGTCCCCTCCTTGACGGTGAGGATCGGTTTCAGGTGGAGCCATTCAGCAATCCTGCCTTGGATAGGGGAGAGCCTTCCCCCGCGCACAAAATACTCAACCGTGGGAACGAACACGAAAATGTTCGTGCTCGCGGCAGCTTCTTCACTGAGTCGGCGGCAAGCAGCGAGCGAAAGCCCGGCCGCGACGGCGCGCGCAGCTGCCCACACTAAAAGGCCCTGCGCACCCGAGGCGGAGCGGCTATCGATAACCTCGATCGGTACACCCGTCTCGTTGCTCACCGTGCGGGCAGCGGTCAGTGCGACTTGGTACGTGCCGGAGACTTCGGATGAAACATGGATCGACAGGATCCCGGCACAGTATCGTGCCAGGTATCGGTAGACGCGGAGAAACTCAGCCGGGCTCGGCTGAGAGGTCTTGGGCAGGACCTGTGAACGTGCGAGTTTGGCGTAGAACTGCTTGGGGGTGATCTCCACTCGGTCGAGGTACTCCTCCTCGCCGAACGCGACCTGTACGGGAACTACGTGTATTCGCTCCGCCGTCAGAAAGGACAACGGCAGATCGCAAATAGAATCCGTCACCACAGCGACTCCCGACCGGTCGACTTCTCCGGGGGCCCCTTCCACCTGTGCCAGCATGTCCTCCACCCTGTGGGAACGGATCTTTCCCAGCTCGGCGAGCGTCTCCAAGACGTAGGCCGGGGCGTTGGAGTGCAAGTGTACGTGTACTTCTCGCTCGGTACCTGCCACCACAATCGAATCCCCCAATGATGCAAGACGGCTCTTCAATGCGGCACGATCGATTCGGTCTCCAACGACGGCGGCCTCGGTGCAATAGCGGAAATCAATTCTCTGAGTCGGGGCGCCGCGCACCGGGGTGGCGGCCGGTTTGGGTTCTTGTTCCACAACCTTCACTGCCACCTTTCCACGCTTGAAGTAATCGAGGATGCCTTCGAGGAAATTGACGAAACCGAGTGCGCCGGCATCGACCACGCCTGCCTTCCTCAGAACAGCGAGTTGGTTTGTCGTTTCTGCAAGGGAGCGCTGTGCAACCCGTACGCCTTCCTCCATGAGGGGGATGAAATCACCGAGACGCCCGGCCTGGAGGGTCACGTGATCGGCAAAGTCGCTCATCACCGTGAGGATTGTTCCCTCCTGCGGTGCAGCCAGCGCTTCGCGAGCCCTTGTGGCGGCACGCTTCGCCGCCGCCACGAACTTGGCGACGGAAACACGAAGCTGGTCGGACGCCCCCTCGTGCAAACCTTGGAGAAACTGGGCCATGATGACCCCGGAATTTCCGCGCGCCCCGGCGAGGGCGGAAGAAGCAATCGTCTCACTGACGGCCGCGAAGGAGGGCTGTGGTCGTTTGAGCGCGTGCAGTACTGCACGCATCGTTGCCGCCAAATTTGACCCGGTATCCGAATCAGGCACCGGGAAGACGTTGATCAGATTAAGGTAATCCTTGTTGGCGATGACCCGGTGTGCGCCTGCAATGACCGCCTGTCGAAGACGCTCGCCGCTCAGATAACGAATTTCCCCATCGCTCTTCTTTGCCACCACGCTTCCTATCATACCACCAATGCAGTGCGGTGCAAAGAACCTCTCTCCGAGAGTCAGACGTCCTTGACAGCGACAGGTGAGTTGTGCTAGAGTGGCGCATCTCTTGGTCAAAGGGGTGGTTGTGATGAAGACACCTTGCGTTGCACGGCAACTTGAATCAGCCTTCCGCGTGACGAATCACTCCAATCGTGCCTTTCCCCGTATGGCCAATACCAACGCCCCTTGCGGGGCGCAACTCTAGTACCTGTTAGTCCTTCCTTTTCTTGAAGTTTCTTTAAGCTTCCTATTGGATCCAGCTGTATTCCTGGAGAGGAGAGTCCGGTGCAAGTGTTTACAGATGACCAACGGGTTTGTGTATTGAGCATCAAAAGCGAGATCATGCGATCGGCGGGAGCGTATCTGCGGCAACAGGGGTTCATCGAGATCCTTCCAGTGATCCTCTCACCGATTACCGATCCGCTTCATCACGAGACGTACGGTGGGTCGATCGACTACTACGGCCAACCCTACCAGCTGACAAAGAGCATGATTCTGCACAAGCAGATTTCTCTGCGGACCGTCCCGCGCGTTTTCTGTTTCTCACCGAACGTTCGTATGGAGCCGGCGGAGCGTGCTACTCTGGGACGGTACCTTGCCGAATTCGTTCAGTTGGATCTCGAGGTTCGGGAAGCAACGCGGGACGGGATCATGGAAATCGGAGAGGGGCTTTTCGTTGCGATCCTCCAAGGCATTATGGAAAACTGTGTCCGGGAACTGGATGCGCTGCATCGAACACTGGCCATTCCGAAGACCCCGTTTGAGCGGATCACCTACCAAAATGCACAACAGCGATTTGGAAGGCTATTTGACGATGCCCTCTCTAAGTCTCTGTCGGAGCCGACTTGGGTGATCGACTTCCCGCGGGAGGTGCGAGAGTTCTACGATCGCGAAGACCCGTCGCGGCCGGGGACACTGCTCGACATGGATCTGGTGTACCCGGAGGGCTACGGTGAGGCGTTATCCGGTGGGGAGAGGGAGTACGCGCTTTCGCATATTCAGCGCCGGATCGAGCAGGACAAACTTGATCCGCAACGATTTCGACAGTACCTCGATGTGGTCGAGGATGGGATCGTGCCGTCGGCAGGGTTTGGCATCGGAATCGAGCGGCTGACGCGCTATATATGCGGGCTCGATAGCGTGGGAGATGCGCGGCTCTTCGCCAAGCTGCCAGGGGTGGTTGGATCGATCTAGGGTACGAACGCCGTTCGATGTGAGCTCAGTAGAAGTCTCCTCTGCAAGCCGATTGAGGCAACGGATCGTATGTCAGGTTGACCGCACCATCGGTCCGGTCTAGACTGGCTTTGGGCAAAGCTCTGTGTGATATCCGAGCTACATCGACCACGGGAGGCCACAGCATGAATTACAGTGTCAATACGAAACTCTCTAGCGAACAGGTTGTCGCCGCGGCGTTGAAGCACTTCGGCGAGGGAGGTGTCGGGTTGGACGTGACCGGTCAAGGGGCCGATTGCGTGAGCTTCGAAGGAGGAGGCGGACACGTCGAGATAACCGTCTATGAGAAAGAAGGCGGAAAACGCTCTGAGGTGGGCATCCTGACCCGAGAGTGGGATTACCAGGTCAAGGAGTTCATGGGACAGATTAAGGGCTGAAACAGCGATTGAAGCAGTCTCACAGAATCACGAAGAGGGAGAGACAAGATGAATGATACACTCAAAGAGGCGCTCGATTTCGCGACAACCAAGGAGAAAGAAGCCGAGGAGTTCTACCGAACCTGGTCCAGCCAAGCATCGGACCCGGCGGTCAAGAAGGTGTTTTCCGAACTGGCCGAAACCGAACGCGGGCACGCCGAGGAGCTGTCCCGAATTGCCCCCGAGGATCTCATTGCGCAAGGAGCCGCCCCGTCGGATTTTCGGATTTCTGACTACCTTGTCGAGGTAGAACCTCAACCCGGTATGAGCCTTCAGGACGCCCTCATTCTCGCGATGAAACGTGAAGAGGCTTCGGTGGCGCTCTACGAACGGCTCAGCCAATTGGGAGGCAACGCGCAGTCGCTGTTTGCCGCTTTGGCGCAGGAGGAACGCCGTCACAAGCGTCTCCTTGAGGCAGAGTACGACGACGTTGTGTTAGCCGAGAACTGAGCCGTCCCGCTTACAGTTCCTGACTGGCCGTACATGGTCTGCAGGGATGAGAGTCATTGCCCTGCCGCAGCCAGGCTTCGGCACCGTGCTTCAGGCGGGCTTGTCTTTTAAGTACCGGTCGAACCACCTCAGGATATGGTTGAGCCTAGCAATGCGACGGTCTGTGCGGCCCTGCCGCGACAGGCCGTGTGGTTCATCGGGAAACCGGACCAACTCCGTCTCCACCCCCAGCCGCTTCAACGCGACGAAGATCTGTTCGCCCTGCTCGATGGCACAACGCAGATCCTGTTCGCTGTGGATGACCAGGGTGGGGGTTTTCGCATTGGCGATGTGCTTCATCGGTGATTGGCGCCAGTAGTTGTCGAGGTCCCCCCACGGGGGTACGTCTCCGAATTCCGTCTGAAATGCCCAGTTGAAGTCGCTTGAGCCGTACATGCTGACGAGGTTGCTCACGGAGCGCTGTGTCACCGCCGCCTTGAAGCGATCGGTTTGGCCGATGATCCAATTCGTCATGTAGCCGCCGTAGCTTCCTCCGGTGACACCCATTCGATCCGCGTCGATGTACGGTTTCGCCGCGACGAAGTCGGTCCCGGCCATCAGATCGTCATAATCGACCGTTCCCCAGTTGTTGTCGATCGCCTTGGAGTGCTCCTCCCCGTATCCCTGCCCGCCACGAGGGTTGCAGAAGTAGACGACGTAGCCGTGGGCGGCCAGGAAGTAGAACTCGTGCATGAAGAAGTTTCCGTACTGCACACGTGGCCCGCCGTGGATCTCGAGGACGGCGGGATAGACCATCGAGGGATCGAAATCCGGTGGCTTGAGAATCCAGCCCTGCAAATCGTTTTCTGCGGCCCCTTTGAACCACACTTCCTCTATCTCTCCGAGATCGATTTCCCGCAGGAGGTCTTCGTTGACGCGTGTCAGCACCCGGGCACGGCCGGTGGACATCTCGCGGTGCCACACCTGGCCTGGATCCTTCATGTCTGCACGGAAGTAGATCATGTTGTTCTGGCTGGTATCGAGGGAGAACATTCCTACAATCCCCTGTTCGGCGATGACGTCGTTGACCTCGACGGCATCGCCATCAACGGACACCGACTTCAGCACCGTGTTCCCGTGGTGGGCCACCTGAAAGAAGATCGTCTTTCCATCGAATGACCAGGTCGGAGGCACCTGGGGAGGGCTTCCCATGTCGTTGATCGTCCATGCGGACGCATTGAAGTCGTAATCTGCGGTGAGATTGCGTGCCGCACCGTCTCCGCTTGATGGAACGATCCACAGCCGCGTTTGCTTCCAATCCTGGCCTTTTCCTTCGTGGCCGAAGTAGGCCAGCCAGGCTCCATCCACAGAGAAGCTCGGACTCCATTTTGGTCCCACCGGGGTCGAGATCTTCTTCATCTCGCCACCGGCAGCGGGAATCGTATAGAGATCCACTGCATCGGGATCGAGATCCGGATCCTTGGTGCGATTGGAGCACAGCGCGATCGTCTTTCCATCGGGTGACCACGCAGGATCCCATTCATCGTAGATCTCTGCCTCAGTAAGTTGCATCGTGTTTCCGGTACGGACATCGATCATCAGCAAGTGCCAACGCGCTGTGGGCAGGAAGCCCACGGCATCCTCTTTAAAGAAGACGCGGGTGATGTGGCGACAGACAACACCCAGCTTCTTCTTGTCTTCATCCTTTTCCCTGTCGATCTCCTCGGGATCCTTTGCGCGAAACTGCAGCAGGAGACGCTTTCCATCGGGTGACCATTCGAACGCTTCGATCGTACCCTTGAGATCGGTCAGTCGCCGCGCCTCCCCGCCGCCAACGGGAACCAGATAGATCTGTGGCTGTTTTTCGTCCGTACGGTTGGACAGAAACGCTATCTGAGTTCCGTCCGGTGAGAAACGCGGTCGTGTGTCCGCTTGATCCCCGCGAGTGAACTGGCGGGCCTCGCCGCCCTGCGTCGGTACAACCCATAGATTGGCGTACTTCTTCTCCTTTTCTTGCTCAACTCGGTGTTGGCAGAAAACTGCGAGCTTTCCATCCGGTGAAATCTGTGGTTCTGAGATCAGTGCAAACCGGTAAAGATCCTCCGCGGTGATACGCCGCGCATTCCCTTCAGCCATGCTACCTCCATTCTAGAGTCATTGAGCCGCAGTAGCCTGTGAAAGCCTGTACGAGATTGCTTGCCTGACTATTCTAAAGAAACAGCACGGTTTGCTCCAGTTTCGAGGATTTATCCGCAAGTGCGTACCACACGACCTGCAAAATCTCTGCTATCCGCTTTGCACATCAAACCTGTTCTGCCAGGATTGGCCCATGTGCGGCACTTCGCATTTTCTCTTAAATGTGGTAAAGTAAGTTTACTATTTAGTAATGAGGGGGTGAATTGCATGGCCAACAAAAAGGTCCGACCCACGTTCTCTATCTACATTCCCAAGAAGGCGGAAGAGAAGAAGCCGGTCGAGCGCCTGATGCGTTTGAGCAAGAAGCGCGACCGCTCCATCAACTACCTCGTTGTAGAGGCGATCCTACAGTACCTCGACAAGGAAGAGAGAAAGAAGTAGTCTTGTAGCCTTCGCCGCTGGTTGACCGCCTGATTGGGAAGAACCAAGTTCGGTTCCGTGGCGACCACGTTCCAGCTTTGTAAAAAAGCTGGGAGGGTATGCACACGGGGACGCGTTACCCTCCCAGCATGGGTGTTTTCCCTAACGTTCTTGCCTTTCAGTCAGAATTAGGTTAAACTGAGTGGTCAAGAGTTTCGTATCCATACCTGCTTTGAGTGCTTGCCGAATCGCACGGCACAGATGTTTGCGCGCGCTTTTGTTTCATCGCACGTTTGTATCTACGACGGTATTCCTACTCCGCCAGCAATTCCTTGCACTTGAGTTGCGGTAATCGCTCCGTTTCGTATGAGGTGAGCACTGTCTGTCTCCTTAGCAACTTTCACGGTTGAGGACGCTTTTGCGTCTTCACCTACGAGGTCGCCGGCTTCCAAGCGCTAAGCGGCGGCCTCGTCTTTCCCACCAACCTTCCGAAGCATGTGTCATGGTCCTACCTCCTCATCAACCCCGCACGTGCGTGCGGTCCCGGGGAAAAGCGTCAACGTCCGCTTTCCCTGTTCGCCATACTGCCGTGCCTGATATTGAGCGTCGATCGCTCGCGATGTAACACCCATCCAATCGATCGGTTCTGCCCGGCAAAACCGCTTTTGGCCCGTGCCGTGACATTCCAAGGCACACGTCAATCCTGGTTTTTGGATTCTCCGCGCGAGCGGCCGATGTTGAACGCGGGTCTAGAAGCTAGTGCCTGGACCCTTGCTGTGCCGTTGTGACGGACAGGGGAGTCAACGACAACTTGATCTCTTGTCTTTGGTTGGTATGTGGACAGCCGAACCTGTTCTATCGTCTGTCAGGCGCTGACCACTTCAGGACAGGCTTTAACAGCAAGTTTGTCCGAGGCGTGGCCGCACGCATCCAGAAAAGCTTAGATCTTCGTTCATCGGTCGCGCCTCCTTCGCGTAGTAGTTCAAACTCACCTTCCAACCCGCACCAACGGGTTGGCCCTAGTTGTGAAGAGCTGTTAAGCGATATCATACGGACCCATCAACGGAGTGCAAGTGTCATCAAACCCGTTGACTGAAGCTCTCAACCAATGAGGAATACAAACATCAGGGCAACGTCGTTCTCAGGCGAACAACTGACATTTCACCAGTGCGCCTACGTCCACCGATCGGCGTGCACACGGGAGGCGTCGAAGCGTTCCGCGGGAGGCTTCTCCTCATCCGGGTGCCCAATGGCGATTAAGCAGAAGGGGAAGACGCCCTGGGGGATGCCCAGGAGCTCCCGGAGCGGGCGCACACGTTCTTCGTTCGGGTACACGCCGCACCAGACTGCACCGAGGTTGTTTGCGTGCGCGGCGAGGAGCAGGTTCTCGGCGGCGGCGGCGCAATCCTGCGGCCAGTAGGCCCTATACTTCACCGACCGTTCGTCTCCACATACGACAATCGCCACCGGCGCTTCCTTCACCATCTGAGCGTAGGGGTGCAGCTTGGGAATCTCATCGAGGATCTCGCGGTCGCGAATCACGACGAAGTGCCACGGCTGTTGGTTTCCCGCTGACGGAGCGGCCATTGCTGCTTCAAGCAGCATCGTGATCGCCTCGTCCGAAACCGCCTCTTTGGTGTATTTTCGGATGCTGCGTCGCGTCAGTAACAAATCGGTCGCGTCCATTTGTCCTCCTTCGTGCTCGCGGGCTATCCTCATTTTGCCATTGCCCGGATTCCGGGACAAACGATGCGCCTGCACTCTGGGTTGTGGTTGGATGGAGGTGAACGATGAGACGTGCAAGGATGATCGGGATTGCCGGCGTCCTTGGGGGACTTCTGGTTCTCTGCTCGTGCCAGATGGGAACGCTCGTTTCGGCGGGCAAGCAGCGGGTGACGTTCGCTCTGGTGATCGACACGCGTGCCTACAACGGCAAGGCCGTCTTTGCCGATGTGCTGGACGACGTTGGTGGTGCGCTGATCGAGACCGTCTCCGCAGTTCTCGAGAGCTATCCCAATATAGCTCACCAGGCGTGGGCCAGGCTGACCACACTTGAGCAAATCGACACCAACCGCCGCTACTTCCTCGACTTCTTCATCGACATCGACGACAGCGGCGATGAATCGAGCGGCGATCTGGCAGGGATTCAACACTTTGAGGTCATGCCCAACGCCGTGTGGAGCGAGACCAAATACTTCGCGAGCGAGCTTGGCCTCGTTTTCTAGAAGCTGTGCTTAGGGCAGCGTCTCTTCGTCGATCGTCCCCTTGAACACGGTCCCGACTACGGTTCCGGTGTGATCGGCCCCGCCGATCAGGTAGACGCTCTCCGGCGAGGCCTTGGCCAGAGAGACGAAGGCCATGTTGCGCGGCGCGGGAAGGGACTTGGCCTTGACCCAGTAGTCGCCGGGGTAGACGTAGGTGTAGATGTCCGCCGTGTTTGCGCCGCCGAGGACGAAGATCGCGGCTGTCCTCAGCGTGGCGATTGTCACCCCGACGTGTCCGCCGTGCGGAAGCGGCATTTCGGCCCGCAGCACCCATCGCTGGGCCGTGGTGGGGCGAAGCTTCGGACGATAGCATTGATTCGCCGTCGCCCCCGGTGATTTCATCCCACCGATCACGAAGATCTCGTCGTCGATCACCCCGGCGTAGGCCATGTTGCGGGCGACCGGCATCGCTGGCAGCGCTTCAAACGTGAGGGTTTCCGGATCGAAGGCGTACGCGTTGTCGTAGTAGTTCTCCGCCGGAACGAACATCTGCGAGCTGCGGCTGCCGCCGAACAGATACATGCGATCCTCGTACACCGCCACCGCCACCCCCGCCGCCGGTTGAGGAAGTCTGGCCACTGCCGCCTCCCACGTGTCGGTCGCCGGGTCGTAGCGGTCGACCGTGTCAACGACGTTGCCGGCGACGTCCGCCCCACCGAAGACGTAAATCTTCTCCTCGAACGCCGCCGCGGCGACGTTGAACCGACCCTCGGGAAGCGGTGCCTTCGTCGTCCACGTGTTGTTTTCCGGGTCGTACACCTCCACCACGCGGCCGGTCGGCTCCTGCGCCTCCAGCCCGCCGATTGTGTAGATGACGTTATCTACTAGTGCAGTCGCACCGTAGTAGCGCGGGGTTGGCATCGGTGCGCACTGCGCCCAATCGATGGCGATCTGTGGAGCCTCGGGTTCCTGCGGGGTGTACGTGGCTTCGGCGAGATTGGGAGCGCCCCGCTCCGCGTCGGCGAACGGTATTTGGTCGTGATTCAGCCCACCGAAGACGTACAGGGCCCCATCGACCGTGGCGACAAATCCGTCTTCGCGCGCAACGCCCATCGGTGTGCCCGTCGCCCAGGCCTCGTACTCGCTCAAGAAAACATCGACCGTGCCCGACGACAGGGCGTGCTCGTCACGGCCGCCGACCAGAAACATTTCTTCTCCCACTGCCGCTGCGCCCCAGAAGCGGCGCTCCCAGTTGACCGGCTCAAGATTCGTCCACGCGTCAGTCGCTGGGTCGTACCACTGCGCGCCCACCGACCCGCGGGCGGAGATGCCGCCCAGCACGAGGACCCCGCCGTTGTACGGCATCGCCGACGCCTTGAATCGCGGTACCGGCATCGGCGCGATCTCGGAGATGTTGCCCGTCTCCGGGTCGAAGACATAACACGTACCGAGGTAATTCTGTGCTGCGAACACGTCCGTGCTAGTACTCCCGCCGAACAGGTAGATCATCTCTCCGAAGGCTGTCGCCGTCAGGGCGACCGTGGGCTGCGGCAGGCGGGCGATTCCCGCGGTCCACGTGTCCGTCGCTACGTCGTAGACGTCGATCGTGTCCCGTACCTCGCCGTAGATGTTGGCCCCGCCGAACGTATAGATCTTTGCCTTGTAGGCCGCCGCGGCGAGCCACTGCC
>CAZMOL010000012.1:24448-27835 GCA_964568045.1 uncultured Thermotogae bacterium
GCCAAGCTGACAAGACAGATCAGTACAGACAACACTCCGATGATTCCGACGATCAGCCAGCATCTGCCTCGCATCCTTTCCATCGCGCCCTCCTTGTCCAGATGGCTACAAAAACACTTGCCTGGGGTGCAAACACTAGTCTGCCAGCCGTGCACTGTCAACTCCTGCCCCATCGCTTGTTGACCGACGGTTCGGCGATCCCTACGATGCTTGTAATGAACCGGTCTGGAACAGAATCCGACAGGAGGTCATCACTGATGGAACAGTCCCAATTCAAGGTCTACGGGTATCGATGGATCATGCTCATCGCGTTCATGCTCGTCATCGCGGTCAACCAGCTCCTGTGGATCACCTTCGCCCCGATCACCGGCGACGCAGCGAACTTCTACGGGGTCGACGACCTCGCCATCGGCCTTCTGTCGATGAGTTTCATGATCGTGTTCATCCTCGTATCGATCCCCGCCTCGTGGATCATCGACTCCTACGGAATCCGCGTTGGAGTGGGAATCGGCGCCGTGCTGACCGGGGTGTTCGGCCTGCTGCGTGGCGTCTTTGCCGCCGACTACACCTGGGTCCTCGTTACCCAAATCGGAATCGCGGTCGGCCAGCCGTTTGTCTTAAACGCACTGACCAAGGTGGCGGGACGGTGGTTCCCGTTGCGCGAGCGTGCGACGGCCACGGGGCTCGGCTCCCTGGCCATCTACGGCGGGATCATCATCGGCCTGGCGGCCACCCCGCAGCTTGTCCTGCGGTCGAGCATCGAAAGCACGCTTTTCATCTACGGGATCGCCTCAGCCGTCGCTGCCGCTGCGTTCCTCATCCTGGCCAAGGAACGCCCGCCGACGCCGGTGGGAGAGGAAGCACGGGCGCTCGTTCTCGACGGCTTCAAGCGGATTTGGAAGAAGCGGGAGTTCATTCTGTTGCTCGTCCTCTTCTTCATCGGCCTGGGCGTGTTCAACGCCGTCACCACATGGATCGAGGACATCCTGCGGCCGCGCGGCTTCACCATCAGCCAAGCCGGGCTGACCGGCGGCCTGATGGTTCTCGGTGGGATCGTCGGCGCGATCGTCATCCCACCGTTGTCGGACCGTGCGCGCAGGCGCGTTCCGTTCATTCTCCTCGCCCTTGCCGGCGCGATACCGGGCCTGGTCGGGATCACCTTCGCCCCAAGCTACGGACTGCTGCTCGCCTCGGCGTTTGTCCTCGGCGTCTTCCTACTCAGCTCAGGCCCCATCGGTTTTCAGTACGGCGCCGAGATCACCTACCCCACCCCCGAGGGCACCTCCAACGGACTGCTGCTGTTGATGGGCCAGATCTCCGGCATCGCGTTCATCATCGGGATGGATGCGCTCAAGTCCGCGACCACGGGATCGATGACCACGTCGCTTGTGATCCTCATCGGCTTGATGGTGGTGAGCCTACTGCTGGCGACGCGACTCAAGGAGTCCTCCGTCATCTCCGAGGAGGGGGACTGATCCTCGCCCCAGCCGGCACACGCCGCCCGCAGTCGGTGGTCGATTCTCTGTTGAGCGATGGAAGCTCCGGGATCAGAGATGGCCCTCGTGTTTCAGGGAGAGATACCCCTTCTGGGTGACGATGAGGTGATCGAGCACGTGGATTCCCAGTAGCTCTCCCGCCTTGGCCAGCCGCTTGGTGAGGGCGATATCCTCGGGGCTTGCTTTGAGCACACCGGAGGGGTGATTGTGGGCGATGACAACCGCTGCCGCCCGATCGGTGATCGGATCGGCGAACACCTCCCGTGGATGGACCTGGTTGGTGTTGAGCAGGCCGACGGTGACCACGCGGCACTCGATCACCTCGTTTGCCCCGTTCAGCGACACGCACACGAAGTGCTCCTGTTTCTTGCCGCGGATCTCTTTCAGGTAGGGTAGAACGTCCTTCGCCTCGCGGACGACCGTCTTCTCGCTTATCAGGTGTCGCCGGGCAAGCTCGAACGCCGCGGCCAGTTGGCACGCCTTTGCCTGCCCCACGCCGGCGATTGACTGCAGCGTCAGCACGTCGATCCGATCGAGCCGGCCTTCGAGCTTGCGCAGGATCTTTGCCGACAGATCCAGCACACCCACCCCCTTGACGCCGCTTCCTAGAAGCACCGCCAACAGCTCCACATCCGACAGCGCCGCTTCCCCCTTGGCGATCAGCTTCTCCCGTGGGCGGTCGAGCTCAGGAAGCTCCTTGATGTGCTTGCCCCGTGGCGCCCACTTCAATCCCGGCGGTTCTCCCGTTCTCTGATTATCTGTCATCTGTGATCACGTATTCATCATACATCTTTTTGAGTATAAATACAAGCCTTTGGAGGAATAAGGCAGGGCCGTTCGTTTGATCCGCCGCTGGGCTGAGGATTATTGAACGATGCGTTCCCTGAAGTTGCAATCTGCGGCACCTAAAACCACAGTTGCTGCTGCCGTCCGAAGCTGCTCCCGCGTTAACCTAATTCGGCTGCCAAACACAAATAGGTCGTGTTTTGCAGTGTGCACACTACGAGACGCGTACGCTGAATTCGACAACCTCTTCTGGTTCCACCGACTCCCACGGCCGATGGTAGATGAACCGAAACAATTGCGATCCCGGTGCGATTGCTTCGTAGCGGAAGAGGAACGTCCCGCCGAAGCCGACCATCTCCTTGGGGTGGGGCTTGGCGCGATACTCCGCCTCCTCGATCTCCCGCAGCACAGCGACCTCGTACAGGAGCACGTTTTCCCATTGAAAGCCGGTCGTCGCGTTGCCCGCGAGCGCCACCATCAGCTGATCACCCTGTCGCAACGCCAAGCGTGCGCCGTCGTCTTCATTGGTGACGAGCCGGTACACGCGTAGGGAGAGGCCGCACACCGACGCACTTGCCGAGAAACGACCCATCTGGGGTATCCGCTGCGAGGCCACGACCTCCACACAGGCTGAGAACTCGCCGATGCTTGTCTGGACGACAACGGTGTACACACCTTCCGGCAGTGTTTCCTCCTCATCGTTAACGAAGGCGACGCGGCCCAGCCACTCCACTGTGTCCACAGATGGGGTGTAGGCCTCGCTTCGGATCGTCTCCCCTGAGCCATCGACAAGCGATAGGCCGGTCACCCACACCGGGTCGCACAAACATGTGCACGGACCCTCGCGCACGATCTCAAGCGCCAGGCGCGCTCCTTTTTCGATAACGAACTTTCCCACCGATACCCGCGCCGGCTCGCCCGTGGAGAACGAACTCGACGCCGAACTGCTCGCGCTCACCTGCCCGTTCATCGCTCCTCCCGCAAAGACTATGCCACAAAGCACGACCAAGAGAATGCGCAATCCCTTCATCGCCATACGCCTCACCTCGTAGAGACCTAACCACAGCCGCGGCCGTTGTTTCAAGGAACCTCGCCCCCGTTCACT
>CAZMOL010000013.1:0-3190 GCA_964568045.1 uncultured Thermotogae bacterium
ACGTAGATTACACTCGGTGTGGCAACGAAGGACCCGCGCAAGCAGAGCTTCTGCAGTAGGGGTGTAAACACAGATTAAGGAGGTAACGGTCTTTACCAAAGGCTGAACAGCGAATAGGCTGCTCAAAAGCGGGCAACGGGATTCGAACCCGCGACCCTCAGCTTGGGAAGCTGATGCTCTACCCCTGAGCTACGCCCGCATTGGTACTCATTATAGCCCTCGCGCAAATGGGCAACAACTCACCCTCGAAGCGCGTCCAAGGCTGGAAGAGGCTTCCCTCGCAGCAGTGCCAGACACGCGCCTCCCCCAGTAGAGACATACGACATCCGGTCGGCCCATCCTAGCTTCGCCACTGCCTCGCCGGTCTCTCCACCTCCGACAACGGTATAGGCGTCTGAATCGGCGAGCGCCTCGGCGATTGCCAGTGTGCCGCGGGAGAATGGCTTCAATTCAAACGCTCCCATCGGTCCGGTCCAGACAATCGTTTTCGCAGCATTGATCTGTTCCTGGAATGTCCGGATCGTCTCCGGTCCGATATCTAGGCCGATCCAGCCAGCAGGGATCTTGTCCGCGCGGCAGGTTGCAGTCTCGGCCGTTGCACTCACTTCCTCCGCGATCACCACGTCGCGCGGCAGCAGGATCAGCACGTCCTTCTCATAGGCGGCCCGGATCAATCCCTTAATCTCCTCCACGAGTGACTCATCAACAACGGAGTCGCCTACTTGATGACCCTTCGCGCGCAGAAAGGTGAACGCCACTCCCCCGCCGATCAGGATGGCATCAACCTGATCAAGAAGATCACGTAACGCCCCCAGCTTACTTCTGGCCTTCTTTCCACCGACGATCGCGAGGTAAGGACGATCTGGCTCATGAACAAGTTGGGAAAGGGCTTCAAGCTCTTTTTGCACGAGCATCCCCGTGTAGGAAGGGAGGTAATCGGTGATCCCGAGAGTAGAGGCATGCCCCCGGTGAAGCGTGGCAAAGGCGTCATTTACGTAGAGATCCCCCAGGTTGGCCAAACTCCGCGCAAACTTGGCGTCGTTCGCCGTTTCCTCCGGATGAAAGCGCAGGTTTTCTAGGAGAAAGAGGTCGCCTGGCGCCCCTTTCGTAATGGCCTTCTTGATTTCTTCCCCAATGCAGTCGTCGAGTTTCTGAACCGGTCGGTCCAAGAGGGCTTGGAGTCTCTCTCCTACCGGGTCAACTCGAAGCTCGGAGACGATTCTTCCCTCAGGACGGCCAAGGTGGGTCAAGAGAGTCAGCTTGGCCCCACGATCGATGAGGTTGTTCAGCGTCGGCAATGACGCCTTGATCCGAGCGTCATCAGCAACGTCCGCGTCTGCAAGAGGCACGTTATAGTCCACCCGCACCAGCACGGTTTTCCCTTCAACAACCGCATCCTGCATACGCCGGAGACCACTTAGTAGACTACCCACGTGCTTTTCCCCTTTCTGTTTACCAACGATTGAACGACGTACTTCAAGGAATTATAATCGCGCAAGATGAACAATCAATTGGTATTGCTTGGAATCGGCCTTTTCATCGGGCTTATGGTTGTTGTCGCCACAGTAGATCAATACCTGCTCAATGAGCACGACCCAAAGGAACCGGGGGGGCTGCTCTGGCGATCACAGACCGCATTTTCACGCATCAGGGATTTGGAGGTTGTGTTGGCGATCTCCGAGAACCAGCCGGAAGATCGCGTCATTCGAATGCTGGTCCGACTCCTGAACGGACAAGAGCCGGTGATGAGTGTTCGATATCTTGATCCAGTCACGATGAGAGGTGAGCTCTTCACCATCGACCGCGACCTCCTTTCACACTATCTACCTCAAGAAAATCTGGTCGTGATCAAACGCTGGATTGGGCTTCCCCTGACTGCAGTTGGGCTAGCAAGTCTCGACATCTCTCAATTAGAAAAGGATTGGAGGGCTGGAAGGATCCACTTGCGCGTGATCCAGGACATCTCGGGGTTTAGCACGGATCTATTCCCGACCGCGATCGTTCTCTCAGAAACGATATCCGGCTGCCGACAATACCCTCCATTTTCAATCTGCTCTGACACAGAAGAGGAACGTTTTCTGCCAGGCTTCGCTGGGTTCGAGGAAGGTTCACTGGGAGCCTCGATCCAGGGAGGGTACATCCTCGAGGTCACCCATGCGCAGAGCGGTGAGCTCTTGCGCATGATCTGGATCGACAGAGAAAGTTACTTGGTGAGAAATGTTGTCTTCTTCGCGAATGGAAAGCGCACAGCCAGCCTACGAGTGGAGCGAATCACCCTCGATCAGGGACTCACTGAGGAAGCAATTCTCGCGCTTCCACGCGGGGTAGAGATAATCCGAGGTTGAATCTAGCCGATAATCTCCTTGAACTGCGACAGATTCATTTCGTACTCAACGAAGTCTTGGAAAGCATCCTCTTCTGCAAACGGGGATTCAATTGCCGAGGCCTCAAACACCTCATCGGCGATGTAAATCGGGCTTCCTATACGAAGAGCAAGGGCGAGCGAGTCAGACGGGCGCGCGTCAACCTCTACACTCTTGCCGTCGGAACTCCGAAGGAAGATAGTAGCATAGTACGTTCCCTCTTTGAGACCAGTAATCACGATCTTTTCTACGCTTCCCTCAAGGTCATCAATAATTGCTTTCATCAGGTCATGCGAAAGGGGTCGCGGGAAACGACCGTTTTGCAGGCCAAGAGCGATCGACATGGCCTCAGCCTCACCGATCCAGATTGGCATTGCCTTGCTCGAATTTCGATCCTTCAGGAGGATAACCGGGGCATTATTGAAAGGATCTACTAGTAGCGCCTTGATTTCCGCTTCTCTCATCGCAATTCTCCTTTGCTTCTCTTAAGGACAATCGTTGGCGCCCCATTATAGCAAGGACGCGGTCGCGTGACAATAGCCGGTTGGCATTTGCCCTGCACAAGGCTACACTTGCAGGTGAGGTGGTGGCATGTGTGGAATCATCGGATATGTGGGAAGTGAGCCCGTCATCCCACTACTATTCGAGGGCTTGAAGCGCTTGGAGTATCGCGGCTACGATTCGGCCGGGATTGCGATCCTCGAGAATGGCCACATGACCCTCTTCCGCCGTGCGGGGAAGGTGAGACAATTGGAGAGTGAGGTTCTCCCGTGTCGGCTCTCGGCGAAGATCGGCATTGGGCATACCCGCTGGGCAACACACGGAAT
>CAZMOL010000013.1:3290-24079 GCA_964568045.1 uncultured Thermotogae bacterium
AAAAGAGAAACTCACAGAAGCTGGCCATCGTTTCCGTTCCCAAACGGATACCGAGATTCTCGCGCACCTCATTGAGCAACACGATAATGGTGACCTGCTTGCGGCGGTCACCGAAGCTGCCAGACAGACCGAAGGAGCATTTGCCATTGCTGTGCTCTCGGAAGACGACCCGAATCGGATTGTCGTTGCACGGCGCGGAAGCCCTCTTGTCGTGGGGACGGGGGAGATCGGAACCTTTGTTGCCTCGGATATCCCGGCGATCGTAGATTGGGTTTCCCACGTAGTGTTCCTGGCAGACAATGAGGTCGCAGAGCTAACCGCGGAAGGCTTCCGCATTCTAGACCTTTTTGGGTGTCCTGTCGAACGTCCCGCTCAGCCAGTCACCATGGATCCTCTTTCAATCCACAAGTCCGGCTACAAGCACTTCATGCTAAAAGAGATCCACGAGCAGCCGCGTGCCGTGGGAGAGACGGTACGGGAAAAGCTAGGACCGCAGGGATCTACGATTCATCTCCCAAGCCTAGAAGAACTGGCTCTGGATTTTGATCAGGTGTATCTCGTTGCCTGCGGCACCGCGCACCACGCCGGTCTGGTCGCAGAGTACCTTTGGGAGCAACTGCTCGCGCTGCCCGTTCACGCGGTGATCGCCTCGGAGTTCCGCCTGCGAGAGATGCCCCTCACTTCCCGAACTCTGGTCATCGCGGTCTCCCAATCGGGGGAAACCATCGACACGCTGATGGCCATTCGCCACGCAAAGGAGAGCGGCGCAACGGTGATTGCCGTTGTCAATTCAATCGGGTCAGCAATCGAGCGAGAATCGGACGCAGCGGTCTATACCCGTGCCGGGGTTGAGATCGGAGTGGCGGCGACGAAGACGTTCTCCGCTCAGATCGCCGCGCTGATACTCCTTGGTCTCTTCCTCGTCGAGAAACGTGGCAAAACGGTTGATCAGACGATGGAGAACGCACTGGCCGGCCTCACACTTCTCCCCGGTCAGATTGCCGAGGTGTTGGCCCAGGAAGACAAGATCGCGGCACTGGCGCAGAGGTTTCACAACGCCAGCGACTTCCTGTTTCTCGCGCGGGGCCCCCTCTACCCGATCGCTCTCGAAGGTGCATTGAAGCTTAAAGAGATCTCCTACATTCATGCCGAAGGCTACCCGGCAGGAGAGATGAAGCACGGACCGATTGCATTGATCGACGAGCAGATGCCGGTTGTGGTTCTCCTTTCTCAGAACGTCGCCTACGAGAAGGTTCTGGCCAATATCGAGGAAGTCAAGGCACGTAAAGGGATTGTCATTGCCCTGACCGATCGTGCCGAGGATGCGGCACTGGAAAGGCTTGCCGATCATACCCTGGTACTGCCTGCGGTGGATCAGACCTGCTTGCCCATCCTCTATACCATCCCGTTGCAGCTGCTCGCGTACCATATCGCAGTGCTGCGAGGAACCGATGTTGACCAACCGCGCAACCTGGCAAAGACGGTCACAGTGGAATAGAAAGATGGACCTGGCACGCACCGAACAACCTGGCCACCCGCAAAGAGACGCACCATGAAGACGATCATCCTTGCCGGTGGATACGCGACGCGGCTTCTTCCCATCACCGAGGATCGGCCCAAGCCGCTGCTGCCGGTTGCTGGAAGGCCAATCATCGAATACATCTTCGCAAGCGGTTCCCTTCCAGGGCGACCGATCGTCTCCACCAACCGTCGGTTTGTCTCCCAGTTTGAGGCATGGCGAGCGAACTCAGGCCAGGATGTGGACCTGGTGGCTGAACAGACCACACGTGAGGAAGAGAAACTGGGCACGTTAGGCGCGATGGCCTACCTCATTAGCAAGCTGGGAATAGATGAGGATATCTTGGTGGTGGGTGGGGACAACATCTTCGGGTTTGCGATCGAAGATCTTCTTGCCATGTATCGCGGCCGCCCGCTCGTCGCGTTATTCGACCTCAAGGATCTCGAGCGAGTGCGTGGGCGATACGGAGTGGCAATTGTCGAGGACGATCGTATCGTCGATTTTCAAGAGAAACCGCAGCGGCCGAAAAGCACCCTGGCGAGCACTGCCTGCTACGTGTATCCCAAACAGGTGCTACCCTTGATCAGCGAATTCTACGAAAAAGCGGAGGCGGGGAAGGACGCACCGGGCTACTTCAACGAGTGGCTGCTGAAAGAAAGGGACCTGCAGCTCGACGCGTTCATTTTCGACACCTGGTGGCACGACATCGGCGACCGCGCCTCCTACATCGAAGCCAATCAACACGTAAGCAACTGTGACACCTACACCGGCAAAAACGCCGTCATCAAGGACTCAACAGTGGAAGGCTCTGTGATCCTCGACGATGTGACGATCAAAGATTGCCGGGTCGCCGGCTGCGTCGTCGATCACGGAAGCGTGCTCGAAGGCGTCACACTGCAGAACTGCCTGGTTAAAACCGGTTCGATCATTCGACAGACGTAGAAATATGTCGGCAGTTCATTAAGTCGGAGCTCGTTGTCGCAAGTTCAGTTGACAGTCGCAAGACAGCTTCCTGCGCTCGGATAGAGACGGGTTCGGTGCACAACAGCCAGAGTATTCAGGACCACATCAGGATTACTACTGTGTACACGAGAGGGAGTATCGAAACTGCTGACAATAATCTCCGAAGGCAATCTTGGTCACATTCAGCCGGGGCTATAACACATTCGGACAAGGCCGGGGTGTTCCCTGACCCCATCCGCCCAGAATGCCTATGATCTGCCTTCGTTGTGTCATTCGAAGGTTCCTTTGACCACAGCCTCGCCTTTGTCAACCATCAACTGCCCCTTTGCGAACACCTGATCAATCTGCAGGTCCTCGTGGAGGATGACCAGATTCGCATCTGCGCCCTCTTGGATTCGCCCCTTGTGATCGGAAAGGCCGAGGCGATCCGCCGGATTGCTGGTAATCGGCTTGAGAGCATCCGACAAGGACAGTACGTTCGAGTTCACTAAGTTTCTGAGGACCTCACCAAGGGAGGCCACGCTTCCTGTCGCCATCCCGATGAGCTCTCCCTGATCGTTGAATCTGGGCATGCTGCCGTTTCCGTCCGAACTCATCGTGATCTTTGCTAGGTCAACATCCTTGTCCAACAGCTCATTGATAATCGAGACTGTCTCTCCCTCTTCCTTGTGGGCAGTGATGTCGATGTTGCCGCCGTTTCGGACAAACTCAATGGCTTGGTCCAACAACACTGGGCCCTTTTTGGAGATGTGCGTAGGAAGGAATTGGCTTATCGGAATCTCCGTGTTTTCGATGAGCTCAAGAAGTAACCCAAGTCCTCTCTTCCCTCTGCCAACGTGAACGTGCACGATCCCAGGTTTTCTCCCCAGCAACCCACCGACACGGGCATCAAAGGCAAGCCGGGCCAGGTCATCGAGTGTTACCTGTGAGCCGCGGTGATCGGCAATGGCGACCTTGACCCCGATTACCTCTTCGATCAGGGCGATGTCGCGTCTCACGCTGCCCGTAATGGTCACTGAGGGAATGTGATACGAGCCGGTGTACATGTAGGCGCTGATGCCCACCTCGCGAAGGGCCTTCACCTTGGCCAGAAGTGCCTCGGGGCTGCGGGTCACATTGTCGGTTCCAAGGACCCCGATGACAGTGGTGATCCCCGCTTGAGTCAGCTCGGACAGCGCAATCTCCGGAACGCGCGAGGTCGGTCCATCCTCACCCCCACCGCCGATGAGATGAACGTGCAGATCGATGAACCCAGGCACAATGAGTTTGCCCTCGGCATCTACGATCTCTACATCCAAGCCTTTAGGGACATCCAAATGTGCCGCGATCCTCGCAATCCGATCGCCGGCGAGTAGAAGATCCTTATTGCCTTCTTGTACGGGGGAATACACCTCCCCTCCACGGAAGAGCTTAAACCGAAAACCTTCTTTGCCCATCGACTCAAGCACCGCCTTCCTCTTAAAGATTGGGGACTGGCTCTCTTTCCTAGATTACCAACAAATCAATCTCGCACACAATCGCGAATGCCTGCTTGAACAGAGAACAAGAGACAGCACCGCGACATAGAAATCATTTCGACAATCGGAAGGACTTTCTCCGGCACCTACTGCCTCGATCATGAAGAGAAGGACGCGCCTATTTTCGCCTTACGTAGCGGTCGATTGCGGCGGCGGCGCGCTTGCCCGCGCCCATCGCTTCGATCACCGTGGCGGCTCCTGTCACGATGTCGCCGCCGGCGAAGACCCCTTCCTTACTCGTCTCGCCGGTCTCTAAATCGGCAGCGATATTCCCCCGTCGATCGAGCTTGAGCCCTTTCGTCGTCCTCGGTACCAACGGGTGGGGACCGTTCCCGATGGCGATCACCGCGGTGTCGATATCCATGGTGAACTCGGACCCATCGATCGGAATCGGACGGCGTCGACCGGACTCGTCCGGTTCGCCAAGTTCCATGCGGATGCACTCGACCGCCTTCAGGTACCCGTCCTCACCGAGGAAACGTACAGGGTTGGTGAGAAGGTGAAACTGGATCCCCTCTTCTTTGGCGTGCTCGACTTCTTCGGCCCGTGCCGGGAGCTCCTCCTCGCTACGTCGATACACGATGATCGATTCCTCCGCTCCGAGGCGAAGTGCGGTCCGCGCCGAGTCCATGGCCACGTTCCCTCCTCCAACGGTCACCACGCGACGCCCAACCCGGATCGGTGTATCGTACTCCGGAAAGCGAAACGCGCGCATCAGGTTGGTCCGGGTGAGGAACTCATTGGCGGAGTACACCGCGTTTAGGCTCTCCCCGGGGACACGAAGGAAGCGAGGAAGCCCAGCTCCGGTACCGACAAACACGGCGTCAAAGTCGCCGTCGAGCAGTTCGTCCACGGTGGTGATCTGGCCAACAACCTTGTTCACCTCGATCTTCACACCCATCTGACACAGGGCATCGATCTCTCGCCGCACAATGTCTTTTGGGAGTCGGAACTCCGGGATTCCGTACATCAACACTCCGCCGGCAACGTGCAGCAACTCGAAGACCGTGACGGCATGGCCCATCTTGCGCAGCTCCCCGGCCGCGGTCAGACCGGCCGGGCCCGCGCCGATGATAGCCACACGGTATCCCGTGTCGTCCTGAACAGGTGGGCAACACGCTTCGTGCTCAGCCTCCCAGTCGGCACAGAAGCGCTCCAGACGGCCGATTCCCACCGGCTCAAATCGTTTTCCCAAGGTGCACACCTCCTGGCACTGAGTCTCCTGGGGGCAGACGCGGCCACAGACCGCAGGCAGGCTGTTTGCTTCCTTGATCGCTGCAATGGCTTCTGCGAAGCGGCGGTTCGCGATGTGATCAATGAACCGTGGAATGTCAATCAGTACGGGGCACCCTTCAATACACGGAGCGTTCTTGCACTGCAGGCAGCGCTCGGCCTCCTCGACTGCCTCTTGTTCCGTGAACCCCAGTGGAACCTCGTCAAAATTGCGGATTCGCACACCAGGATCTTGCTGTCGCATTGGGGTCTGCTGCTCTCGGCTCATCGCGCCTCCACTTGCGGTTGTTCGGTTTGTGTAGCCAGGTAGCGCTCTAGTGCGCAGCGCTCTTCCTCCGCATAGAACCCCTGCCTAGCCATCAACAGATCAAAATTCACCTTGTGGCCGTCGAACTCCGGGCCGTCGACACAGGCAAATTTCGTTTCCTCACCCAATTCAACGCGGCAGCCGCCACACATCCCGGTTCCATCGATCATCACCGAGTTGAGACTCACAATCGTCGGAACCCCGAATTCTCGAGTGACCTCAGAACAGACCTTCATCATGATTGCCGGACCGATTGCCCACACTCTGGCAATCTCTCGCCCCGATGAGAGGATCTCCCGCAAGGGATCACTGACAAACCCCTTGCGACCCGCCGAGCCATCATCGGTCATCACGTGCAATTCGTCGCACACGCCCGCCATCCGATCCTCGTAGAACAGAAGATCCTTGCTGCGCGCACCGATGACCCCGATCACCGAATTTCCGACGGCCTTCAGATTACGTGTTATCGGATAGACAGGTGCGATACCCAGCCCACCGCCAATACAAATCACCGTACCGTACTGTTCAATCTCCGAGGGAATGCCAAGCGGTCCGACGAAGTCGAGAATACTGTCGCCGGCATGGAAAGAATCTCCCATCTCCCGCGTGCTCTTCCCCACCTCTTGTACAACAAGGGTCACACCGCCAATGGTTGGATCCGTTTCGACGATGGTAAGAGGGATGCGTTCTCCTTTCTCGTGCAACCGCAGGACGATGAATTGACCAGCTTTGGCGGCACGGGCTACCTCGGGGGCCTCAATCACATACTCACGAATCTCAGGACCCAAAGTGCTCTTGCTCAATATCTTATACACTCAGCCATCCTCCTCCTAGAGCGTAACCAGCCTCGCCGGCTGGCCTGAAAGATTATCAATTCTCTAGGTGAATCCTGCAACCACTGACATCCTGTTCGTGTGAGCGTACAATGCAAGAAGGAGGATACGGTGCGTTATTACATCGAAAGTGACGGAAGGCTGTTCTTGATCCGACGAAACGGTGTTCTTGACCTACCTTGCGAAAAGGAAATCCCCTTTCCGGTCGAACGAATCGCTCCTCTTGCAGCCAGCAGCAACGTCATCTTCTGTGTCCCCAGACTGGAGGCGCACCCCCATGAATGGATCGGAAAGGATGAGATCGCTACGCACTCTCGCGTCTCCCCCGTGGTGCGAGAGACGGTGCACGCCACCATGCCCCGTGTGGTTGTGGAAGGAGTTGCCCTCAACAAAGGGAGCGTGTTACTGGTGAAGGGGAGCCGAGGGCTGACCAAAGGTCGTTGGTCTCTTCCCGGCGGGTTCCTCCGATTTGGAGAGACGCCACAACAAGGATTAACGCGCGAGATGAAAGAGGAACTTGGGGTCGAAACACAGATTGAGAAACTCCTTGAAGTCAAAGCGAAGCTTGGGAGCCAAAGTCGGCTGCACTGGGTTATGATCTTCTACCAGATCTCCCTTTTTGGCGCAATCTTTCCCGATCAGGACGAAATCGACCAAGCGCAATACTTCCCAATCAGTCGGGCAAAGGAGCTGGTATTCGACAGCCTGCTGCGCGAGGTAATTGTTTCCCTTCGCTGAGAGAATGTCCGGAAATTACAGAAGATCCATGCCTATGAGCAGCGTGAAGTCTGTGCGCCACTCCAGGAAGTACGGCTGATGAGAAAGCTCCAGCCCAAAAGCGACCTGAGCGGTTTCGATCGGGGTAAGCGCTGCTTCCAACGAAACGGTATGGATGTCTGTATGAACACCATCCCAAGTCTCACGTACAAAGCTGTAAGAGGAAGCAAGGCTGACCGTATCTGTCAACACGTAGTCGCAGCCCAGTCTAATCTCTATCTGGTGGGTGTGGAGAATATCGGACGATCCAGAGACAGCTCCCTGGGCAAGGAATTGAGCCTGCGGAGTAGTAGCAAGTGCGTAGTTGAATGCTGCTGTAGCAAGAAGCTCACTCGGTCCACCAAATGGGTCAACGAGTTCGTATTCAAGCCCTACCTTGGCATCACCACCACAGTAGCGAGGATGATCATCGTCTGCAATGATTCTTCCCATCTCGTAAATGTCGAGAGCATCAAGTCCCCCAGTTTTGGCAAGCCCGCTTTCCTCGATGATCTCTTGGACTACAGTCAACAGGTCGGCAAATAAGTCATAGGTGTCGATGCTGTCGATCTCGAAGGCAATCGCCTCCAAATCAAGATCGTCTAGATGTTTTGTAATGCTCTTTCGGCTAATCAGATAATCATCAATGTTCATTGCTTTGGCTAAAGGAGTAATGTCAACGAACCGGCCATACCCGACGCCCAGACTTACTGCCAGGCGGATTGCGTCATAGGACGATGCACTCTTTCCACTTATGCCTGCAAAGCCGAAGTAAGCCGCGTCCGGTGCGACGTAGCGCTTAAGGTCCCCTTCCGCCGTAATCAAGTAGGAGGAGAGGCGCAATACGGAAATGGTCATGTCGTTTCTTACTGAGACGCCAAATCCGAAGTCCGGCGCGTCGAACAGGTGCCTGTAGTCGACTTTCAGCTGGCCGAAATTGCGATCTTGATCACTAACCCCATACGGATCGTTGTGATAATTGTAGGAGAAGCTGATACCTAGATTGGAAAGGTCTGTCTGAGGAGAACGGTAATCACAGAGAGGAAGTGCCAAAATTGTCAATCTGATCAGACACAGGAGAAAAAAGCAGAACAACAGCCGTCTCACACGGATCACCTCTTCATAGAGAGTAGGCCGTTGAAGGATGTTTCGCAACCGACCCTCTCTGCCAAAGCAGAAGATGTCTTTCTAAGACTCTCGTCAATTCGCGAAACGTGCTACTCCTTTTCCTAGTATCGCGTGGAAGGTCAGTCGAGAGTGCGATTGAGGGCAGTTCCTCTCTCATCAAACAAGGGAAGCTGTCGGACATGGACCTCGCCCAGCTGGCCAACACCTACCCCGAGGAGTCTGACCCCGCGGTTCTCAAGATCAACGCGGCAGCGGAAAAGGTCAAGGGCACAACTCTCGATAAGGCTAGAGGAGTCCGTCCCGATATCCAGCCTGACCTGCCGAGTAATGGTCTGAAAGTCGGGGAAGCGGATCTTGATCCGGACGGCTTTGGCCAATAGGTTTTCCCCCCGCAACTCAGCGGCAACCTCCTTGGCTAGTCGGCACAGGAGTTGTTCGATCTCCGTTGCGTTGTGGATGTCCTGAGGGAAGGTGACCTCACGAGAAATGGACTTGGCCTCTCGACTCGGACGTACCGGGGTGTCATCCCTCCCTCGGGCAAGCTGGTACAGGATGCGTCCAATAGTGCCCAACTCACGCACGAGGAGATCACAGGGAGCCTCGCGCAGCTCGCGGATCGTCGTGAAGCCAAGTCCTCGAAGCCGTTGTTCGGTGACCTTCCCCACTCCCCAGATTGCCCTCACTGGTAGAGGATCAAGGATTTTCTGAATCTGCTCGTACCGAATAACCATCAATCCGTCCGGCTTGCAGAGCTCGGAACCAAGCTTTGCCAGGAAACGATTCGGAGCAAGTCCTACAGAACAGGTGAGTCCCGTGGTCTCATGCACTCGGCGCTTGGCCTCGACAACAATGTCTTCCGCAGAGCCAAACGCGTTGTCGCTTCCCGTCAGATCAAAGAAGAATTCATCGAGCGAGATGCCCTCCACAATGGGCGTATAGGCACGCAACACAGTCCGAACCTGAGTGGAAATATCTTGATAGCGCTGGAAACGTGGAGGAAGATAAATCCCATTCGGGCACAGTCTGCGAGCCTTCGCCATCGGCATTGCGCTTCCCACACCGTAGGTGCGTGCTTCATAGGAGGCGGTAGAGACAACGCCACGCGGCCCCAGACCGCCAACGATGACCGGTTTGCCTCGATACTCGGGGCAATCGAGCTGCTCCACCGCTGCGAAAAAGGCGTCCATATCCAAATGGGCAATCATCCGTACCTTGTTTGTCATTGTTACCTCAAATCGACGACGAGCCCCCCTGTCTTTGCGAAGATACCCGATACACCCGGGCCCTCTTCTTGTCAATCGACAACAAAGCAGAGTGACCGATCCCAATTGGAGCCACAGATTTCCGCAAGAACACACTCCTCAATCTCAGGATGAAGCGCCAACTTGATTTCACGCGATCCGCAAGAGCCATCTTTACTGGACATGGAGAAGAGAATAGAATGGGACAGGATGAAGATCAAGACACGGATTGCGATCACCGGACGGCCGGGGGTCGGAAAAACTACCCTGATCGAACGTGCCCTTGAACGGATTCCTCTTTGCGCGGGTGGCATGGTGACGAAAGAAATCCGCAAGTGCGGTCATCGTATCGGGTTTTCCGTAATCAACATCGCCACAGGCCAACAAGGGATC
This sequence comes from uncultured Thermotogae bacterium, assembly GCA_964568045.1. Lineage (GTDB taxonomy): Bacteria > Bipolaricaulota > Bipolaricaulia > UBA7950 > UBA9294 > CAZDDA01. Next base: position 13,181 of record CAZMOL010000013.1, read on the forward strand.
CTTGCAGACCTGCATTCGGGAAAAGGCCCCAAGGTCGGGAAATACCGGGTCAATCTCACTGACCTAGAAGAAGTCGGGATTGCCGCGATCGAGCACGCCATTAGAGAGAAGGATCTTGTGGTCATCGATGAAATCGCCCCGATGGAGCTTTGTTCACCTGCATTTATCCCGACGATTGAGGCAGCACTAGCCAGCTCTAAATCTCTCCTGATCTCCACACATGCCCGTGCCAATCATCCTCTCGTTCATTGCATCCGGCAAGAGTTGGAACTTTTTCGCGTCAAACTTGGGAATCGCGATACCCTAGCGCACGTAATTGCACAGGCATTCGACCCGAGCATCAATCAATACAACCATCCGGCTGATGGAAGGCACGCAAAACGCAGCCAGCGAGTTTCTCTTCAGGATCGAAGCCAGTCCAGACCACGATGATCTGGTAATTGCTGATAAGAAGAGAGATAGCCTCTACGCAAGTAACCTACTCCGGCTCGGGCGATGATCCCACAAGAAGGTCGAGAAGGTGCGAGGACAGCTCATTGGGCCAGGTATCAAGGTCCCATGGAAGCCGTTGTTGCAGGGTCTCCACCTCAATGGGATCGCTCCTCAAGTAGGAAACCGAGGAGGTGCTCTCAAAATCCATTGTTCCCAACATAACGAGTTGCATCGTGGAAGGATCATCAGGGGGAACGAAACTACCGGCAGTTGCACCGCGCGCGCTCCCTGCAATCTCGTGCCTTGTCTCTCCCAATAGGATCATTAGGAAGAAACTCCCTGTGCCTTCGGCGTCGGCGGAGATGAGAAAATCCCCGCTGTCGGCGGTTATTCCGCCTCGAACTACTACATCCTCGCCGCTGGCCAGCGTACCGTGGCCGACAAAAGTCATCCACGCTACGCCAGAAAGAGTCGCAGTGTCTCCCTCTCCAGCTCCAACAATCTCCCCTTCTGCCACAAAGGAGACGGCCTCACCCTCAACCGGCAGAACTCCCGACAGACTCAACGCGCCCTTAAGCTGTGCCGTAACGGTCGCTCTAGCGAACCAGAGAACGGCCGTTCCGGAAAACTCACCGCTCCCACAAAACAACGTCTGCCCCAAACTCGCAACTCCCACAAACAACACCAGCAGTAGCACCACAAGGCTGCATTTCATGCATACTCCTTTTCTTGGGCTTGGGCTACCGACCAGCTAGCGGTTCCACAAAGACCACCTATATCATAAGTCGCCTAGCTTGTCTCTCCAAGCACACCCACGCACTATTCGATATGATTCCTGCTATTCTAAGCGAGCATGGAGAGCTTTTGCTACTGCCTGTCCTAGCCCGGTGTCGCTTAAGTGATGAACGTGCTGCGGGCAGCAAGAAGCTGCTAGGTTATTGGTGTATGCAACGCTCCTTGCTTCGGAGGATTATTCGGATGTGATTTGAACCCAGATCCTTCTTTGTCTAGGGCCGTCAAATTCGCAGAAGAAGATCCCCTGCCATGTGCCCAAGACGAGCTTTCTGTCTTCAAATGCCACCTGCAATGCGTTCCCCACCAGGGCGGCCTTGACGTGAGCGGGGGAGTTTCCTTCGGCATGGGTCCAGGCGCGATTCCTGGGCACAAGCTCCTCCAGAAAAGACACGATGTCGTGGGCAACCGCGGGGTCTGCGCTCTCGTTGATCAACAAGCCGGCGGTTGTGTGGGGGCAGAAGACGGTACAGATTCCGTTGGACTGACACGCACTGGCAAGCTCACTTTGAACGGCCTCGGTGATGTCTACAAGCTCGGTCGTACGGCGCGTTGCAAGTTTGATCTCGTGCATCAGTCGCTTCGAATCGCTTCCTCAAGTTCGGATCGAAGCGCCTCCTTGTCAGCAATTCCCTGTACACGCAGGATCACTTCGCGCTGTACCCTATCCTTTGGGCACTGCGCCATGCTGACAAGGTGCACGCCGTTTTTGTGCAGGACAGCGAGGATTCGATGCAGATCCCCGTCGTCGCTGCCGACTCTAACCGTCAGGCGGGTTCCTTCAAGACCGATCCCTAGTCCGTCGGCAAGTGCACGCAGGATCTCACTCTGTGTGATGACCCCGATCAGTCGCTCCTCCTCCACTACCGGAAGCAGAACCAATCGGTTCTCAAGCAGGATGAGTGCTGCCTTTTCCACTGTATCAGTCGGCGACACCCCGAACCGGGCCTCGAAACAGACCTTCCCCGCTGGGACCTCCCAGTCAGTGACCCCTTTTAGCGAGCCCCGGGTGATGAAACCTCGCAGTTTCACGTCGTCAGCGACGACTAACAGAAGGCCGAAAGCATTTTCTTCCATCACCCGCTTGGCCTCCGCTAATGGAGCATCGGCCTTTACCGTAACCGGATCGGAGTGCATGTAGCGTCCTACGATCATTCAGCTTCCTTGGCCTGCCTGGGCAGCAATCTTCTCCTGAAGATTCCCAGGGACCTTCTGATACTTCGTGAAGTGCATCTGGAATGTCGCTCGTCCCTGGGTAAGCGACTTGAGATCAAGGGCGTAGCCCTGTACTTCGGACAGCGGAACCTCGGCATGCACCGTGGTCACCCGCCCCGACGGCTCCATGCCGAGGATTCTGCCACGGCGCCCGTTGAGGTCACTGATGATGTCGCCGGTGTATTGCTCGGGAACGCGCACCTGCAAATCCATAACCGGTTCGAGCAGGGTGGGACTCGCTTGATCCACGGCCATCCGAAACGCGTGTCGCGCCGCCAGTTTAAACGCCAGCTCCGAGGAGTCCACTGGATGGAAACTACCGTCATACACGGCGACTGAAACGTCGGCGACCGGGTACTTCGCGAGATTTCCCTCCTCCATCGCCTCCAGAACACCTTTTTCCACCCCGGGGATGTATTGGCCGGGGATCGAAGCTCCCTTGATCTCATTTAAGAACTTGAAGCCTTCTCCCCGAGGGAGTGGCTCGACGCGAAGTAAGACCTCGCCGAACTGCCCCCGTCCTCCCGTCTGCTTCTTGTGGCGATACTGAGCGGTCGCCTGCTTTTGAACGGTCTCCTTGTACGGGATGCTGGGCTGGTGTGTGTCCAATGAGACGTTGTAGCGGTTCTTCAACCGTTCGATGAACACGGTAAGGTGAACGTCGCCCATTCCCCACAGAACCAGCTCCTTGGTGACCGAATCGCGTTCCACCCGGACGGTTGCTTTCGTCGAAGATAGCTCCTTCAACGCGGCGCTCATCTTTTCCACATCGGACTGGCTTTGGGGCACGATCGTCCGCGAATAGACGGGTTTAGGAAACTCGGGCAGCGGGAACGATTCTGCGTCGGATTGCATCGCCAGAGTAACCCCTAGGGTGAGGTCTTCCACCTTGCCGATGGCGACGATCCCCCCACTCTCCACCTGAGGCACGCGTTTTTGCTTTGTTCCGTCAAACGCGTACAGGTCGCGGATCTCCACCTTGCTGCCCGACGAGAGATCAAAGCACGTCGTGCCTTCCTTGAGTGTTCCTCTCAGGACCCGTGCGTAGGCAAGACGCCCTAGATAAGGATCGACGGCAAGATTGAAGACAACAGCGGCGCAAGGAGCATCGGCTTGCTCAGCGGGAGTGGGGAACAGGGAAACGAAGGCGTCTGTCAACACATCAATCGCTTTGTCTTCCGCCGCTGACCCACAGAAGATCGGCACCAAGCCGCCATCGGATACACCGCCAACTAGACCCGTGGTCAATTCGTCTGCAGAAATCTCCTCTTCCTCGAGGAACTTCATCATCAGATCATCGTCAAAGGCAGAGACCTCCTCAATTAAGAAGTTCCGCCATTGGTCAACGGCGCTTTGCAGATCGGATGGGACCTCCTTCTTTGACTTGTCGGCGAAGTAGATCGATCGATTTGCCAACAGATCCACAACTCCCACGAAGGCACCATCCTCCTTGATCGGAATCTGCAGCGGAACGAATTTGCCCTGGAAGTGGTCGTTTAGCGCTGTGATAGCGCCATCAAAACCGGCGTTCTCCTTGTCCATCTTGTTCACAAAGACTGCAGTGGACCTCTTCGTTGCGCCGGTGAGTTCCCACGCCCGTTCGGTGACAACTTCGACCCCCTTTTCCCCATTGAGGACAATCAGGGACAGGTCCGATACAGGGACAGCCTTCACCATCTCCTCGATGAACTCGTCACCACCGGGGGTGTCGAGGAGGGTAATGCGGGTTCCCTTTACCTCATAGGATCCGATCGCCAAGTCAATCGAGTGGCCGCGATCCTTCTCCTCCTGGGATGTATCCAGTGCGATTGGGTCCTTGATACCGCCCCTTTTAAGCAAAGATACAGCGAGGGTCGTTTTTCCAGAGCCAGAATGGCCGACCAGACAGATGTTCTGCTGCGGTTGCCCCATCGAGTATCCCCCCTGGGTGTAGTTAGAGAATTCATCGGCAGTATATCCATCGGCCTGCTGGTTGACAAGACTGGGCAAAGCACGGATTGCTCATCCCTTCAGCGAGTGTGAATACCGGTCATGTTGTAATCACCGAGACGCCTATCTTCCAGCCCAAACCACAGCAAATGACAAGTTCCTAGGCGATTTTCCCACCGTGTCGATACGGCCGATGTTCGTTGTAGGCCATCTTGGCAAGCACCGCTGCCTCGATATTCAAGCCTTCTTTGCCCGCTAGGTCGAGAAGCCGGATGATGACATCAGCAAGCTCCTCCTCCATACGGGAGAAACCTCTAATCTTGTCACTTTCTGGATTTCCTTCGCGATAGGCCTCCATTGCCTCGGCCAATTCAGTCACCAAAAGCATCAACACTTCACCGATCGAGCGAGGGGCATCCCACCATCCGTGCTCGAGGGCGATGCGATGTACCCGGTTTTGAATCTCGGTGATCGTCACTCAGTGAATCGCTCCTTTCTAGACGTGTCTAGCCTGACAGCGTAGCTCACTTCGCATCGTGCGGCAAGATGTGTAGCAACTTGCCAATGCTTCGCGACCAAGGTAGGCTGTAATCACATCAAGCTTGGGGGGGATGTCTGTTATGCGTTCCGGAAAGTGGCTTCGTTCTCTGTTGTTCGGGTTTCTTCTTTCATCGGTGCTCGTGTTGTCACTCGCTACCAATGGAGCTACGGCTACCGGGCCGTTGCGCGTCGGAGTCTTCGCCGACCTTCACGCCCACGACACAAATTCTCCGGTTGAGGAGCACGTCTATACAAACTACGGGCAGCGCTTGCAGGCGTTCGTTGACGCAATGAATGCCTGGCCGGCCGATCTCGTGATCGAGCTGGGAGATTTTGTCAATGGGAAGTTCGTCCTCGGTGCGGAGTTGGGAGATGCGGCCCGCATTCCGGCCATTCTGGAGAAGGCGGAATCGATCTACGCCACATTCAATGGGCCTCGCTATTACGTCCTCGGCAACCACGACGTGTACGACCTTTCCAAGGAGGAGTTCATCCAACGGGTCGATGCCGCCAGCACGTATCACAGTTTCGATGCCGGTGCCTACCACATCGTGATCCTCGACGCACAGTACGACAAGAAGGGGAACGACCTTGGCCACGCCGGCTGGGTCGTCCAGGGGAACATACCGCAAGTGCAACTTGACTGGCTGAGCGAAGATCTTGCCGCAACGGATCTGCCAACCATCGTCTGCGTGCACCAACCGTTGGACGTGGATTTCGACCTTCTCTCCGGTGGCCCGGCGATCGCCAACGCAGAAGACGTGAAGGCCATCCTGAGCGGATCGGGGGTCGTGGTCGCTGTATTTCAGGGGCACGAACACGAAAACGCCTATTCGCTGCTCGACGGGATTCACTACGTCACCTTCGAGGGGTTATTAGACCATACCGAGGGAACGCCCCCCTCCTGGGCCATGGTAACTCTCGACCCGGCCTCGCGAACCATCAGCATTAGCGGGGAAGGCAACCAAGCGGATTTGGATCTCGAATACTAAACCCCAAAGAACGACCAGGAGGACACGATGCTCGTTGATTTTTCCATTTTCCCAGTTGGAAAAGGAGAGAGTCTAAGCAGCGCCGTCGCCGAAACGTTTGAGGTCATCGAACAGAGTGGGCTACCTCACGAGCTCCACTCCATGGGGACCAACATCGAAGGCGAGTGGGACGAGGTCATGACTGTCATTAAGGCATGCCGCGAGCGGCTGCTCGAGCACGCAAACCGCGTCTCAATCTCGATCAAGATCGACGACCGGAAGGCCGCCAAGGACCGACTGGCTCACAAGGTCACCTCTGCCAGGGCAAAGATGCTCTAGACCCTTTTCTGAGGTTGCTGCCAACAGCCCAAGGATTCCCGTCAGCTGCTGTGGCTAGCGACCTTCGGCCGATGACGGCTGGAGAAGATCCCAACTGGAAGGTCGGCTCCACAAACGTTTTCCCCTCAGATCAGCCGCGGTGACATCCTTCGCGATCCTGGGCGACGCCTAACGGATCAGCAGAACGTCACCGGCAACATTGACGGCGTGATCTCCAACCCGCTCGAGATTGCGCAGTACCTCAACATAAAGAATCCCAGCAGCCGGATTGCAGATTTCCATTTCCAGTCGGCGTATGTGGCTTTCCTTGTAGCGGATCTCCAGCCGGTCCACTTCCTTTTCCAACTCCAGTACTTCCTCCGCCAACCGTTGATCTTCGTCTTCAAGTGCCTGCAGGCAAAGGCGAAAAAGCCGAACTGATTTGTCAAACATATTCGCCAGATCCCGTTGCGCCTCGGAAGAAAAGGCGAACCCGCGCTTGATGATCGCCTCGCCCCGTTCGGCAATGTTCACCGCATGATCCCCTACCCTCTCGATGTCACCGGTGACGTGCTGAAGCATGTGTAATCGCTTCGCCTCCCCCACAGAGATACTCCCTGCATCGATCCGATCGAGAAAATCATCTATTTCATCCTGCAAAGCGTCCACGACCTCTTCGGTTTCGATCACCGTTGCCACATGGACAAGATCTGCTTGAAGAAGCGCGTCGCGACAAGCATTCAACATAACGCTCGCGAGCTCTCCCATCCGCAGCAGCTCTTTTCGTGCCTGCTCCAAGGCAACCGAGGGGGTATTGAGAAGTTCCTCAGCGAGAAACTGCGGCCTGGTATCGATTCTGACTTCTCGACCCGGAACAAGTCGTTTTGCCAGCCAGACCAACCCGCCGACACACGGCAAGAGGAGGAGAGTGACCGCGATGTTGAAGAAGCTGTGCGCATTGGCGATCTGTCGCGTGAGGGTCCCAGCCGTGGTTCCAACCAACTGGGCGTAGCCAGGCACAAATGGGAGGAAGACCAAGACTCCTAAGACGTTCACAAGCACTTGGGCAATGGCCAATCGTTTCGAAGAGAGTGAGGACCCAATCGAGGCAATCATCCCAGTGACGGTGGTACCGATGTTTGCTCCTAGGATGAGGGCAATCGCTGCCGGCAAGGTAAGGATTCCCGCGCTTCCCATGGCGATCACCATCGCGGTCATGGCGGAGGAGCTTTGAATGAGTGCTGTCACGCCTGCACCCACCAGGACCCCAAGAATAGCACTGGAGCCACAGGAACGCAGAAGCTGAAGGATGGCAGGGACCTCAGTGAGTTGCCGCAACCCGGTGGAGAGCACGTTCATGCCTAGAAACAGGATGCCAAAACCAAGGAGAGTCCGGCCGACATCGCCTGTCCGCCGGTCACGAAAAACCTGCCAGAGGACAAATCCAACAGCAATTACCGGGAGGTAGTAGTGGCCAATCTTGAACGCGATGAGTTGGGCCGTGAGTGTCGTCCCGATCTCCGCGCCGAGCATTACCCCGATGCCCTGCCGGAGGGCCAACACTCCAGCGTTGATCAGTCCGATCAACAGAACCATCGTCATGCTGCTTGACTGCAGGATCCCCGTCGTCAGCATGCCAACGATCGCCCCCCGATAGGCCCTGCCGGTAAGCCGCTCAAGTAGAACTCGCATTCGTTGCCCAATCGCCCGCTTGAGCGCGTCGCTGAGCGTCCGCAATCCGTACAGGAACAGCGCCAGGCCTCCAGCAGTGGAGAAGATCACTGCGACTACATTCACCGCGCCCTACCTTTCAATTAAACTTCGATCAATAAAGTATTGACCGAAAGTATATATACTGGCGGGTCCGAAACAAGTGCCGCGTTTAAGACCCAACGATGCACGATTTGCATTGAAAGACACGCTCGATGAAGATTCGTGCCAATGGACGGAGACTCGATACTGAACCTACCGAAGGTCGATTTGCATGTGCACCTGGATGGCTCCCTTCGGCCATCTACCGTACTAGAACTCGCCGGGCAGCTTCCGATGGAGCGTCGCCTCCCTCCGTCTTGCGATCCAGCAAAGGCGGTGGTCCCACCCAAACGCTGCACGCTTGAGGAGTACCTCCAAGCGTTCAAGATCACTGTAGCCGTACTGCAGACCGAGGAGGCACTCAAGCGAGCGGCCTACGAGTTGTGTGAAGATGCGGCCCGTGAGAACGTGATCTACATCGAAATTCGCTACGCTCCTTTCCTCCATCTGCAAGAGAAACTGAGCCCGCAACAGGTAGTGGAGGCAGTGCTGGCTGGGATGCGACGAGCAGAGAAGACGTATCCGATTCGAAGCGGTCTGATTCTGTGCGCAATGAAGCAGAAGTCGGCTGCTCTCTCGGAACAGTTGGCGCGCCTTGCCGCGGACTACACAGAGCGAGGAGTGGTCGCCATCGACCTTGCCGGTCCCGAGCGGGACTTCCCACCATCGCTTCACCGCAAAGCGATCGAGATCGCTGGCCAAGAAGGGCTACACGTTACCATCCACGCCGGTGAGGGATGCTGCCCGGAGCAGATCAAGGAGGCGCTCGACCTCGGTGCGGAGCGAATCGGCCACGGGGTCTACCTGTATCAAGATGCAGCAACGCAACTCCGGGTGGCCCAGATGGGAATTCCCCTGGAGGTCTGCCCCACGAGCAACCTGCAGATCTCCGGGGTAATGGACTCCTATGCCGATCACCCGCTCAAACGCTATCTTGATCTAGGCATCCGCGTGACCCTGAACACCGACAACCGGCTGATGTCGCAGACAGACTCGACCAACGAGTTCGCTCAGGTGATCGATGCCTTCTCTCTGCCTGCCGATGAGGTCAAGACAATCCTCACAAACAGCGCCGAGGCGGTGTTCGCCCCGGATGCCACAAAAGCGGCGCTTCGCCAGCAGGTGGAAGCAGCTTTTAAGTAATCCAAACTGGTTTTCGAGACTACAAGAGGCTGAGCTGTTCCTCGGCATCGAGAGGGATTGTGACCTTGCCGTATACTCCGTCGTAGCCCGGTTCGATGTCGAGTTCTCCCGCGCGCACCTTTCCAATGGCCTGCAGCAGCCGAGGGGAAGTCGCCTTTCGTAGTTCGTCTTCCTGAAGATCGAGGAGGATGCGAAATTCGCTTCCAAAGTGGCCGATAAGCCTTTCGTATTCTTGGGTCACGCTCTTTGTTCCCGGCTGAAAACCGATCGCCTGGGCGATGACCTCTGCAAGGGGGACCAGGCTACGATAGGTAACCCTCCCTGTAGAGCCTTCTCCCTCCGGCCGATCGGCCAGCTCCTCCACCCGGTGCATCACCCCGATTGTCAGTGGCTTCCCACAAATCGGGCAACGATTACCCTTTGCCATCGCCTCGCGTGGCGCTAGAACAATCCCACAGGCGCGGTGTCCGTCGTAGTGATACTTGCCCTCCTGGGGGAAGAACTCGATCGTCCCAAGGAACCTCGACGGATCGCGCTCCTTCATCGCCACAACAATCCCGTCGTAGCTTGGCGTAGGCAGGTCAAACAGGGTCACCTCACGGCCGAGCTTCGCAGGCGAATGGGCGTCGGAGTTGGAGACAAGCGCAATCTCGTCGAGACAGGAGAGTCGCCAATTCATCGCGGGGTCACTCGACAGGCCCGTCTCAATGGCGAAGATTCTCTCCGTATGCTCGCCAAAGCATTCCTCAAGTGAGTCAAACCCGGACCGCGAACCAAAAACGGAGAACCACGGGGTCCACGCATGCGCCGGGATCACCTCCGCATTCGGCTCGGCACTCCAGATCGCCTCTACAAGGGATTTCGCAGAAATCCCGAGCATCGGCCGTCCGTCGGCTGCCAGATTGCCGATGCGCGCCAGCTCGCAATTGATCCGCGCTACTGCCTCAAGCGACGGAGCGAGGACAAGCAGGTGAACCTTGCGCACCTGTCCAGCTTGAGACCAGATGGCCGCCAACTCGGCGGTGAGCATAAACAGGGTCTCCTCGTAACGGTACACCCCATCGCCGGCCGGGACAAGGCCGGCTTCCAGAGTGTTGAACCACTGCGGATGCGTGAAATCCCCACTTCCAAGGATGTCGATCCCCTTCACCTTTGCCCACCGGGCGAGAGCGGGAAGATCCATCTCCGGGCTGGTGGCCCGACTGAAGCGGGAGTGGATGTGAAGATCTGCGATCAAGCGCATCTTATTCCGGCCAGAACACCGAACCGGCACAATCGGCGACAAACGACTCCACGAAGACGGCCGCGTAGAAGATCCCGCTGGACGGTTCCTGTGCCTCGATCGTGAAGCGCACGATCTCCCCAGGCTCCAGATCAGTGACCTCTATCGTGCCATCGGTCAGACGGACTCCGTCGGCGTTGTAGAACTTCGCTTTCACGGTGACGGCTTGTAGGGTCTCGGTGTGATGGTTTACGACCTCACCAGTCACCCTCTGGGGAAACCCGAGTGTCAGCTGCCACGAGCGGATGATGGCCGCCTCGATGACCAGAACCTCCTTGGTTGCCGTCCCAGAGACGCCGCGATCGTCGGTGGCAGTGAGCGTAACCCAGTACGTTCCCTCCTCAGGGAAGGTATGGGCTACATCCCAGCCATACCCATCCACCACAGGCTCGTCGCCAAATTCCCAGGAGAGCGAGGTGATGTAGTGACCGGGCACTGTTGTTGCATGAGAGATGAATCGATAGG
>CAZMOL010000013.1:24179-25974 GCA_964568045.1 uncultured Thermotogae bacterium
AGCGAGGTGATGTAGTGACCGGGCACTGTTGTTGCATGAGAGATGAATCGATAGGCGAGAAGGCCGCTTATCCCATCGGGGCACCAAGTGAACTCGGCCGTCGGCCGCACCACCGGCCCGAAGCATCCGCCAACCAAAAGCAAACCCACGAACAAAACCAACACCATACCAAGAAACCGCTTTCGCATTGACTCTCCTTGTTCGATGAGTGTAATCTTGCAAACATTCCACGGCAAACCGTGAGTCTCCTGGCCGGTATACGATGAAGAAGGAGGAACCATGAACGTTCTCGTGGCCTACGCCTCGTTGACTGGCAACACGCAGAAACTGGCTGCAGCAATGGCCGAAAAACTGGATGTCACGCCGTGGAGGATCGAGGAAGCGCCGACGGTGGGAGAAGGCGACCTTCTCCTTCTGGGTAGTGGCGTTTATTGGAATCGGCCGGCGCGAGCCGTGAGGCGATACTTGAAAAACCTCCCTTCACTGAAGGGAGTCAGAATCGCTCTGTTCGGTACCTACGGCGGCGCTCCGCACCAGATCGATGCGATGGCAAAGATCGTGAAAAGAAAAGGTGGCCAGATCCTTGGTCGATTCAGTTGCAGGGGACGCGATTGGTTTGTCCTTGGCCTGGTCGCCCGTGGACATCCGAACGTAGCAGAACTGAGCGCCGCGGCCGCATTTGCCCACAGCATGGTCGAGCGAGCCCGAGAAGAATAGAGACTCGTGCCGGCCTCCTAGACGCCCTCGTCGCTTGGGGCCTGCTCTGCGAGGAATCCATCCCAGCCAAACCGATCGAGATCGATCTTCCCCTTCTCATTGACGCAGACACCTTCCTCTCGAAGTAGATCAAGCTGGCCGGATCCAATGCTCGAGGTTCCCTTGGCGTTCACCACCCGCTGCCAAGGCACCGGCGGCTTGAGCCCGTGGTCGCGGAGAGCGGCCAGTGCCCACCCTACCCGTCGGGCGTCACAAGGCGGCCCCACCAGGTAGGCGATCTGGCCGTAGGTCGCCACCTTTCCCCGCGGGATCTGTCGTACCACATGATAGATCTGCTCATACAGGCTCGCCATGGTCGGGGCCCTCGCCCACCTCCTTGTAGAGATGAATAGACGCGGATAGAGTAGCCCCGGAGGTGGACATGCACAACATCGAGGAGCTTCGCTCACAGTTCCCTGCACTGAGGCAGTCTCTGTTCTTCGCTTCAGCAGGGGTGGGACCCCTGCCACAAGCAACACTTACAGCCATGCAACAAGCTGCATCCGGGCTGCGGGCGGACTTCTCCAAAGAGGCATGGGAGAAGGATTCCCTCCAACAGGCACGCGCACTCGCCGCCACCCTGATTGGCGCCTCCGAGGAGGAGGTCGTCCTTACGGACAGCACTAGCACTGGGATCAACCTTCTTGCCGGAGCACTCCCCTGGAAGAGCGGCGAGAACATCGTGCTAAACGACCTAGAATACCCATCGAACATCTTCCCGTGGCTCTATCAGGCCGATCGACACGGCCTCGAGGTGCGGATGATCCGCTGTCAGAACGGAGTCGTGCCGCTTGACGACCTTCTCGGTGCGATCGACCGGCGCACTCGTGTTCTTGCCATCAGTCACGTTGAGTTTGGAAGCGGCTATCGAAACGACATCACGGCACTGGCCGAGGCAGTCCACCGGGTAGACGGCCTGATCTGCGTCGACGCGATCCAGTCCCTCGGTGTCTTTCGGGTGGACGTGACCGATCTTGGCATTGACGTGTTGGCGACCGGCAGCTACAAGTGGCTGTGCGGACCCCTTGGGACCGGTTTT
>CAZMOL010000013.1:26074-27827 GCA_964568045.1 uncultured Thermotogae bacterium
TCACCGTGCGCGTGCCGTTCGATCTCTCGCAACCCGAACAGGTGAAGGCATTGGAGGAGCGGCTGGTGGCTGCGCGAATCAAGGCGCATCCGCGCGCGGGGGGATTGCGGCTATCGGTTCACTTCTTCAATACCCCCGAGGAAATCGATCAAGTAATCGATTTTTTGAAAACGCTCTAGGAAAGCGGCGATCCCATACTCAATATCTGCTAAGAAAGGAGTGATAACGGTGACCGAAAAGAATCCGAAAAGAAACGCAATCGTCGGTGCGACGTTGGTCGACGGAACGGGGGGTGCTCCCCTGTCAGAGGCCGTAGTCATTGTGAACGGTGATCGAATTGAGACCGTCGGGGCTCGCGACACCATGCAGTTGCCACCCAACGCGGAAATCATAGACGCAAAGGGAAAGTACCTTCTCCCTGGTCTGATCGATTGCCATGTGCACGTGGCCGCGTCAGGCTATGTGCCGACAAAACCAAAGGGCTCAGAGACGGCCTACAAGACGGTTATCGCCATCAATAATCTTCGCTCTGCCCTCCAAGCAGGGGTTACGACCGTCCGCGACGTGTGTGGTGACCGAATCAACCTCGCCCTGCGGACGGCGGTGGAGCGCGGCATGTTGATCGCGCCACGCCTGTTTACAGCGGGAAAGGGGATCTGCATGACCGGAGGACATGGAACCGGCGAACCTGGCTTCGTGCACGAGGTCAACACCCCCGATGCCGTGCGGGCAGCGGTTCGCCAGGAGCAGAAGGCAGGGGTCGATCTGATCAAACTCCTCACCTCTCACCGCACCGATTACCCCGAATTCTCTAAAGGTGAGATCGACGCTGGCATCGATGAGGCTCATCGCTTCGGACTCAGGGTGGCGATCCACGCGGCCAACTTCGTCAGTGTCCGAATGGCCGCCCAAGCCGGGGTGGATACGATCGAACACGGCAGCTTCGTCGATGAGCAGGCTGCGGATCTCATGGCGGAGAAAGACATCATCATTGTCCCTACCCTGTGGGTCAAACACGATCTTGCGGAAAGGTTGGAGAAGTTGAAGGCCACACCAGAGAAATTCCCCTGGGGAGACGAGAAAGATCTCCACATCAGCGCAACCTGGTTCAGGCGCTGCGTTGAGCAGCTGCCAAAGACGATTGAGCTCGTGCGCTCGAAGGGAATCCGCATCGCCGCTGGTACGGATTTCGTGATGGCCGATCACCCCTGGGCGCTGCTCCCAGAGGAGATGGAATACCTCACCAAGCTCGGCCTGTCCAACATGGAAGCGATCGAGTCGGCAACGCGCATCGGCGCCGAAGCATTGGGGAAAGCCGATGAGTTCGGCACAGTCGAGGCGGGCAAGCTGGCCGATCTGATTCTGGTCGACCGCAACCCGCTCCAAGACATCACCGCAATGACCGACGTCTCGTGGGTGATGAAGGAAGGAAAGGTCATTCCGAGGTCGCCGGAATGGGCCCGCCGCCCGATCAAAGATCCAATTCTCCTTTGAGGAAACCCGGCTTTCTATGATCCCCCTTAGGAAACCAGGAGTTCAGGACAAGGAGGCGGATTTGCTACAGAGGGCACGCTTTGCCTCTAAGCTTGGCGTTTACCATCGCAATAGAAAGGTCAGTCCCTCGTGTTCCGGATACATCCAGAATCTCTCATTCCTCCTGAGTTCCTGGCTTCCTCATAGCGAATACTTCAGAAGATTAGGATGCATAGTCCCCGCCGGAGATAGCGAGCAAGTTGAAGTCCGACTACCGCGT
>CAZMOL010000014.1:0-18805 GCA_964568045.1 uncultured Thermotogae bacterium
CGCATTTGCTGAGAAAGACACGCAGGGCTTCGTCCGACAGGCGCAGAAGGATCAAGTCCATCACCTACAGCTTGTGGAAGCCTTGGAAGCCGGCGATGGAAAGCAGTCACGGGAGATTCTCGTTGACCATGTTACAGAGGGGATGGAGGCACTCGAGCGGCGTGTGAAGCCGCCGGATCAAACTGGAGAGTAAGGTAAATGCCTCTTGCTAGACAAACTCGCATTGAAGGAGGTGATAAGACAAGGATTGGTCGTGCGGTAGCAAAGCGGCGAATGTAGAGACAACAAGGAGGTGCAGCAACTATGAAGCTTACCAAATGGACTATCTTGGCAGTGGTCGTGTTCGGTTTAGCAGTCATCGGCACAACAGCTGTCGCTCGCAACGTTTTCACAATGAGTCACACACAGGAGTTCGGGACAATCGATCCAGCTCGCGGTACGGACTACACCGAGTCCTATGCGATGCTGAATCTCTACGACGCCTTGGTGTTCCCGGCCTCAACGGGTGAAATCGAGCCCAAATTGGCCCAGAGCTGGACAATCAGTTCCGACGGACTGGCGTATACGTTCAACCTAAGAAAGGGTGTGAAGTTCCACGATGGTACGGAAGTGACCGCCGAGGACGTCAAATACTCGCTCGACCGGATGTTGGCCCTCAAAGACGGCTATTCGTTCCTGTGGGCGGGCCTCGTTGCTGGAGCGACGGTTGATGATCCCTACACGGTCACCTTCAAACTGAACAAGGTCTATGCCCCGTTCCTCGCCACGGTCCCGTGGCTGTTCGTCGTGAATAAGGACGCGATCGTCGCTCACGAAGAGGGTGGCGATTGGGGCACGCACTGGCTGGAGGTCGCCACCGATGAAGACGCCGGGTCCGGTCCCTACATGCTCAAGGCGTGGGATCGCGGCCGCGAGATCGTCTTTGAGCGCTTCCTCGACTACTGGGAAGGATGGCCGCAAGGGGACAAGCACATCGATGAGGCCCACAGCATCTTCTTGCAGGAGACCGCTACGTGCAAGACGATGCTGCGCCGCGGCGAGCTGACGATGGTCGAACATTGGAGAACCTACGAGGATTACGTGGAAATGGATGCCATTCCCGGCGTTACGGCACTCAACTTCCTGTCTCCCGAAGAGCTGTGCTACAAGATCAACATCCAGCAGCCGCCAACCGATGACGTCCACATTCGCAGGGCGTTGGCCTGGGCCTTCGACTACGAGTCCATACTCAACCTGGTGGAACCGGGATCCGGGGCCGCAAGAGGTCCGATCCCTCCTGGAATTCCCGGTCACAACCCCAGGGTGTTCCAATACTACCAGGACTTGGACAAGGCCAGAGAGGAACTGAAGCTCAGTAAGTACTACCCGGACATTCCGGCCATTGTCGTCGTGACTCCACAGGGGCTTGAGGCCCGCCGCAGGGTCGCGGTCCAGTTCAAGGAGACGATGGCAACACTGGACGTGAACGTCGAGATCCAAGTGGAGCCGTGGGGACGGATGACCGACCTGGCAACCACAGCGGAGACCACCCCGAACATCATGATCATCTCGGTCTCCTCAAACTACCCCGATCCTGATACTTACTTTGCCTTCATGTACTTGTCCGAGGCGGCGGGTACATGGGGCTCGTGTGAGTGGCTGCTCGATCCGGAGGTAGACCGGCTAATCGAGATGGAGCGGACGACGCTCGATCCAGAAGAGCGAGCGCACATCATGAACGTCCTTCAGCACGTGATCGTAGAGCGCTGCCCCGATATCTTCGTCAACGTTCTGGCGTTGCGTGTTGCCGTCCAAGAGAATCTTAAGGGGTTCACCTACCGGCCGGTGATGAGTTTCTACTACTACTTCCACGACTGGTGGTTCGAGTAGTAGACGGCTCACAGGGCAGAAACCGCGAGGGAGGGGAGTTTTGCTTCCCTCCCTCTTATGCACTACAATCAACAGAGGCTGAACATGCGGTTTTCTTATTTTCTGCTTCGCCGACTGCTTTACACCATCCTAGTTTTGTTCGGGCTGTCGATTCTGATTTTCATCATCGCGCGGACGCTTCCCGGCGATCCGGCGCGGTTGGCGCTGGGTCCGTTTGCTGCCAAAGAACAGATCGAGAACCTGCGCCGCACCATGGGGATGGACAAGCCGTTGCCTCTCCAGTACTGGACCTACATTACCGGGATATTCCGAGGGGATTTCGGTCTCTCGTTTCAAACCCGCCGAAACGTCGCGCTGGACATTGCCCACTACCTTCCAGCCACGGTAGAACTGGTGCTGATGTCGATCGTGTGGGTGCTGATCCTGGGAGTCCCTCTGGGAGTGTTCGCGGCGCGCTACAAAGATCGCTGGCCGGACAATCTGGTGCGGGTGATCGCGTTTGTTGGTGTGGCCGTTCCACCGTTTGTCGTCGGTCTGATCTTGCAGCTCATCTTTTCCTATCTGTTGGGCGTCATACCGACCACGGGGCGACTGGGGCTGATGACCTCTCCTCCCGTTCGTCACACGGGTCTACTGATTCTCGACAGCTTGATAGACGGGAATTTCAGCGCGCTTGGCGACGCATTGTTGCACATAATCCTTCCTTCATTTGCCATCGCCATGACGGGAATCGGGCAGATCGCTCGATTGACGAGGGGGAGCATGAGCGATGTAGCGAGCCAGGATTACATCGAGGCATCGCGCGGATTTGGCATCCCCAATCGAATTGTCGCGTTCAAATACATGTTGAAGCCCGCGTTCATTCCTCCCCTGACCATTTTGGGACTGACCTTCGCATCGGAACTGAGCAACGCGTTTCTTGTGGAGACCGTCTTTGCGTGGCCCGGTATGGCCAAGTACGGTATTCGCGCCATCCTGAGGAAGGATTTCAACGCCGTGATGGGCGTTGTCCTCATCATTGGTCTTGCTTTTGTCGTCGTGAACCTAATCGTTGACATCTTGGCCGGGTATGTCGATCCGCGTATCCGGAAACGTCAGGAGGAAGAATGATGTCGTCCAACCAACGAGTAGCCCCTGCACCTGAAGAGACGCGCTGGGCGGCGTTAAAGGATCGTCTGGGCCGGGGATGGTACAAGTTCAGCCGCAACCGCATCTCTCTTGTTGGTGGGGCGATGGTTCTTCTGTTCGTGTTCCTGGCGAGTTTTGCCCACTACGTGACGCCGTATCCTCACCATGCCGGAGCCTATACGGATTTTGTTAACGCTTTCAACCCTCCGAGCAAGGCCCATTGGTTTGGGACGGACTCGCTGGGTGCCGATGTGCTCACGCGGATCATCTTCGGTTCTCAGATTTCGTTCATGTTGGCCGGGGTTGTTCTGGGCATCAGCGTGCCGTTCGGGGTGTTCCTCGGCCTTCTTTCCGGGTACATCGGAGGAAAGACTGAGACGGTGATCATGCGCATTACCGACATTTTTCTGGCTCTACCGGCTCTTGTCATGGCTTTGGCCATCTGCGCCGCGTTCACTCCGAGTATCGACAAAGCAATGCTCGCGGTCGCTTCCATCTGGTGGACGTGGCACTGCCGCTTGGTGAACGGGATCACACGCTCTATCAAGACCGAAGAATATATTCAAGCGAGCCGAGTGCTGGGCGCCAGTCACCTGCGGATCATCTTCAAGGACATCCTCCCCAATTGCGCCACGCCGATCATCGTTAAGATCACCCTGGATGCCGGGTTCGTAATCCTGGTCGGGGCGGGCCTAAGTTTCCTGGGGTTGGGAGCCCAGCCTCCTGCGGAGGACCTGGGTACGATGATCTCTATCGGATCCAAGTACCTGCCGGAGAGATGGTGGATGACCGTCTTCCCAAGCCTGGCAATCTTCCTCATTATCTTGGGTTTTAATCTGTTGGGCGATGGATTGCGAGACGCGTTGGCGGTGGAAGAAGGGGTGTAGTAGATGGTGGAAGGAAAAGCCATATTGGATATCCGGGACCTCTATGTGTGGTTCCGGGTCTACGAGGGGCTCTCGAAGGTGCTGGACGGGGTGAGCCTGCACGTTCAGGAGGGAGAGCGTGTGGGACTAGTGGGAGAGACAGGATGTGGGAAAACTGTAGCGATGAAAGCAGCGATGGGTATCCTGAAATCACCTCCCGCCCAATTCCCTCAGGGTGAAGTGTTGCTAGCTGGTCACGATGTGCTAAGGATGACCCCTTCGGAGATCCTCAAAATGAAGGGCAGAACAATCTCGATGATCTTCCAGGATCCGCTGAGCTCTCTCAACCCTGTGTTCACTGTGGGGCAGCAGATGTTCGACGTGATCCGCTACGGTCGGCACCGGGCCTCTGACGACGGTCGGCTGACGAAGGCGAAGCTGAGGAGAATCGCAGTAGAAGAGCTGACGTCCGTGCGGCTGCCAGACCCTGAGCGCATTCTAAAGCTCTATCCCCTCGAGCTCTCCGGGGGAATGCGGCAGCGAGCGTTGATTGCAATGGCCCTTGTCAACAGGCCGAGGCTGTTGGTAGCAGACGAGCCGGGAACCGCCTTGGATGTTACCATTCAGGCCCAAATACTCTCTCTGTTGAAGGCCTTGGTGAACGAAGCGAGAATTGCGGTTCTGCTGATCACCCACGATTTGGGGGTCGTTCGCGAGACGGCGGAGAGGGTTTATATCATGTATGCGGGACAGATCGCTGGCGAGGGGTCCGCCGCTGAGATCTTTGATGACCCAAAGCACCCATATACGAAGGGGTTGTTATCCTCTGTGCCTCGCCTAACTGGCGAGGTCCTGGCTGAGGGAATACCCGGCACTGTCCCCGACTATACCGAAGCGCCGTCTGGGTGCCGGTTCCATCCCAGATGCGCTCATGTAATGGATAAGTGTGTGAAGCAGAAACCGCCTGTGGTGGAATTGTCAGCAAAACGACACGTAGCCTGCTACTTGTACTCGGGAGGCGGGAATGAGTGAGCCCATTCTGCAGGTAGAGAATTTGGTGAAGTACTTTCCCGTCCATTCGGGGCTCCTTCACAAGGTAGTCGGCCAAGTTAAGGCGGTAGACGACGTCTCTTTCGACGTTCAAGAGGGCGAGATCTTTGGGCTAGTTGGCGAGTCGGGGTCGGGAAAATCAACGGTGGCAAAGACCATCGTGCAACTCTACGGGCTGACGGGTGGAACGGTCTGCTTTAAAGGAAAGAACATGTCAGCCATGACAAAAGAGACGGCCAAGTGGTTCCGGCGCAAAGTCCAAATGGTT
The DNA here is from genome assembly GCA_964568045.1 of uncultured Thermotogae bacterium. GTDB lineage: Bacteria > Bipolaricaulota > Bipolaricaulia > UBA7950 > UBA9294 > CAZDDA01. Next base: position 5,182 of record CAZMOL010000014.1, read on the forward strand.
TTTCAAGATCCCAAGTCCTCGCTGAATCCTCGACGCAGCATCGTAAGTATTCTGGAGGACCCACTTATTATATACGGAATAGGCAAATCGAGGATGGAACGTGAGAAGATCATCCGCGCGTTGCTGGAGCAGGTAGAGATGTCCAGCCGATACATGTACAAGTATCCATCAGCACTCAGTGGGGGACAAAGACAGCGGATTGCTATTGCTCGAGCCTTGGCGGTGAATCCTTCGTTCTTGGCGTTGGATGAACCGACATCAGCATTGGACGTATCCGTTCAGGCGAAACTGATCAATCTTTTCCTAAAACTAAAACAAGAATTGGCTCTATCCTATCTCTTCATTACGCACAATCTGAGCCTTGTTCGGACGATTGCTGCTAGGGCGGCGGTAATGTACCTCGGCAAGATCTATGAGCTAGGCCCCACCGAGTTGCTTTTTCATCATCCGCTCCACCCTTATACCAAGACTTTGATTGCGGCAGCTCCGGTAGTAACCAAAGAGGAGGAACGCGTCAAGCCGCAGGAGATGAGCAAGGAAGGCGAGATCCCAAGCCCGGTGAACCCACCGAGCGGTTGTGCTTTCCATCCAAGGTGTGCGATAGCTGGATCTAGGTGCTCTGAGGAATTGCCCTCGCCGGTGGAAGCAGAACCGGGGCACTTCGTCTGGTGCCATAACGGAATGGGTGTTTCGTACGCGGCGGATAGCCGGTCGTAGAAAGCGAGCGTGGCACAGAAAATACTCTAGTAAGGAGGCAATAGATGACAACCATCAAGACTGACCAGGAAATCCTGGATTTCGTTCGTGGATGTACATTCATGGGAACGGGGGGAGGCGGCGATCCCCAGGTTGGAGTTGCCTGGTTGAAAGCGGCTCGCGACGAGGGCATTGAAATTGCGTGGGTCGCTCACACGGAGATTCCGGACGAAGCGTGGACGGTTTGCCCCTTCCTCATGGGCTCAATCGCACCATTGACCGAGCAGGCCAAAAAGCGGATGCAGCATTTGGGGCTGACAAAGGAGGCCTACAAGAGCATTCAAGCGGAATCAGTACGCTTGTTGGAGCAGCATATGAACGTGCAGATCGGGGCGATCGTGGCAATCGAATTGGGCGGATCCAACACACCCGGAGCGGTCGTTGCCGCAGCGAGACTCGGCATCCCGGCTGTGGACGGCGACTACACCGGCCGAGCGATCCCCGAAATTCCTCAGACCACTCCCTATTTGAACGACCTGCCGCTCTGGCCCATCTCCAGCGTGGATAGCTACGGCAACCTGTGCGTGATCAAGGAGAGCGTCGGCTACGAAATGGCTGAACGAATCGGCAAGTTCCTCGCAGCCGCTTCGTTTGGCCTGGCGGCTCAAGCAGGGTTCCTGTTCAAGGGAAGTGACATGAAGCGGGTGGTCATTCCAGGGACTTTGTCGAACTGCTTGAAGATCGGACGTACCATTCGGGAATCGAGGGACGCTGGGGGCGATCCGGTCAAGGAGATCGTGAGCGAGCTCAACGGGTGGCTTCTCTTTGAAGGGGAGGTCTCCAAGAAGGAATGGGAAGACAAGGAGGGGTATTACTGGGGAACCCACACGGTCAGCGGCCAAGAGACGTTCAGCGGCTCGGAATTTAAGATTTGGTTCAAGAACGAGAATCACGTCTCCTGGCTGAACGGGAAACCCTACGTGACCAGCCCCGACATGCTGATCGTGGTGGACCGTGAAACCGGAGAGCCCTACGCCAACTCGGCGATTGCAGAAGGTCAGCATGTTGCCGTAATCGGGCTGCCTGCAATCGACCAATTCCGTTCGCCAAAGGGGATCGACATCCTCGGCCCGAAGCATTTCGGGTTCGACATCGAGTACACGCCCATCGAGCAGTTGGTGGGCCAGGGCAATTGAAGAGAATCGTTCGAAGAGTCCAGTCAAGAAGGAGGATACGTCATGCCAACACAGTACGCTCTGGAACTGGGGAAGGCCGGATACATTGTCGCTCACGACATGTGCCGGATCAAAAAAGGGGAATCCGTTCTCATCACGGTGGACTCCGCCATGCATTTCCAACCGGCTGAGGAGGTCGCAAAGGCTGCCGAAGCCGCCGGCGGAAAGGTCATGGTGGCGTGGCACTCCACGCCACTTGGGTACGGAAAAGTCGCCGATCCGCAACTTCCAGAATCGCTCAAAGCGGCGATCCCGGCAGCGGACGTGTGGATCGAGTTCAACAATCAGTGGCTTCTGTATTCGACACCGTGGATCGAAGCGATGTCGAACGGCCGAACACGGTATCTTTTCCTCGGGGGGTTGGATCCGGATCGCGTGGTGCGCTGTATCGCCCGCTTGGACATGGATGTGCAAGAGAAGTTCCAGAACAAGGTGGTCGAACTCACGCACAAAGCATCCAAGATGAGGGTCACTACGCCGGCCGGAACGGACATAGCCTTTGAGAATGTCGCCGAGCGGCCCATTACCAATGAACTTCGGGCGGACGTACCGGGACCTCACTTCCTGGTCGGACAAATCGGGTGGGCACCACGCGAGGAGACGATCAACGGGACGATTGTGTTCGACGGCTCGTTCTCCGGAGGCGGTGAGGCCGATCTCGGGATTCTCACCGAGCCAATCCACCTGACAGTGGAGAAGGGACGGATCGTTGATATCAAGGGAGGAGAACAGGCCAAGAAGATGGACAATTGGCTGAAAAAACTGGGTGACCCTGGCATGTACAACCTCGCACACATTTGCTACGGCTTCAACCCAGGGGCCATCCTCACCGGGCTGTGCACCGAAGATGAGCGGGTATGGGGATCGACAGAATGGGGTAATGGCTATCAGGGCCCGATGTTTGAGGGAAATCTGCCCGAGGCGGTCTCTCACGCTGACGGGATCTGTCTGAATTCCACGGTCTCGGTGGACGATGCTCTGTTGTTAGAAGACGGAAAGGTGGTCCATCCGGAACTGGTAGACATCGCAAAGGCGATGGGTAAGTGAATGAACTCGGGGCGATGCGAGTTGTGCGCCCCTTCTATTGACGATGGAGTACTCATGGTAAACCGGATGGATCCTCGTAAGCGGAAAATCCGGAGAGCCAATCTCCTTGGCCAGTCTTTGCTCGATCGCGGGGAGGAGGAAAAGAAACGGTGAAGATCAAGGTAGTGCTAGGGAGTTCTTCAAAGGAGCTGGCAGCTAGTCAACTGACCAATCGGCAAAGGGCCCTGGCACCGGATACAAAGATCACCATCGTTGCCCCGGATGACTGCCCCCCATCGACGGAAAGCGAGCAGGATGAGCTGACCGCCGCATCCGCTGTCTACTCCGAAGTGGTGAAAGCGCAGGAGGAGGGCTACGATGCCGTCACCATCGACTGCACTCTGGAGCCGGGGCTGAATGCGGCAAGGAAGTCGAGTCAAATTCCGGTTGTGGGAGCAGGGGAGGCAGCGCTCTGCCTTTCGTTGCTGTTCGGTGAGCGCTTTTCCGTCATCATGCCTGCCCCCACAAGCATTGGTCCAATGGTAGCCAAGATCCGGCAGATGGGCCTGTGGGAGCGCTCGGCGTCGGTCCGAGCGGTCAATCTGCATGTGCTCGATCTCGACGATCGCGACCGGACTCTGGCTGCGGTCGCGGAGGAAGCGCAACGGGCCATCAACGAGGACGGAGCTGCTGTTATCGTCCTGGGCTGCACCGTGATGGGTCCCATCGCCGATGCGCTCGCCGAACGACTCGGTGTGCCGGTCATCGAACCGGGAACCGCCGCTCTGAAGCTTGCTGAGGCCTTCGCCGCACCTGGCTGGAGCGGCGCTCTCCTGCTTCGGCAGAAAGAGAATAGTCCAAGGAGTGCGAAGTGATTCAAGAATTGGAGCTTGAATTGGCCGTTTCGGCCCACAAGACAGTCAACGAAATCCTGAATGTCAAGCCCGGGGAGAGTTTGCTCATCACCATCGACTCTGCGGCCGATTTTCGATTGGCGGCAGCGATGGCCCGGGCGGCGGAATGTGCTGGCGCCAAAACGATGGTCGCCTACCACTCCACCGCGCCTGCGTACGGCAAAGTAGGGGAGTGGCGGCTCCCCGATTCCCTCAGCGGAGCCATCGAGCGCACCGACGTGTGGATCGAACTGAACGAGGTGTGGTTGTACTGCAACACCGCGTGGGAAAAGGCCATGGCCGAGGGGACTAAGACGCGCTACTTCCACCTCGGAAAGATGGACCCCGAGTCCCTCTGGCGGTGTCTGGGGGCTCTTGACTTGGAGGCCCTCAAGGAGTTCATGACCGCAGTTGCCGACATGACCCAAGCCGCCAACGAGATGCGGATCACCAATCCCGCCGGGACGGATGTTTCGTTCAAGAACACCGGCCGCCCCGTGACCAACGAAAGCGGGGACGCCTCGACCCCGGGCGTGCACTTCATGCTCGGCCAGATCGGTTGGGCGCCGCAAGAAGAGTCTATACAAGGGGAGATCGTCTTCGACGGATCGTTCCACGGCGGAGGAAGCATGGATCTCGGCATTCTACGTAGCCCGATCAAATACGTCGTCGAAAGAGGGAAGATTGTAGAGATCACCGGCGAGGAAGAGGCGAAACGGGTCAGAGAATGGCTTGCCAGCCTCAACGACGAACGGATGTACAATCTGGTTCACACGTGCTACGGTTTCAATCCCGGCGCCAAGCTGACCGGAAAATGCACGGAAGACGAGCGGATCTGGGGCTGCACCCAGTGGGGCTTCGGCTATCAGGCCGTGGTCTTCGAGGGCTCGTTGGGAGACGCCATCTCCCATGGCGACGGGGTGTGCTTGAACTCCTCAGTCTGGCTGGACGGCACGCAGATCCTCGATGAGGGGAAAATCATCGAACCCAGACTGGCCAACTTGGCGAGGAAGCTGGGCAAGTAGCAGAACGCGTCGATGGGCGAAGCCGACCAACTGTCCTAAATTTGGAACAGACGACCGTTCGCCCTTGTTCCATAACCGGACGAGACGGTCTACAGTGTTCTCGCTCGGAAGGAACTCAGGGCAAGGAGGCAGACGATGGAGTTCATGCTCGGAACCGAGCCACGGCGGGAGTACTACACGTTTGAGGTCGCTGCCGCAGCACACAAGATGCTGGATCAGATCATGTTGGTCGGAACAGACGAAAACGTGGTGATCACTGCCGATACCCAGAGCGACTGGCGGGTCGTGGAGGCAACAGCGCAGGCGGCCCTGGTCTTGAGGGCTCATCCTACCGTAGTCTGGTACGAAACCCGACCACATGCTCAGATGGAGCCCTATCCACCCGTCGCTGCTGCCGTGCAGGCAGCCGATGTGTGGGTTGAATACGCCGTGCAGTACACCCTCTACACGGATGCCCGGCGCACGGCCTGTAGGAACGGATGTCGCTACGCGGCCTTTGGCGGACTAGATGTGGATGCCCTGGTGCGCACGATCGGGCGGGTTGACTATCCCACCATGGTGGAAATGGGAGAGAAGCTGATCGCCCTCACCCAAGAGACAAGTAAGTTCCGAATCACTACTGCACTGGGAACGGACCTACAATGCAACAACCAGGGGGCAGAAGTGTGGCAGTCGGGCCGCTTGGGTGATGAGCCCGGAGCCGCCGTAATGCTCGGTGGACAGGTCGTGTGGCTGCCCCAAGAAAGCTCGGTTCACGGCACAATCATTGGTGATGGCATGATATGGCCACCCGATGATATCGGCATCGTCCGCCAAGCGGTGACGCTGCACATCGAAGCCGGACGCATCATATCCATAGAGGGAGGTTCAGAAGCAAGGATCCTCCAAGGCTGGCTCGACTGCCTCGACGACCCCACCATGACGCGTATCGCGCACATGAACTACGGCTTCAACCCGGGAGTGACACGATTCACAGGTCGTGTCGCGGAAGACGAGCGGGTCTTCGGTGTATTCGACTTCGGCTTCGGGGGCTGGATGGACCGCCCAGCCGCCTCGCACTTCGATGTCGTGATAACCGCTCCCACCATTGTGGCCAACGGAGTGGAGATCGAGCGGAATGGAAAGTTCGTGCACCCGGATCTCATTGAATCCTGCCAACAGATGAAGGTAGCAGGCTACTAACCGTCTGATGCCAGAGTCTTTGCTGTTGCTCCAGCCCCGACGTGGAGAAGGAACTGGAGAACACGTGCGGACACAGGCTGGCGTCTCCTCTTCTTCTCTGACTTCGATTGGTGCGCCGCGATCCGCCTGGCATTCCAAGTCCCAGGAGGCTTCGCGGTACCCATGCCTCCAAGGCACGCGCTGTGGAAGAGACCCTCGTCAGCAATCGGATCACGGCGCACCTGTGAAGAGAGCGAAAAGGCAGAGGCTGGCCTGGTACTGCGTCCACCTTCTGGTTTTGCGTCTTGATTCCCGCTGATGCAGAATTAGGGGCCTCGGCCAGGCTGTGCGGTCGGATGTATGCCGTCCCAACAGGGTGGCGGAGCGGCCAAAGGAGGATCGTTATCAGCGCATCGGAAGGTGATGGCCTGAGCCAACTCCAAGGAGCGTACTCAGCAAAGTTCGCCTCTGCTGACGAGGTCTTTGCCAACATCCACCGTGGGGATCGGATCTTTGTTGGAACGGGTTGTGGAAAGCCTCAGTATCTCGTCGACGAAATGGTCCGTTACGTAGAGGGACATCCCAAGGCGCTCTTCGACGCGGAGGTCCTCCACGTGTGGACCCTCGGGGTCTCCCCCTACCTGCGAGAGGAGTTCAAGCACAACTTCCGCCACACCTCCTTTTTCATCAGCGGAAGCAGCCGCGAGGCGATCAACCAAGGACAGGCTGACTACACCGCGATCTATCTGTCCCAGGTCCCCGATCTGTTCTACAGAGGGATCATCCCGATTGATGTGGCCCTGGTTCAAACCTCTACGCCCGACCGCTACGGCTTCCTGAGCCTGGGAATCAGCGTAGACATCGTGCGGGCAGCGATAGACTGTGCGAAGCTTGTCATCTGCCAGGTGAACGCCAACATGCCGCGGACGCACGGCGACAGCTTTGTTCACATCGACAACGTGGATTTCATCGTCCCTCACGATGAGTCCCTCATGGAGTACGAGGCAGAGGCTGCAGACGAAATCGCCGATCAGATCGGCAAGTATGTGAGCCGTCTCATCGAGGATGGAGACACGCTTCAGGTCGGCTACGGCAGGATCCCCAACGCCATTCTTTCCAATCTGGGGACAAAGAAACACCTCGGCGTCCACACCGAGTTGTTGAGCGACGGGATCGTTGAATTGATGAGACAGAACGTCATTGACAACAGCGAAAAGAGTATTGACCGGAACAAGACCGTGGCTGCCTTCTGCATGGGGAAGCGCACCACGTACGAGTACCTAAGCGACAATCCAGCGATCGAATTTAAGCCGGTAGAGTACACGAACAATCCATCTATCATCGCGCAGATCAATAGAATGACCGCCATCAACACCGCACTACAGATCGATCTGACTGGCCAGGCCACTGCGGAGTCGCTGGGCAAGTATTTCTACAGCGGTATCGGCGGCCAGGCCGATTTCATGCGAGGAGCGATCCTTGCTCCCGAGGGAAAAGCGATCCTCGTCATTCAATCCACGGCCAAGAACGACGAGGTCTCTCGCATTGTGCCCTATCTCAGCGAGGGGGCCGGGGTGACGCTGACGCGGGGGGACGTTCACTACGTCGTGACGGAGTACGGAATCGCCTATCTACACGGCAAGAACACGCGCGAGCGGGCAATGGAATTGATCAGCATCGCTCACCCGAAGTTCCGCACCTGGCTTCTGCGCGAGGCCAAGGCCCTCAATCTGATCTACAAGGATCAGGCATTCATCCCGGGAGAGCGGGGACAATACCCAGAGAAGCTGGAGACCTACCGCACGACAAAAAAAGGCGTCGAGATCTTCTTGCGTCCGGTAAAACTGGCCGATGAGCCACTGCTAAAGGAGTTTTTCTATTCGCTATCGGATCGATCGATCTACCGTCGCTTCATCTCGGTCCGCAAGGACATGCCGCACGAACGGCTGCAGGAGTTTGCGGTCATCGACTACACAAAGGAGATGGTCGTCTTGGCGGTGTTGCCGAACGAAGAGCGCGACGCGGTCGTCGGAGTGGGGCAGTTCGGCGTCGACGTCCAGTCGCACACAGCCGAAGTGGCCCTCGTGGTGCGAGACGATCAGCAGAATCGGGGGATAGGGACGGAGCTTCTCTCCTACCTGACATATCTTGCCAAACGGCAAGGGCTACTGGGATTCACGGCCGAGGTGTTGGTGGACAACCAACCGATGCTGCATCTGTTCGAACAAGGCGGCTTCGAAATCGAAAAGCGTCGAGAAGCCAATGTCTACGAACTGAGGTTGCTTTTTGCGTTATGCCATGAAGACAGCGTCTCCCATCGATACCCTATTTGAGCCGCGATCCGTCGCCGTCATAGGGGCCTCAGCAAATAACGCCAAGATCGGCCATCGGATCGTGGCAAACATTATCCGCGCTGGCTACCGGGGAAAGCTCTTTCCCATCAACCCCAAAGGGGGGCAGCTGCTGGGCAACCACATCTACTCGAAACTCTCCGACGTCGATGGCCCGATAGATCTGGCGGTGATTGCCATCCCTGCGCCGCACGTCTTCGATGCGGTCAGGGATTGTGCCAAGAGCGAGGTTGGGCACCTCGTCATCATCACCTCGGGATTCTCCGAGGTCGGAAATGCCGAAGAAGAACGTAAGATCGTCGAGTTTGCGCGCGAACACGGGATGCGCGTCCTCGGCCCGAACATCTTCGGGATCTACTCTTCGGCCGTATGCCTCGACGCCACGTTTGGGGCAGGCGGCATTCGACCGGGACACGTGGCCATTGTCACCCAGAGCGGCGCGCTGGGAATCGCGATGATCGGAAAGACCGCGGCCGAATCGCTCGGTCTGTCCACGCTCGTCTCAGTGGGGAACAAATCCGACATCGATGAGTCCGACCTGTTGGAGTACCTGGCAAAAGACAACCGTACCAAGGTCGTCCTTCTCTACATCGAAGGGGTCAAACAAGGGGACCGGTTGGCGAAGACGCTGAAGCGTGTGGCGCGCGCAAAACATGTAGTGGTCATCAAGTCCGGCCGCTCGAAGCGCGGAGCGGTCGCGGCCGCCTCTCACACCGGCTCGCTTGCGGGGGCCGATGAGGTGTTCGACAGCGTGATGCGCCAATGCGGTGTCCTACGCGCAGAGAGCATCCAGGAAGCGTTCAACTGGGCGCGATTCCTTGCCGATGCGCCCTCTCCTTCAGGGAATGAGGCGGTGATCATAACTAACGGCGGAGGAATCGGCGTCTTGGCAACCGATGCGTGCGAGAAATACGGTGTGACACTGTACGATGATCAGCAGGTCCTGAAGCAGACGTTCTCTGAAGTGATGCCCGCTTTCGGCTCGTCGAAGAACCCCATCGATCTCACCGGCCAGGCCACGGCGCGGGATTACGCTTGTGCTCTGGATGCAGCTCTGAAGCACCCGGAGATCAGCGCAACAATGGCGCTGTATTGCGAAACCGCGTTGTTCGACACAACCACATTCGCCGACCTGTTGCAGCAAGCGCACCGCCGCTACCAGGATACAAAGCCGATTGTGTTCTGCCTGTTCGGTGGCGAGAAAGTGGAGTCGATCATTCGGCAGTTGCGTGCCAAAGGCGTTCCTGTGTTCTCCGATGTATACGAGGCCGTCAGCGCGTTGGGCGCGCTGTACCGATCGTGGCGGACTCAAAAGGCGCCGATTCCCAAGTCGACTAACGTGGAAATCGACCTTATAGCTGTGGAAGCAATCCTTGATCGGGCTCGCGCTGACGGCCGCGGATTCCTGCTGGCGCCCGAAGCACAACGGATTGCCGAACTTCTAGATCTGGCCACGCCGAGATCAATTATCGCGCGCTCCCTCGATGAGGCGGTGCAGGCGGCGGAGAGGATCGGTTATCCCGTCGTCATGAAGGTAATCTCCAAAGACATCATTCACAAGAGTGACGCCGGTGGTGTGGCCCTCGATCTGGAGGACGAGGGCGAGGTGGTCGACGCGTATCAAGCAATCATGCGAAGCTGCCACGCCTACAAGGCAGACGCGCTGATCCAAGGGGTCGAGGTGGTTGAGATGGTCGGGTCGGGAGTGGAGACGATCATCGGCGCCAGACAGGATCCTTCGTTCGGCCCGGTCGTGATGTTCGGCCTCGGGGGAATCTATGTGGAAGTCATGAAAGACGTCTCCTTCCGAGCCGCGCCGATCAGCCGTGGAGAGGCAAGCAGCATGATCGCCGACATTCGCTCTTACCCGCTGCTGTTGGGGGTCCGGGGCGAGAAACGCAAGGACATCGACGCCATTGTCGATGTCGCGATCAAGCTCGGCCACCTCGTTGACAAGTGCCGCGACATAACCGACATTGAGATCAATCCGCTCGTTGTGTACGAGCACGGAGAAGGTGCAGTGGCAGTGGACGTTAGAGTACTATTCCGTAACCTGCAAGGGGGGAAGCCAACGTGAACTCGCTCATCATTGCATCAACGAGGCAGAGCGCCGGCAAGACCAGCGTGCTGGTCGGACTTGCGGAAGCCCTGGGACAGGAGTTTGGGTATATCAAGCCGCTTGGAGACCGGTTCCTTTATCGCAAAAAGCGGCTCTGGGATTACGATGCCGCTCTGTTTGCGAATCTGTTCGATCTCACCAAGGAGCCAGAGCGGATGAGCATCGGCTTCGATCACTCCAAACTGCGCCACATGTACGACCGCGCAGCCATCACGCAACAGATCCGCCAGATGATGGAGAAAATGGCCAAAACAAAGGAGCGGCTGTTCATCGAGTGTGGAAAAGACCTGTCGTATGGAGCGTCCGTACACCTTGATCCGTTGACCCTCTCCCAAGTTACCGCCAGTCAAGTCGTCATCGTCACAGCAGGGGAAGAGAACGAGATCGCGGACGATCTCGCCTTCGTGCGACAATTCGTCGGATCGGATGAAGCGCACGTCGGCGGGGTAATCGTCAACAAAGTCATTGACCTCGACGACTTCAAAGCCACCTACCTGCCCGAGATAAAGCAACTCGGGCTGAACGTCCTCGGTGTGATTCCCCACGAGAAAGAGCTGACCACCCTCTCGGTCGGCTACCTGGCTGAGAAGCTGTTTGCGCGAACCATTGCCGGAGAAGCCGGTCTGGGGCGGAGGATCCGAACGGTGTTTGTCGGAGCGATGTCGGAGAGCGCAGCGCGAGCACAGCCCGGGTTCCGTGATCCGGACAAACTGATCATCACGAGCGGCGACCGAAGCGATCTGATCCTCGCCGCCCTGGAGCAAGGAGGAACCTCGTGCATCGTTCTCACGAACAACATCGTGCCGCCGGCAAGCGTAACCAGCAAAGCAAGCGAGCAGGGCGTCCCCATTCTCCTCGTCCCGACCGACACCCACAAAACCGCAAGGCAGATAGACAACATGGAGCCGCTTCTCACCAAGGATGACGCCGCGAAGGTGGAGATTCTCGCCACGCTGGTCAAGGATCACGTTGACCTTGCCGCAATCACGGCCCTGTAGGGGTGCGGCAGGTCGCCGATCGCCCGCCCCGGGACAGAGTCACATGTCGTGGTGGCTGATGGGCACCAAAGGTTGCGTCTTGGCTGCTGAGAAGGACATCGCCATGAGCAAACGGGTGTTTCAGACGTGATCATTCCAACGTTTCGGTCTGTGCGAAAGATCCTGGGGATCTTGAAATCGTCTCTGTCTGCCAATCAGATCGCCTTTTCGTTTGCTGTTGGGATCTTCGCCGGTCTTCCACCAATGGGAATGCATGTGGTCATCCCCATCACGCTGGCGCTTCTCGTTCGCTGCAGCTTCCGCGCGTTCCTCCTCGCAATGGGGCTGTTCAAGTTGATCTCGCTCGCAGTTGCCCCGGCGTCGTACGCGATCGGGCTCTTTCTGCTGGACACAAGTCGCGGGCTCGATGGTCTGTGGCGATGGTTGTTCCACCTTCCCGTGCTGGCGCCGATGGGCTATCAGCGCTATCTTCTGTTTGGCAGCCTTGTCCTGGCCCTGTGCATGTCCGTCCCTGTCTTTCTTGGCGTCCGCCTTCTTGTCATCAGGTATCGCCGTTCTTTCACCCAGTGGGTCTCGAATTGGCGGATCTCACAAACGCTGAGAGACAGACCGGGGATGAGACTCCTTCGCTGGTTGGCAACGGGCGGCGAGGCCAAGTACGAACGAGATAGCAAGCCGTGGGGACCCTTTCGCTTCGTGCGAAAAGAAATACTGATCGGACTTCCCGTCGTATACGCCATCTGCTACCTCCTCGCTGCGGTGATCGTGCCTTTCTTCTCCGGCCGAATCGCGACTTCGGCGGCCTCGTTCGTAATCGGTGGCGAGGTAGCAGTTGAGAAGAGCACCTTTAGCCTGTTCACCGGAGGTCTTACGCTGACCGGTCTTTCAGTACAGGACCCGAACAAGCCTGAAGAGAACGTCCTCGAAATTCCTTCGTTGACCCTCGACGCGGGCATGCTTCCGCTGTTGTCGAAACGAGTCGTATTCAACGCCGTGAAGATCGACGAGGCGTACTTGCACGTCGAGCGCGAACCGGACGGCACCCTGAATGTCGATGCCTTCACATCCGGCTGGAACTCCGAGGCCTATCTGGAGTGGGCAGCGAAGCACGCGGACAGAGTCGACTGGCTCGGACTGCTGCGTCGCTTTCTCGAATACTTGGCGCAACCGCGGCCCCGGCAGCCGAAAGCCGAGGATCTTTCGCGCTACCGCGGTGGGCGATCCCTCACCGGGTTTCTCCCGTCGTTTGCCGTGGAACGCATCGAAGTCGGACGCATCCATGTGACCTTGAAGGACTCTACCAACGCTACAGCCGGTGGATTGCCTCCCGTGACGGTGATCGAGCTCGAACTGTCCAACCTGGCCTTTCCCGCCAATCTCAATCGTGAGCCGGTTGGAGTGAGCCTGACCGGACAACTCGGTGACGATCCATCGTCTGGATTCCGGCTTGCAGCAATCTTCGATCACCGCAAAGAGGTTCCGGAGCATCGCTACGAGTTGGAACTGACAAAGATCGATCTCACACAACTGGCGAGCATGTATGAGACAACGCTTCCGCTGGAGATTCTCTCGGGGAGGGTAACCCTCACCGCACTGCTCACCCTGCTTGGGGAAGACGTGTTGGGAGAGGTTTCGCTCCTGCTCGAAACCTTTCGATGTGCCGAACGACCGGGAAAACCTCTATTCGGCCTTACACCGGAGCTGTCCCAGCGCAGCGTCGAAGGCCTCAATCGCTATGCGGAGAACCTTCCTATTGTCATTGGATTTCTCGTCGGCGGCAACAGCTCCTCACCCCAGATCCATTGGGAGCGTCCTCTGCTTGAGATTGCTCGCCAGGGGCTGCTGATGGAAGGTCGGCGCGAGCTGCAGGAGGCAATCAACCAATTGGGCTTCCACATCGACACGTTGGAGCCAGCCGATCAGTTCTCCCTCCCCAATGGGTATGCGCAACTGCAAGAACGTGCGGAAGAGACCGCCCGGACACTGATTGAGGGCGGCGTTGAGGAGATAGCGCCGCCTGACCTACCTGATCCGCTTAAGGCACTGCTAGAACAGCTTTTGCGCTGTCAGCAAGACGACGAAGACTGAAACGGTACCTCCCCTCCGCATGAACCCACGTG
>CAZMOL010000014.1:18905-24739 GCA_964568045.1 uncultured Thermotogae bacterium
GTCAGCAAGACGACGAAGACTGAAACGGTACCTCCCCTCCGCATGAACCCACGTGCAACATAGCAAGGCTTCGGTGTCTTGCGTCCTCAGTAACAACCGGACATGCGGGTGACATGGAGGTGCCGAATGTTCCCTGGAAAGGTGCGTTGGGAGATTTGTTTCAGTCAGGCTGACCACTTTCATTTAAGCGTAATCGAAATTACATTTGACTAGCACGCCACACTCAATAGTCAATCCGGGTGGTGAAAGAGGGGGAATCGGGAGCATTGGCTCTAGAAAGTGAGGGTTTTCCAGGGTCTTTGCCTCCTTGATAGTGCGGCGGAAGCGCCAGGCCCTCCGGTGTCTTCCGCCGCGGTTCCTTTGTGGCAGTGCCAGAGGTATCTCTTCCCTGAATGCCAAGTTCAACCCCCACTGCGTACCTACAGCAGTCTGCTGCCGTTAGCTTCTCATTCATAGATTGCGGAGTTGTTTTTCGAATTTCGCCCATCATCCATCCTGTCATAGGCACCAGAAAGGCTCTGCGCCATATGTGGTCCGAACGCTATTTTTATTATCACCACAGCACACCTATAATACATAGTACATCTCTACCGAGGGGAGGAACCAAGAATGAGTTGGAATCACTTACTCCGTTTGGCGCTCTTGGCAACACTGTCTATTACCATTGGTTGCTTGTTGGCTGGATGCTTTTTGTTTCCCGGTGGGCCGAAGGCAATTATCGAGGTGTCGGTCACGGAGGGGTTCGTGCCTTTGACCATCAACTTTGATGGCGGCGGCTCGACAGCAGCAGCGGGGATCAGCACGTACGTGTGGGATTTCGGCACCGACGATCCCGATTCGCACAACGTGAGCGGCTCCTACACCTACGAACATGCGGGAACGTTCACTCTGACTCTGACGGTCCGTGCAGAGGATGGCTCCACGAATACGGCCACTGTGACGATCACGGTGGAACCGGCGGTGTGGATCACCGACGAGAATCAAGGGCGAATCTACAAGCTGGACATGCAGGGAAACGAGCTCGATTCATTCGATCTTCCCGTTACGCAACCGCGCGGTATCACCGTCGCGGAAGCCGAAGGGCGTGATTGGCTCTTCGTCGCCTGCTTCAACGGAGGAAATCAGCGTATCTTACGGATTGACCCGACAAACGGAGACGTCAGTCAGCAGTACGACGCGCCCGGTCAATCGCCCCTGAATCTCACATTCGGGGCCGCAGAGCCAAAGCGAATTTGGCACGTTGATGGGCTCAGCCGAAAGCTGTACGGCCTAAACCGGATCGACTGTCAGATCTACGGCTCGTTCGGTACGACCTACTTCCAGGTTGGCACCAGTCCGTTCCTGTGGGCTCCCCAAGGGCTTGACTGGACACCGGCTCCAAATGCTGCCGGGCATCTGTGGTATCTGGAAGGCCAAACACAACTTCTGTACAAGATCAAGATCATTCCACGCTACGACATCATGTCGGGGACCCAGCTTGATATCATCGGGGACCCCGTCCAGATCTCCGAGAATGTATTCCCGGTCTCGGCGATCGACTTCTACAACGAGTATTTGTGGGTCATCGACGTCAACGATCACGCGATCGTACAGATCGATCCGAGCACTGGAATGCCTACCGGAACGCAGATCACGGGATTCCCGGGAGCCGCTCCAGCCGGACTGGAGATCCAGCACTAACGATCACCACAGCGGGATGGTGCCCTCCACTCCGCCGGATATCCACAGTTGCTGGTCGGCTCCGACAAGCCCGATACTGAGATCGGCGGGAAGATCGAACAGGACAAAGCCTACGCCCAGCCCGGCGTGGCTGAGACCTCCGTCGAGGGAGACCGCGGCTCCCCAGTGAAGGTCGAATGCCCAAGCCTGCGTCTCGACCCCGAGAGCGACTTCCCCATTGCCGGCTTCAAGATGAAGATCAACGGCAAGACGACTACCGGCAACGACCTCCACTGACGCACCAACATGGATGCGAAGTGGAATGTCCGTGCCAAGGATCCCGACGTCGAGGTGATACAGACCCGCACCCAGAGACCACGCCGTACCACGCACTAGAACGCCCGCGTTAAACGAGATTCCCCGCGAATCGGTCTGAGCCACAGAAGACAGACTGCCTCCGATGCAAACGCCTGGAAGGATACGAAACGCTAGTGTGCCAAAACCCTGTCCCTCATCCTTTCCCTGGGCCGTCGCCAGACCGAGCGACAGCCCTTCCGAACTGACGAGCGATCCGCCAGCGAGCAGGACGCCTTCGGCCTCGGAGGAGAAGGAGACGGCCAACGCCCCATGGAGACCGGGGAGATCACTGATTGCAGCAGGATTCCACAGCGGGGAAAGAGGCCCGCGCGCACGCGCCGTGTACACCTGCCCCATCCCCAGCGCCTGCGGCACGGTCGTATACAGGTCTACGCCCGAGACCAAACAGGAAACAACGCTGACGAGAACCAGCAGCATAGGCAGAACGACGTACCGTTTGCCTACCGCGGAAAGCCATCTTGAGTTAGCCGACCAGCAATGCATGAACAAGCCAACAGCAGACAGGTTCAGCCTTACTCGATCCTCTTTCGAGATGTGAGAGATCTCAAACCGCCGCTTCACCATCACCTCCTAGGCACTGCCGACTGGCGCCGAGCCATTCTAACCGCAATGGAGGCGCAGTTTGCTCCCATCTCTTATTCTAACTAAAATCTTTGAGAAGATGAACGTTGAGACCATCTTGCGGGGAGCCGTATTTCCCACAGCCCCTGGAGCCGACTGCCTTGCCATCGGCGGAGGAAAGATCCTTGCCGTCGGGCAAGAACAGCAGATCGCAGCACTTGCGAGCGAAACCACCCAAATGGTTGATTTGACCGGAAAGGCGGTCCTTTCCGGCTTCATCGACGCCCATACCCACTTTCTCCAGGTGGGCCTCAAGGAGATCGGATTTCGCACCGATCTTTCAGGGTTGAATCGAGCAGACACGCTGGCACGGCTCGCCGAGGCCGTCAAGCAACGCGGGGAAGCTGAATGGGTGGTCGGCCAGGGCTGGGACGAAAGCGGTTGGCAGGAGCACCGCTACTTGTGCCGTGATGAGCTAGACCGGATTGCTCCAAACACCCCCCTCATCGCTGTGCGCATCGATTGCCATCTCCTGGCCGCAAACACACATGCCCTGAAACTGATTCCTCCGGGCGTGGATCAACGATTAGTGGATCCCGATTCCGGTATCCTGCGCGAGGAGGCGGCCTTCACCTTTCTGCGAACGATCAAGCCGGACAGCCAAACACGGAGTGAAGCGCTCCACGCTGCAGCCACCGCTGCACACCGGCTCGGAATCACCTCCGTACATACCATGATCCCTCCGCAACGCATTCGCCTTTACATGCACGAACGGAGGAGACTCAAGCTGAGGGTCACCATGTGTCCAGAGATTCCCAGTCTTGACGCCCTGGAGAAACTCGGAATCGAGAGCGGATTCGGCGATGAGTGGTTGCGGCTTGGCGGAGTCAAACTGTTTGCCGACGGTTCCATCGGGGCTGGGAACGCCGCCGTAGGTATCCCGTATGCCGACTCCGGAAAGGCCGGCTGCCTCAACTATCCTGACGAGGAACTGATCTTGTTTGTTCGCCGCTGCGAAAGTGCCGGCCTGCAGACCGTGATCCATGCCATCGGCGATCGCGCCATCGAGCAAGTCTTAAACGCCCATTCTGTTGTCGGCACCTCGAGTGAGCTGCGGCACCGGATTGAACACTTCGAACTTCCGACAAAGACCCAGATCGAACGGGCACAGGACTTGGACCTTCACATCTCCATGCAACCCAATTTCGTCGGCAATTGGTCGGGAGACGGGAAGATGTACATCGATCGACTAGGGGAAGAGCGGGACCAACAGATCGACCCGCACCGCCTCGTGCTCGATGCCGGATTCCCGCTCGCCTTTGGCTCTGACTGCATGCCGATGTCACCGCTTCTTGGCCTGCATTGGGCGGTCAATGCACCACATCAGAACCAGCGAGTGAGCGTCGAGGAAGCGGTCACCTGCTACACAGAGAACGGGGCGTATTTCTCGTTCGAGGAAGCGCTGAAAGGGAAGGTTGAGCCCGGGATGTTGGCCGATCTAGTGGTCCTCGATCAGGATCCCCGTCAAGTCCCAGAAAAGATCGCCGACCTCCAAGTAGATATGACCTTTGTCGGTGGAAAGCTCGTCTATAAGGGAAATTGAGTCGCGCGGACAGATCTGTTCACCAATGCCTTTTTCTATGAAATCAAAGCGTGAAATACAGTAGTGCCAAGACTTAGCACAAGCTAGGGGGACCACTCGGAGCGGTGATGCGCAGGAGTCGGAGGTAATCGCGGAGATGCCGGGTGATGAGGAAATTCTTTCTCACCTGTTCCTTTCCCACTTCTCCCATCTCTTTGGCAAGATCGGGATTGCGGAGCAGGAAAACGATCCGTTCGGCAGTCTCCTCGATGGAGCGGACGAGAAAACCGGTGATGCCATCCTTGACCTGTAGCTTGATCCCTCCTACATTCGCTCCCACGACCGGCTTAGCCTTCCACATGGCCTCGGTCACGGTGAGGGCAAACCCCTCTCGGAGCGACTTTTGGACGATGATATTCGCCCCTCGCTGCAGCGCGTTCACCTCCTCCGCCGGAATTGGTTCTGTCTGGGGAGCGATGATGTAGGTATCCGGATCGTTGTTGGCCCTCTCCTCCAGCCGCGCCAACACCTCGAAACTCTCCGGGTCATCAGAGGCGATGCCACCCGCAAACACCAGGCTGCACTCGGTATCCCGCCTAACCAGCTCGCACGCCTCGATAATCCCGATTGGATCCTTGAAGGGATCGAACCGAGACACCTGCAGAATGATCGGCTTGTCTTGTGGGATTCCGTGCTTCTCGTAGACCTCAGTGACGCGATCCTCGGGGAGGTCCTTGTTTTTGTCACTCAACGGATCAATAGAGGGTGGAATGATATCCTGGGGGATGGGAAGATACTGGGCAAATTCCGGCATGGATACAACTACTACATCGTATCGTTCGATGTAATCGTAGAGAAAGGTCCAAACGTTTTTGTTCGGACTACTGAGATCGATGTGGCAGCGCCAGATCCAGCGGTTGGAGCCGGAAGGCCGTCGTTCGATCAGGGGCAGCGGCTGGGGATCGTGGATGACCACTACATCGCCGGACAGATCGAGAATCTCGCCGTTCCGCTTGTTGATCTCTTTGTAGCGATCGAGCATCTCGTCTGCAATCTCGATATGGTTTCCTTGTAGTGCGTTGTGAATGCTCTTGGTCGTCTTGAAGAAAAGCGGCGTTCCTTTGATCACCTGCCAGCGGGTTTCAATTCCTAGATCGTTGAACAAAGGAACCAACGAGTGCAACATCTCGGCCACACCCCCGCCAACAAAAGTGGAACTAACGTGAAAAAGCGAAATTCCTTGAAGCCCTTCTGCCAGCCGATTGAGTTGATCTATCGCTCCTGCGTTTGCTATTTGTTCGTAATCTGAGAGTTTTCTCTCCATCTATCTCTCCTAATAAAGAAGTGCGGGAAATCATACCCTCGTTAATCAAACAGTCAAGCAAACGTTTCTTCTGCGTACGTCGACACATGTCCTTTAAGCAAGGTACAAATCGCTTGTGGAGTGGCGGCAGACCGAAAGCTTAGAGATCGCACTCTCCTGCTACATGCGTTATTACAGGTTTCACGTCAAAGATGGTTTCCGCGACAGATGACCTGGCTCTCACAATCGTCGGTGACGACTATCGAGCCCGAGGAGAACGGCCAAAGTTCGACTTCCCCGCGCGCAACTGCGAACCTAGATCAAGGTCTCCTCAGACTCGAAATCGAAGAG
>CAZMOL010000015.1:0-8272 GCA_964568045.1 uncultured Thermotogae bacterium
GTGACGACCCCTCTCGAGTCAACTGTGGGAAAAGTGCTCGATGTGCCGGTTGTCCTTGTTCCAATCCTGCGGGCGGGAACGGGAATGCTTGGCGGAGTGCTTAACCTAATCCCTACTGCAAAGGTCGGCCACATCGGAATCTACCGCGACCCGGACTCCCTGCAGCCGGTCGAGTACTACACCAAGCTTCCTGCGGAGCTTCCAAAAGCCCAGGCGATTCTTGTCGATCCGATGCTTGCCACTGCGGGTAGTGCAGTCGCCGCAGTCGATCTCATCAAGAGACAGGGCGGAAGCAGGATCCAGTTTCTTTGTCTTGTTGCCGCGCCTGAGGGTGTAGAGGTCTTCTCCAACGCTCACCCCGATGTGCCGATTTACACCGCGGCCCTCGACCGGCAGCTAGACGAGCAAGGGTACATCCTCCCTGGATTAGGAGACGCAGGAGATCGCATTTTCGGCACCTAATCTACGATGATCCCTCGTATCCATCAGGGCTTGACGATACTGCTTGGAGGGTTGGGTGGCTCGATCCTTCGTGGCGAAATCCAATCTCACACACTTCCGCGGTAGCGTCCTATCGTGCTTGCCGTCACCATTCTAGGCGGACACTCCGCACCCACCGCAGTGCCTAAGTGAAAACAACGGATCGAACCTTGGTAATTCCGCGCCGCATGGGGGTGGATTACGCTCTTTCTCTAGAGTACTGTCCAATAAGGAGGTTTCACATGAGACGTCTTAGCCTTTTGGTTATCGTCCTGTCCCTCGCGTGTGCATTGACAGTGGCGGTAGGAGCACAACAGGATTCCACCAGTTGGAGTGGGGAACTTGGCAGTGAAGCAACGGTGTATCCGTACTTCGCAGACACTTCCTGGTTCAGCCTGTCCTTCAACTTCGCTGGATTCACGGTATCCAGCACGACGAGTCTCAGCTGGGTTCAGACTGGACCAGAGACCTACGCGTCGCCAATCAGTATCTCGCAGGCTTTTGGACTCGCGTTCGCATGGAATTGGTTCACACTGGGTAGCAATCTATACATGGGAATCTACCCTTTCCCTCCCGCATTCAGCTCAGCGACCATCTACAGCAAGGCGACCCTGTTTGATATCCCGCTGGGGAACCCTTCGTCGTTCTCCGGGGGAATCGGCGTGTCAGCGACTGTCTATCCCGCCGTAACTGACGATGTCTGGTTTGACCTCTCACTTGTGCTCGATGCGTTCAGTGTCACCAGTAAGACCACCTTGGCCCTCATGCCGTTTGGATTCTCCGAACAGCGAATCGATCTCGGATTCGCCTTTGATGGCTTTTCCATCTACGCATGGGGTGCACTTTCGGGTGCGGCATTGGATCCAAGCGGTGGGATCGGTTTGTTGTACAGTTTCCCGTAGCATACTCCAAGATAGCGTAGTGCGGAAGACGACCGCGCGGCTTACTACGAGCCGCGCGGTCGTTCTCAGCTACGGCCTTCAAAATCCTCGATAAGATGGGGGATCTCAGCGAAATCGCGCGTCACGTAATCGGCGATCTCCTCCAGCTTCTTGTCTTTTGGATTGAAGGCGATCGACAGGCCGACGATTTGCATCACGGGAATGTCGTTCATGTGATCGCCGACGTAGCAGACTTCTGAAAGAGCAAGGTTTCGCTCGATTGCGATCTGCTGCATCACTCTGTCCTTCTCCCACAGATGAACACGGGTTTCACTCCCTCCGGTGAAGTGTCCGTCCTTGATAAAGAGGTGATTGGCGACCGCAAATTCAAGACCGAGGTCCGCCCGTACGTACTCGGCTACGAGGTCCACGCCTGAGGAGAGAATCCCGAAACTGTAGCGAGTACGGAGGCAGTCAATTGCTTCGCGAACGCCGGCTGCGTAGGGGGGCGGGAAGATCTGTTGGGTGATTCTCTTCACTGGAATACCTGTAAGAAGCGCGGCATCGCGCCTCACCCATTCAGGATAGGCATCGTGGCGGGAGAGGAATTCGTCGAGAAGGCGCTGCGATTCCCCTTGCGCACCGGCTGCCGCTGCGATTGCTCCCCAACTTGACTCGAACTCGACCCCGCGGTACCGAACCAGAGTTCCATCGAGATCGAACACAACCGTTGAGATCTGTCCCACCTCAGCCCTCCTCAGGAAGGCGAAGGCGCGTGCCAGCCCCAATCCCGAGTTCGGCAAAGGTTCCACCCGGCAGTTCGAGTGCGAATCTGAACTGACCGTCCGTCGTGTACCGTTCTTCGGAGCCTTTCTCCATGGTTTCAGTTCCCAAAAGCATGCCGCCCCCATCGAAAAAACCAATATCCAGACCGAAGACCACTTCACTCATCGTGAAAGCGGTGCCGGTGAGGCCGCCGGGAACCTCCTCGCCGTAGTCAAACAAGATTCCAGGAAAGCCCTCGAGGAGGAATTCAGGGAACCCTCGGAATCCGACAAATCGCTCGATATGGTCATCGGCGATCAGGGCCGGAATCTCCAGCTCATCCGTTTCCTGGGGATGCAGAGTGAGAAGCGCCTGTTCAAGCGTCGTGAGAACACCAAGACCGCCACGGGCAAATGCTGAATCAATAAGGGGTGCGGTGTCCTCCGCGCCAGCTGGGTAGACAAGCACGGGAGCATCACCAATTCCGTCGCCATCTTCGTCGTTTCCGTCGTAGCCCTCCCAGAAATTGCCTTCACCAGAAACGGTCCAAATATTCTTGCCGTGATCACTTACGGCCAATGTTGTTTTCCCGAGAAACACGTTTCGGAACAGGCTGTTACCCTCCGAATCGAGGTTTAGGTAAACGTGGGTGTTGTTGTCGGCCAGAAGGTTGTCGTGGAAAGTGTTCCCCCTGGTTGTTTGCTGGCCGTAGGTCTCGGGAAACAGTATCCCTTGGGCATTTTGAGAAAC
This sequence comes from uncultured Thermotogae bacterium, assembly GCA_964568045.1. Lineage (GTDB taxonomy): Bacteria > Bipolaricaulota > Bipolaricaulia > UBA7950 > UBA9294 > CAZDDA01. Next base: position 2,877 of record CAZMOL010000015.1, read on the forward strand.
CAGGTTTTGCGTAATTTCGTTGTACGAACCCGTAATTGACAGTCCGTAGGCTCCACCGACGATCGTGTTTGCATGAACCGTGTTGTTGTTGGCTTGGGATGCAAGGAGTATGCCGGTCTCACATTCCACGATTGCATTGCCTTCTACGTGGTTCGCCACCGCCCTTTCAATGGCGATACCGAACTTCGTGTTCTCGTGGGTGATGATGTTGCCGACGATTTCGTTTCCGGTAGATCCGGCACTGACTTCAATTCCTGTTGGATTGGCGAACAAGACGTTTCCGGTAACGCGGTTGTTATCGGACGCAGCCAAGATCACGCCGTAGTCGTTTGCCAACAACTGATTCTCGGTGAGATCGTTGTCCGAACAAAGCCACAGATAGATTCCTGCGCGAGCGTTGTTGGCCAATTCGTTGCCGTGTATCGAGTTGCCGGTGCAATTGGACAGGCTGATACCATTTTCAGTGAGCACGGGGCGAGAACGGTATGCCTTGTTGTTGGTGATCTGTGAATCCTCAACAAAGGCCAGTACAATTCCATCCCCATCGCTGATCTCGTTCTCAGTGATGATCATGTTCCGGCTAGCCGCAACGTACAGGTTGTTTGAGCGAAGCACGCTTACGGTTTCCCCGTCTTTGCCATACAGATAGTTGATCGGATAGTCATTCAGAAGATTGGTCTCATTGATGTTATGTCGGTACTCTTCGGCCGACTCTCCTGTAACCCGCAGGCCCTGGCCCGTGACGTAGAGGACGTTGCGACGCAGCGTCACGTCTGAGCAGGAAGACATCTGGATTCCATTGATCGAGTTGGCAATCGTGGTGTCCTCGATCGTGGCAGCGGAAACAAACCCGAGGCGGATTGCCGCTCCCTGGGGATCCCCTGCTTCACGAAGGATCACCCCACGTATGATAAAGTGGGCAGTGGTATTTTCCACTTTGATTCCGTATCGCGTGTCCGCTGGGACGTCTATTTCCCAGCCGGCGATGATATAGGGATCCTCTGTTGTTCCGTTTCCGGAGACAACCCCGTTTTCGACAGTAAAATCGCTGTTGCCGAGGATACTAATCGGATCGTGCGAGCCACTTGCAGATACGCCGACAGCAAAGCAGAATCCCATCCATATCAACGCGAGAAGCACAGTTGTTCTCCTGTTCATGTTATCGACTCCTTTTGGATACCCATGATGTGTACTCCACCCGGAGATGAACAACACCATTTTTTCAATTATAGTAGCGCGTACCTGGAGTCACAATCCGACTCGATGCCCGGTTGAGGTATCATGTCAGGCCGTGAGGCTCTTGAGGTCGGATAGAGTCGCTCTTCCAAGGGAGGTTTTAGATGACGCTCGAGCAGATTCTTACTGAAATATCGCGTGAGCTCTCTGGAGCTCTTGCCAAGCAGAACGTTGCCCGTATCGCCGCACATCATCGCATACAGGGCTCCCCCGGCTTTGATGATGCCGTCAACGAGATCAAGGAGGCCCTTGAGCGATGGCACATCCCGTGTACTGTTTACACCTACCCCGCCGATGGAGAGACAAAGACTTACTCATGGACCGCACCGCTTGGTTGGAGCGTGCGCAGTGGATCCCTGCGTCAACTCTCTCCGCAGGACCAGTCTCTAGTGCGGTTCGATGAGATCTCGCAAGGGGTAATCGCTCATTCCCGTGGTGGAGCCGCCGAGGCAGAACTGGTTGATGTGGGAGAAGGGACCTGCTTGGAGGACTACGCCGGAAAGGACGTGGCTGGCAAGTACGTGTTGGTTACGGGAAAGCCGCAGGAGGTGGCCCCTCTTGCAGTGGATTACGGTGCGATCGGCATCATCCTCTATCCCACTGTGAAGAGAGCGGGGGAATGGCCCGATCTCGTCCAGTACGCCGGATTCTGGCCACAGGCATCCCAAATCCAGCAGACACCACTTGGCTTCTCCATATCCCGTCGCCAGGCCGACTCCCTCCTTGCCGCGCTGAGGGAAGGCCCGGTTCGTCTCGCCGGGTCAATCGACGCCGATCTGGGCCCCGGCAACCTTCGTGTTTTGGAAGCGCGGATCCCTGGACATCGGCCCCAAGCAAGAGAGATCCTGTTGATTTCACATCTTTGCCATCCCACACCATCGGCAAACGACAACGCCTCGGGAAGTGCGCTTCTTCTGGAGATTGCCCGAACGCTTGCCCAACTCACCAAGGAGGGGAAGTTGAAACTCGACCGGTCGATCCGCTTCCTGTGGGTCCCCGAGTTCTATGGAACCCTTCCTTGGGCCGCTTCCCATCAGCAACAGATTGAGAACATCTTATTTGTTCTCAACCTGGACATGGTCGGTCAATCTCCCGAACGACTTGGAGAGCCGTTTCGGGTTTCGCGCGTTCCAGGATCAACCCCGTCCGTACTAAACGCTTGGTTCGAGCCGCTCCTGGAACGTATCGAAGATGATCCCAACACAATTGCACCGCGCGGAACGCGTCGGCCGATGCAATGGCGGCTTGATTCGCCGAGTGGGGGGAGCGACCACGTCGTCTTTTCCGATCCGCTGTTCGGTGTTCCTGCGGTCATGTTCGGTCACGGCGACCCCCTCCATCACACGCACCTCGATGATGTGGACATGGTCGATCCCACCGAGCTCAAGCGTGTTGGCGTCCTGGCTGCAACACTCGCTCTGCTTCCAGGCACACTTGCCCGGGAAGCAGAACGGCTGGCCGGTTGGCTTCTACGCTACAGCCTCACCGCAATCCATCGCAGCTTCGATCTCTCGCTGGGGATGAAGGAGGCATCGATCGAGGAATTCCTTGACCTAGCGCTCACGCTGGAGGAGCAGCGGCTGGCAAGCTTCAGCAGGCTCCTGGATGAGGCGTCGGTGGCATGGGATGAATCAGGACTGCGACAAGTGCTTACAGCGACCCGCGATGCGCTTCTGCAAACAGGCGGCGGGTCGGCCGCAAAAAAAGATCGCGGTAACCAAGGCCCTGCATCCAGGAAGGCGTTTGAGGGTCCACTTCCCTACGCCTTTTTCCGCTCACTATCCAAGGAGAATCGCCGCTTCATGGAACGCGAATTCACCGGTTCGTACGGCGCCATTACACTGGAGGGTCTCAACCTTTGTGATGGCAAGCGGACGCTTCGTGAGATCGCACTTCGGCTGAGCCTGGAGTTTGGGCATTGGATCTCAATCGAGACCGTTACCCGCGGGTTGGGGATCCTGGAGAAGGGAGGTTGGGTAGAGCTGTGCAATCCACCCGGCTGAAAATGTGCCCAAAGTCCCATCCTGAGCGCACCAAGATAACCAGCGCATAGCGTGGGGCAATGTATCTTCTCACCATGAGGCGTTCGTCTTACTTCCGTTTCTTGGTTATGGGATTTCTATTGGTCCTTTTCGCCGGCGTAGGAGTGGATCAAGGCTCCTCGCTTGCACCGCAGACTCCGCTCTCTCTGCACAATCGAATCGGGGTTTACCTCACCTCCTACGCCATCACCAAGCCGGGTCTCCTTGAGCAGGTGCTTGACGCAGCGGATGAAGGAAAGCTTGATGCGGTCGTGGTCAATGTGAAGAACATGCACGGGGAGGTGACCTACGACAGCGCTGTACCACTGGCGAGGATGATCGGAGCCGCATCCGACCGACTGGATATGAGGACTCTTGTGCCTGCTTTGAAAGAGCACGGATGCTACTTGATCGCGAGGCAGGTGCTGTTTTACGACCCCAAGCTGGCCGCATATCTGGGTCGACAGGGTCCGTGGGTGTTCCCAACCGACGAGCTGGCAGTCGAATACAACCTGGCGATCGCAGAAGAGGTCGCCTCCGTTGGTTTTGACGAGATCCAGTTTGACTACGTCCGCTTTCCGGATGGAGACGAGCTTTCCCCCATCTACGAAGACCGCTACGCCGCCGTGAATCGATTCCTGAAAGCGGCACGTCAACTCATCTCCGGGCGCGTATATCTATCCGTTGATGTGTTCGGTCGTGTGTTGTGGGAATGGAACAGGAAGCGAATCGACCCGATTGGCCAGTCGTTGGAGGAAATGGCGGGCTGCGTCGATCTAATCTCACCGATGCTCTACCCATCCCACTACCGGGAACAACGCTACAAAGACGATCCCTACGCAGTTGTCCAGGAGGCGCTGGCAAGCGGAAAGAGCAGGGTGGCCACTCCGTTTCGTCCTTACCTGCAGGCGTTTGACCAAGCGATCCCACCCGGGCTCACCCTCGAGACCTACATCCGAGCCCAGATTCAAGCAGCGCAGGTTGCAGGGGCCAATGGATACCTTTTCTGGAACCCGAGCTGCGATTACGAGGCCCTGTACAGAGCACTCGATTAACGTCCTTTATCACCCCGTTGGTTTCGGATACCATCGCACCGACGTGAAGTCATTCCACGAGTGAGGGCCTGGGATCGAGTTGTGAATGGCACACGTCGGTGATTGCTGTGCACACTCGCAGGGGAAAGCAATGATTGACGTCCTCGCCTGCGCGCGTTTTGTCTGCGATCGGAGCACTCACGTCGCAATAGACAAAAGGGAAATACTTCGCCTTGCTGACAAACTCCTTTCGCTACCCGTTCCCTCCTGGGATTACGTGCATCACTACTACGACGGCTCGAAGAGAACGGTGTCCTACCTTCTCCTGGTTGATGCGCTCAACTTCTGCTTTTTCCCGGAGCCGCGCTGGGTTGTTATCGTCGACGGGGAGAAGCTGCAGGGGTACTTTGCCCTCACCTCGATCCTAAAAGAAGCCTTCGACGGCGAGAGCCCGATCGATGATTTCCGCCATCTGGCGCAGATAGACGAGCAAGACGTCCGTACCCTTCTGCGCGGAGCGATCGGAACAGGAGAAATACCTTTGTTTGACGAACGGGTGAGCATTCTGCGCGAGATCGGTCAGCAGGTCGTCGCGCTGTACCAGGGCGACCCTTCGCGACTGGTGAAGGAGGCCTGTGGCGGCGCACAGCGGCTCGTGGAGTTGCTGGTACGTGACTTTCCTTCTTTTCGCGATGAGGCAAGCTACGCCGGCGAACGAGTTGCGTTCTACAAGCGCGCACAGATCTTCGTGTGCGATCTGTACGGCAGTTTTCAGGGGCGCTCATACGGCTCGTTCCGGGATATCGATCGGCTCACTGCTTTTGCCGATTACAGACTTCCGCAGCTGCTACGTGCCGAGGGTGTACTTCTATACTGTGAGGAATTGGAGGGTTGCATTGATCGGATGGAATGGATCGATGTCGGCTGCACCGAGGAAGTTGAGATCCGCGCTGCGACGATCGTTGCGGTGGAGGAACTTCGCCAGGGATTGAAGCAGCGTGGGCGAAACCTGTTCCCTTTTGAGCTCGACTGGCTTTTGTGGCACATCGCACAGAGTGCGAAGATGCCGCCACACCACCGCACGCTCACCACCTTCTACTGATGT
>CAZMOL010000015.1:8372-23598 GCA_964568045.1 uncultured Thermotogae bacterium
TGGGTTTGTCGCTGTGGCCACCCGTGGGACGGTGAAGGCGGTTGAGCCGAAAGCATTAGAAAAGATCGGCGTGCAAGTCGTGATTTCCAACGCCTATCACCTGCACCTGCGCCCCGGAGAGGACCTGATTGCCGGCTTGAACGGTCTACACCACTACGTCGGCTGGAACGGACCTATGATGACGGACTCCGGCGGGTTTCAGGTATTCAGCCTCGGAGCGGGCAAGGTTCACGGTGTGGGCAAGGTGGCCTCGATCTTCCCCGATGAGGAGTGTGGCGGAAACAAACCGCAAGCAAAGCCGCAAGGAAAGTCGCTTGTCAAGCTGAGTGAACAGGGAGCAACCTTCCGCTCGATCATCGATGGTTCCAAGCATTTCTTCTCGCCGGAGAACGTGATCACGCTTCAGAGAAAGCTGGGCGCTGACATCATCCTTGTCCTCGATGAGTGCACTTCGCCGCTGCACGACTACGCCTATACAAAGGAGGCGATGGAGCGAACGCACCGCTGGGCAAAGCGCGCGTTGCGGGCGTTTGAGCAGACCCGCAGCGACACGTTTTCCAACCCCCGGCAACTTCTTTACGGTATCGTGCAAGGGGGCGCGTACGAACGACTCCGCTGTGAGAGCGCTCGGATTATCGGTAAGCTGCCCTTCGATGGATTTGCCATAGGGGGATCGCTCGGCCGCTCAAAGGAAGACATGCACAGCGTACTCGACTGGACGATTCCTCAGCTACCCGCGGAGAAGGGACGCCACCTGCTCGGGATAGGACAGATTGAGGACATCTTCGCAGCGGTGAGACGGGGAATTGACACCTTTGATTGCGCCGCTCCTACGCGTATCGCCCGCAACGGCACGGTCTTCGTGAAGGGAGCGCCTCGGCATCGGATCAATCTGCGCAACGCCCGCTTCCGCGACGATTCCCGGCCAGTCGACGAGGCGTGCGACTGCTTCACCTGCCGTCATCACTCCCGTGCCTACCTACGCCACCTGCATCTGGCAGGCGAACTCTCGTATTATCGGCTGGCGACCATTCACAACCTGCGATTCCTCGTTTGCCTCATGCGTGACATACGCGAGGCGATTGCGACTAATGCACTTCAAGAATTGGAGGCCAAATGGAGCGCGACCCTGTAGCGTCGCACCTTGTGTGCGACGTTCGGATTCGTCGGGGACCTGTCTGCCGCATGGGCACAGGCAGGCAAGCCCCGCCGCTACGAAACAATCCCTCACGCAAGCTTGTAGCGTTGTAGCTTGTCTACGACGTTTCCTCTTTGTCGGGTGCAAGACAGACAAGACAACGTCGGGCATAAAGCCCGACGCTACGGCGTCACCGTATGCTAAAACGGAAGCAGGCTGCGCAGCCTACTTGCTAATCCCCCAAGATTGAGCCCAGAGAAGTCGATCGTGAGTGAGACGCGGTGGCTTGCCGGCAAGACCGGGTGACTGACAAAGGCGTAGTCGATCAAGAAGCCTTCGACATTGACTCCCAACCCCGCCGTAAGGGACGTTGCGCCCGGCTCGGTCAGCACCCCGACGCGTACCACAAGCATCTGAATCGGACTGTACTCCGCACCAAAATGGAAACTTCCACCAAGCTCGATGTCCGCCGTGACAAGTACCATCTGCGCAAGCCGTGCCGAAAAACCAAAGCGCAGATCCATCCGCAGCGACTCACTACGACCATCGTAGTTCAGTGAGCCGATGAAGTTCGTTGCGGTCGCGCCGAACCCCACATCGCTGATGGCAACCGGCCCCAGCCTCATGTCGGGAAATCCCATGCGATAGCCAAGGTCTAGCCCGATTCCCGTGCCGTTCGTGTTGCCATTGGCGACCGATAGGTACTTGAAGCGGCCACCAATACGGAAATCGATCGGAAGGGCGGGGATGAACGGAAACTGCTTCGGATCCACACCGAAGCCCAACAGAACCGCAGTGCTTCCGTACGAAAGGGCGTCGGTTGAAGTGCCGTCGGCGTTGTAGCCCGGAATGTTGCCGGAGTTGAGCGTCAAGAAGCCCACGCCCCAGTTGCGCGAAGCCAGTCCCAACGCGCTGTAGCCGGCCACACCAAGGTGCGAGGTATACGAGGATGTGAAGCCGATCCCGGCAAGTTCCGCCAAGCCGGCCGAATTGTAGTAGAGCGCCTCAGGCCCATCGGCAAGGGCCACCGCTGCGCCGCCGACTCCGAGTGCCCGCACCCCTGGTTCGATGTCGAGAACCGAGACGGCCGTCTGCCCGGCGGCCGAAGCCCCCGACAGTCCCACCGCAAGGAGGGCGATGCTCAGCAGTAAGAATGATCTTTTCACGGTCGGTTTCCCTCCCTTATCTATCGATTAGAAGCTTGAAAATCTGTGATCTGATCGCTGCTCCGGCGGCGTTCTGAGCGGTGACCACGCAGAAATAGAGCCCGTTCGCCACGGCGCCACCGACGTCCGCCGTGAGATTCCACACGTACGTCGTCTGTGTCACAGGAAGCTCCACGCGGCGGACCAGTCGTCCGACCAGGTCAAAGATGCGAAGCACGGGATTGCTCGCGCCCGCTGGGAGTCGGTACACAATTGTGGCGGCATCGCTTGCCGGATTTGGATAGGAGTACATCATCGTTGCAGGCCCCACGGTGATCTGTTCTGTATGAGCGTTGCTCGTCTCGCCGTTGCTGTCAGTGACAGTTAAGCTCACCACAAAAGTTCCCATGGCCGTGTAAGTGTGCGTTGGATTCTGGGCAGTGGACGTGGTGTCGTCCCCGAGATTCCAGGCCCATCCTGTGATTGTTGCGGTACCGGCAGCGGTGCTCTTGTCCTCGAAGGTGATCACATCTCTAACATCAGGTGTAGCGGGGGAGTAATCGAAATTCGCCGTCGGTTTAGCCGCGGGAACCTCGACCTCGTGGGTGACCGTGTCTGTCTGCGCGTCGCTGTTGGTCACAGTGAGGGAAACCTCGTACGTACCGGGCGCGGTGTAGGTATGGGTTGGATTCTCGGCATCGGAATCTTCTGTACCATCCCCATCGAGATCCCACGACCGATCGGTGATCGTGGTACCTGCTTGCGTGGTCGAGGTGTCGGTGAACGTGACCTCCTCTGCGGTCGCCGGCGCCTGTGGTGCCCAGGTGAACTGTGCCAGCGGGACCACTGGAGGCGGCTCTACGCTGAAGGTCTTCGTCTTTGATCCGGTCAGTCCTCGGGCGTCCTCCACCGTCAACTTGGCCCAGACCGTGCCTCCTGCTGCGAAGGTATGCTTCACCGAGGTGCCGGTCCCGCTCCCTCCGTCGCTGAATTCCCAGCGATGGGCGACAATATCGTCATCATCTGCGTCGCTGACATTCTTGGCGGTGAATGTAATCTCATTTTCGTAGGTCAGATCTGCGGAAGGTGTGTAATCGAGGTCACACGTCGGCCGGTGGTTCACCTCGGTAGTGAAGCTCGTACCCTGTTCTGTGTCCTGGTATCCCTCTCCGCCTTCCGCATGAAAGGCCGTAGTTTCAAGTTGGATAGTGTGATCGGTGACAGTCTGTTCCGGACCCGCCAGCGTGACCCAGATCCAGAGAGTTACCTCTCCGTTATCAGCAACCACGTTATTCCTTAAGGTGGGAATCGCAACACCACCTGCACTTAGGCCTCCAACCTCTGTCGTTTCGCCCAGCAAATCGCCAGCTGCAGTTCGGGCTTCGATCTTTGCGATCTCGGTGTCTGTTGCCGTGCCCCGGTTTCTCGGGACAACAGGGTTAATCGTCACCGAGTCACTGTTCTCATCGATATCCTTAAGTAGTATCTTCTGGGCACAGAATCTTTGTCCAGAGTATACCCTCTGCGTATTGATGACTTGGTTTTCCACGAGCTCAAATCCCGCTGGATACAACGTCACAGCCTGGGGATAGTCAGCGGGCGGGCTGGTATATAGATTGCCCTCTTCGTCACCTTCTACTTTCACTTGCGGCTTCAGCGTGTGGCCAGAAGCAATCTCGTATTCGATAATGAACGTACGATCGCCCTGGTTAGCCACCAAGACATCCGTGATATCGAGCCAGACCCCGATGAGGAAGTCAGCGATCTGGGCGTCTGAGAACGTACCTAAAGGAGTACCGTTGCTTTTTACCCTAATCTCCTCAATCTCAGTGGCCTCGGCCGTGCCGAGGTTCTTGATCCATATTCGCGTGATATTGACCCGCTCACCGTTCACGTCTCTATCCCTGACGATGATTTTTTGAACGAGCTCTTCTCCTGAGTTCAAGACACCGGAGGCGGGGATCGTGCTATCGTCCTCGATCTCCTCCACACCTCCCCGCCGTATCTTTTGTGTTGTCGATGACAAAGCGGTTTGGTTAAAGGTTTGTCCGTTCTCCGCCACTTCCAAGGTCGCCTGGTTGCGGATCGTGCGGTTGTCAGCAGGAACTGTTGTTGTGGGATCGGCGATCTTCACAACCACAGTCACCGTGACTTCACCTTCGTCTGCAATTCCAATGTTCGGGTCAGGATCAAACACGACACCGCCATCCTTCCAAGCAGCAAGGCCGGTGGTCTTCGTCTCTTCCCAAGGACCACCCGTGTACGCAATAGACACCTTGAGGCTCGCGATGTCGTCGGCTGTGGCTGTTCCGGTGTTTTTGACGGTGATCTTGTTCAACGTGAGTCCAGAACCGTTGGCATCTCTATCCTCAAAGCTGACCAATTGAACGGTGCCCTCGTTGCCCGGGTCGAAGTTGTTGGCTTCTGGCGAGGAATCGGTAGTGGTTTCGAACCCTGTCTTTCGAATCTCTTCGTTCTTCCCGTCGCCAACCCAGCCACTTCGGTAGGCAGTGCCATTCAAGAGGTAGTGAAATCGCACCTCAAAGTGAAGCGTCTCTCCACCTTGAACTGCATCGACATCTCCCACCCACACTACAACAAAGAGGTCCTCGGTATCTCCTTTGGTGATCGTATGGGTTGAAGGGATCGTGACACCATTGATCGACGTGAGTCCGATGGGGGTATTGATGGAACAGATTGTGGCTCCCCCGTTTCGAACTTCAATTTTGGTTATCTGCTGATAGTTAGCTGTGCCCCCGTAGTTGCGAATTTGTACCGCATTCACATTTCCGTTGTAGGTGGAGTCCCCAACTACGCGAACCGTCTGCACGACAATCTCAGTATCGGCTGGGTTAAGATATCCCGCCTCGGTACCCTGATCAGTGAAGGTAGGGGCGGCTACCGCGGAAAGTGAAATGCACCCCAATATTAACCATAGCGAAAGGCTTCTCACCCGTACCTCCTTTTGTCGATCCAAAAGCTCGATACGTTTACGCTCAGTATAAGGTTCATCTATTCTTTGGCCGCCACTGTCGTCACTCAAGTCGTAGGAGTTTGTCAAATCCCTACGTTACATCTGTCCTCCACAAGCAAGGCTGCGTTTATCAAAAAGAAACTCTGCAATGCCAGCAGAACAAACCCTGCAGCCTCCTGACCTAGAAGGTCAGATTGAGGGAAACAAGGTGGGTGACTCCAAGCCCACCTGGAAGGAAGGCGTAGTCGAACACCATCTCCGGCCACGGCATGATTCCCACTCCCACGGACAGCCGGCCGGGCTCACCCGCAAGTGGTTGATCCCATCCAGCTCGCAGACACAGCAGTCCAAGAGACACCTCACCTCCTACCCTCAATCGCTCAAACCGTGGGCGGTTCAGGCTCCATTCATAGGTAGCCCCAAAGAGTAGTCTTTGTTCCCATAGCTCAACAGCTCCTCCCACGTGCACGATCCACGGGACGTAATTCGATGTCTCTCCAACCGTACCCCTCCACCTAATCACCGTGCCTCCAAGATCGGTGGTGCACAGACCAAGCCGCACCGGTACCCTACCTGCATTGGTGAGCCAAAGGAGACCCAAGTCAAAACCCACCCCCAGGCTCTGTCCCTCAAGGATGCGATCGTGGTAGAGCTTTACGTTTGCCCCAATAGCTAGGGAGGGCGTTTGCGCCAGTGGTATGGCCACGGATACAAGAACAAGGTGTGACCAAGCATCGAAAGTACCAACAGCACCCGTTTCTTCTTCCCACCAAGGAATACCTGCCACACGAACGGAAAGCCAGGTCAAGCCGAAGAGTATTCGTTTGTCATCCAACTGCAGTGCTGGCCTCTCTTCGGCAAGTGGTGGATAGCCGGCCAGACTGATGTATTGATAGTGGATATCCGCCCCCAGCCAATTTGTGTACATTCCTTCGGACTGGAAGTCGAGTATGGCTGCAAGGCCAGCTGGATTCCAATACCCAGCGGACGCTCCTTCGGCAATGGCCACGTAAGCGCCCGCCATGCCCAGGGCACGGGGACCTACTCCTAGCCTTGCAAAGCTCGCCGCGTCAAACCCTGGTGGTGCCGTGGTTTTAGGCTGAAACAGCTGACCCTTCCGCACAACACCGGTTGTGTCACGTGCGGCCATGCAAGAGCTGCTGTCGCTTGCAGGTATCAGCTTAGGCGATTCGGATTGGCTAGAAGTGATGGTGTTCGTTGAAAACGTTGGCACGAGCAAACTTCCAACAATCAGGATGATGACCGCTCCACACCGGAGCACTGTCCTCACCTTATCTCCTCCAACGCAAAATCACGCTGATGTACATGCCGGAGAAATCAATGGCTGGCATGCCTTGGGGTGCAATCACAGCCTGCCCCGCCCTGATCGATTGAATAGATAGGTATCGGAAGGCAAGATTCAGACTTAACTCCAGCTCTCTCCACAAGAGAATGGGCACCTCCAAGGCTATGTGCCCGCCTAGGCCGAGTCCTTGACCTGCCATCAGGCCCGAGAGCATGGCGCTGTACACTCCCACTCCTCCTACAATCGAAACTGATCGCCTGATAACACGCATGGAGAAGCGTCCACACGCTTCGGTTCCCAGGGCTACCACCGTGAGGTTGCTTTTCACTCGACCGTGGATTGCTCCTGACGCGCTGAGCAGGCCCAAGCTGATTCCAAGGTTGCTCCGTGGCCAAAGCACAAGCTGAGCACCCACTGAGGAGCGGATGGGGGAGAACTCGCTTCCTTCGCGAGCAGCGAGATCCGAAAGCTGCCCGTTGAGATACGTCATGCTGACAAAGCCGCTGTCGACACGACCACTCAGCTCCATCGCCACACAAGACCAGGCAAGAAATAGAGGCACTGTGAGAAGGAGAGCTGCTCGAAGCGGCAACTCAATTCCTGGGAGCTTGTGAGAACCCATGTGGCGGTACGATTCGTTCCGTGGCAGTTTCCGACCGGGTCTGATCGTCACTACCGCAGGATGACGAGCTTTTGGATGCTGCTGGGAATTACTTCACCGCCTACCCTGACAATGACGCGGTAGAGGTACACCCCATTAGCCAGCGCCAATCCGTCGAATCCTTCAGTATGCCACGGAAGCTCGTTTCCAACGCCCTCGCCTTCCCAGACCAGCCGACCGGTGAGATCGTATACCTCAACGTGCAGGGTCTCCGCCTCAACCCCACGAACGACAAACTGCGTCGTGTGCACATCGCGAATCGGATTGGGCACGTTGAACACTGTGATCAACTTGGCAACGTCGCGAGGCGATGCCTGTTGGACTGCCATGGCGGAAAGCGGCCCACCGGATGTTGCCGCCTCAACCCGAACGTTGTCCACCAGCCACCCAATGAAGCCATTGGCCCAACGATCGACTGAGTCGAAGATGAATCGAAGTTGCATTGTGCCAGCGCCCCCGGTGGCAAAGGGGCCGACGGTCGCTTGAGTCCAGGTCTCTTCTGAAATGTGGGTAGAGTCACGCGACCAAGCCGTCTGCCAAGGACCGGTGCCGAGTTTCACCTGCGCACTCGTCAGATCGTAGGCACCATCTCCGAAGTACTCCACCTGACGGAAGTGGTCGAATCGCACTTGCACCGCCGTTGCCCCGGAAATATCAATGGCAGGGGAGGTCAGCTCACCAGTGGTTCGATCGTTAGTGTCGTAATCGCAGGCAGCATCTATGCCGTAGTACGCTGCAGTCCCGTATCCCGTGAGGTTCACACATCCCAGTGTAGCTGTCGTGTGCCACAGTCCGCCCAACGTCCATCCTGCCGAATCACTGAAATCCTCCTCGTAGAGAACGCCCACAGGCTCGGGATTCACGGTGAGTTGGTAGTCCCGAGTCGCCGTATTGTTGGCCGAATCGGTCACTGTGGCGGTCACCGTGGAGGTGCCAAAGGGTGTGGGCGTACCCGAAAGGACACCGGTCGAGGCATTGAGAGACAGTCCAGAAGGCAGGCCCGTCGCTGACCAGGTGTATGGCGTTGTACCTCCGGCCGCCGAGAGGGTTGTGGTGTAGGCTTGGTTCACCGTTCCAGTGGGTAGTCCTTGAGTGGTAATCCGCAGCGTAACAGGTTGCGGACCGGAGACAGAAATGTCATCGATCAACCAGCCGAGGTAGTTGTTACCGTAGCTATCCATTGAGTCAAACACGAACTTGACCCGCATTACCGACGCTCCGGTAGGAACCGGTATCGTTATTGGTCCCGCCTCGGTCCACGCTTTCTTCGACGCCGTCTTGGAGTCAAGGAACCAGACGGTTTGCCAAGAACCGCCATCAAACTGGACCTGAACATAGGTTTGGTCATACGAACCATCAGAGTAGTGCTCGACCTCTCTGAAATACTGGAATCGCAGATCCACCTGGCTCTGAGCCGTGACGGGGATCTCGGGAGTGATCAGCTCCCCATAGCTCTTTGCCTGCCCGGCCTTTACGCCAGTCTGTGCACGTTGCGCTCTCTGTTTCGGCGTGATTGCACCCAGCGGTAAGGCGGAAGGCCCGGCGTAGGTGCCGCCCTCGCCGCAGAAATGCGCGGCATGAGTGGAGGAAGGAAACAGCGTCGGGTTGGGAGAGAAAGCGCCACATTGCGCCTCGGTAGCCAGATGCCACAAGCCGGAGAAGGTCCAGCCAGCAGTTTCCATTGCATCCTGATCAACATACTCCATGTCATACCATCCGCCTGCGGCCGGCGGGCTCCCCACCAGCACAATTCCAATTAGCTTCTGGTTGAACGCACCTCCTGAGTAGTTCCCCGTTGCTGTTACATCCAGCTGGTAGAAGCCTTCGGTAGCAGTATCCGTAAAAGTGTTTCCATAGATACCATCGCTGAGAAGCGCATCATTGCTAGCCCCATCGTCCAAGAGGGGAAGAATCTGCTTTCCACCGTTGGGCTTCGTTACTTCGACCTGTACGTTTGAACCCAGGATCGGAGTGCGGTCCTGCTCCCTCAGTTGTACTACGATTGGAATGGCATCTCCAGGATTGTAGCTAGCTTGATAGCCGTAGAATGTGAATACCAGTGACGATGCCGCGGTAACGCTCAGCGCCACAACCTCAGGGTTCGGTAGATCCGTTCCCACAATCCGCACTCCCCAAGCTCCTGGCATGGGGTTATTAACCGTGTAGAAAGCGTACGTGGCAGTCTTGTGATAGGTGATATTGGGATCCAGAGCAGCATCGGCCGGTGTGATCTCTGTTCCATCCGGCCTTATTAGAATCAAATCGACGTCGCTTCCGCCCCAGTTCAGCAGAAAGTGCAACAGGGTTGTCAGCGGGCCAATTGGCGGTAACCATTGAATGATCGTCTGCCCCTGCTGAAGTAGCCATTGCATGATGGTCAGTAGTGCGTTGCCTGTCATGTCCGCCCTAATGAGTGCATAAATGGTTGTCAGGATGTCCGGATCCGCGAAGTAGTACTTCCCACCCGTGTCATCCGCTATGCTCCTAAGGGTTGTCTCGTTGGCATTGGAGCCAAAACCAATCGTGTAGATCGGCCACCCCTTGTCCGCAAATGCTTGAACCTGCCCTGCATAGGTGCCGGTATTGTGCTGCCCATTGCTCATCAGCACAGCAAACTTGTCTTGCGCGAGTGTGGAACCATTCAGCTGATCGTAAGCGATCTGCAATCCAGCTCCGAAGTTCGTGTTTCCTCCGGCAGTGAGTGTGTCAATAGCATTCTTCAGCCCCACTTTCACCGGATCATTTGGATCCTGACTGGGAATCTGCGTTAGTGGCGCTACCAGCTGCCCACCGCTCGAAAAGGCAGAGACAGCAATTTGATCTCCGGGTTGTGATGCCTCGACGAAGTACTTCGCCGCTTCCTTTGCAACCGGGAGTTTGTCAGCAGTATCCATGCTCCCGGATTTGTCTATGACGAGGGCGGCGTCTATTCCGTCTACGCTGTCTCTTCCGCCTAAGGTAGTAGCGCCGGTGTTACCAGGATCGAGCCAGTTGCTCAAGCGGCTTGAGTCTGTACCTCCGCCTGTCCATGACATAGAGAATCGGCCGAACCAATCCGAATCGTCATTACCGCAAGCCGCATCCCCCCCGTGCAGCTGGCCGATAATCCGATGATCCTGGTTGAAGAGTGGCGCACCTGATGAACCAGGCTCGGTAGTGCCTACATCCCAGTCTTCCACTCGAATGTGCGTGCCGTCGCCCGGAACGGCTGTCCCGTAGTACGAAGTAGTTGTAGTTGGGTCATTCTCAGAACTGATACGCTTTTCCGCCAGGCCCGGATGGTGTATTGTCACCGCACTGGTTGCATCGGCGTTAGTGTTGTCCCAACCGGCGCAGAATAGGTTAATGGCTGGGGCAATGGGATCATCCAATTCAAGCAGGTTCATGTCTGAAGGAGCGTAGTCGGCTCGAAAGATAGCCCCAGTATTGAACTGAGTGAGCTGACCATCGCCAGGTTGGCCACTTTCGGCGCTGCCAGGTGTACGGCAGGTTGAATTTTCGTAATTCCAATACACAACTACGGAAGGGGCGTTGGCAGCATCGACGTCACAGTGATTGGCGGTCAGAAAGTAAGGGGTCGGGACCTGAGCTGTGTTATTGACCAGTGCGCCACTGCACGTATCGACACCACTAACCGTGTAGGCTCCGACCGAACGAATCTCGTCGCGCCAATCATCTGCTTCGGGACAGACCACATCCACGTTGCAAGCCCCGCAAGTATTTCCCCCAATCTTGTCTAGCAAAGAGCCGAAATCGCGATAGTCGTGGTTAACCTGGCTCAAGTTGAGTTCTAATTGCGATTCAACGGCGGCGGGCAGGCTTACTTCAATGACCAACTCATCGCCCGATACAATCGGGGTCCAGAGTTGACCGTGAACCTCGTTGTCAACCTCGGTGAATGGTCCGATGATTGTCTTGTAGTCAGGACTGTATATGAATAGGCGGCCACCCGGTGGCATAACATAGCGGGTAAAACCAAGATTGAGAGAGAAGGCCCCCCCCGAAAAAAGACGCAATCGCCAGAGCCGGTCGCCATCCTCCAGCGTTTCCCAAGTGCCCTGCTTTGAGGGACTCACGTCAGCATCCAAGGGCTCGGCAAAACGCAGAGGAATTCCGGAAGCAGGGCGATCTCTATCCCGATCCCGGAGCTTCTGATTGTCCACTGGGAGCATCTTCAGCACTTCTACTTGATCTAGCGGTTGCCCTCCCTGAGCAAGAGGTTCGGGCGGCGTCCTCGGCTGCCCGTAAGCAACGGGAACGAATCTAAAACTACCTGCAACAAGTACAACGACTATTAAACATAACCCCTTTAGGGCAATTCCGGGGACATAACACCTATTTCTACACTGCGTCATCCTCCCCGACACTCCCATCCCAGTCTCTGAGCGATCTGCTTGCTCACCGCCCTAGCAAGGTTCTGAGCACTGCATCCGAAGCGGATGCCAATGATCTCAATTCCAGAGACATTGGCGGTTACCTGGTACACCTGGAACTCCGCGGTATTGAGGTCGAGCACCCGCACATCCACGGTCATCCAGCACGTCCCTGTTCGGAACAGCCAATCGACAACCTGAATCGCAACGGCCAGAGCCAGCATTTCGTTTCAGGAATGATGACACAAACGGTGGGACACGACTGAGCGTTCCCAATGATGATTCCACATGCTTGCAGAATGTTTATAAGAACAACTAGACAAAACAAAACTTTCAAGCGAATCATGATTGCCCTCCACGCCAAATCCACTATTGCAGACGCATCATCTTAACTGAAGAAAGACAGGAAGGCAAGACTTTGAATTGGTTATCCTTATGGCTTGCGAGATAGTCGGTATATTGTCCACATTCTGCGTTGTCACCGGAGCGTAGTGATGTTCTAGCTCTTTTGAGCTTCCAATTGTGTTTTAGGTTGACCAATTCCCCAATGTGTATTATCGTAATCCGTAGGAAGTATGCCTTTTGAAGCCAGGCTTGGCTCAACCAGGCCATGGGGAGAGAAGGGAGTGATAAGCATGTTACGATACTTCACTTTGGAATACTGGGTCGATGAGGGTTGGTACGTAGGACGACTAAAGGAAGTCCCTGGCGTATTCAGCCAAGGAAAATCGCTTCAAGAACTCGAAGAGAGCATTCGGGACGCCTACCTCTTGGTCATCGAGGAAGAAGAGCCTCCTGTTGCACAAATCCAGACAAAAGAAATCGGTGTCGAGGTGTGAAGCGAAGCCAGCTCATTCACGAACTCACTGTCGCTGGCTGCTATCTACTGCGACATGGGCGGCGTCACGATCTCTTCGTCAACTCTGAGAATGGCAAGAAAGCTCCTGTTCCCCGCCATGCGGAAATCAAAGAAAGCCTCTGCCGGCTGATCAAAAGGCAACTTGGCGTTGAGTAACAGCTACGGCGGGACGACGTATAAAGATGTCGTCGGGGAAGCTTGCCGAGAGAGGTCAAGATGATATAATGGTCATTATAACCTTTCGTGGGGGTCTCCATGGGTCAGGGTCTGAATGTAGCCGAAGCTAAGAAGAAGTTCTCAGAACTGCTTGCGCGAGTTGCTTTCAATGGCGAACGCTTTGTCATCACACGACGTGGCAAACCGATGGCCGCTCTTATTGGGCTAGAAGATCTCGCCGTCCTCGAAGACCGGGGAGATCGCTCGTCGGAGCCGCAAGGCTTGTTGGCGACAGCCGGAGCGTTAGCGGATTACGAAGGATTTGAAGAGACGATGATCGAAGTACACCGCTCGCGCCGACAAGCCGCAGGACGTCGTGTGAAGCTGGGCTGATGTATCTCTTCGATACCGACACCTTGAGTAATTTGCTCTCAAAGAAACCCTCTGTCCAGTTGCTAAGCCGCTTGGCCGAAGTTCCGCCGACACAGCAATTCACGTCGTCTATCACAGTGGGTGAGATCTTCTACGGCGTCTACAAGAGCACACGTATCGACTACTACAGGGATAAACTTCAGCGGTTGGTCTGGCCACGGGTGCAGATCGTCCCCTTCGACCGCAAGGCGGCTGAGGGATACGGCCGGCTGCGCGCGGAGCTTGAACGTGCAGGCCAGTCTCTCTCTGATCCTGACCTGATGATAGCAGCAATTGCACTGGTACGGAACCTCGTGTTGGTAACAGGCAACGTCAAACACTTCGCCCGCGTGAAGGGGCTGCGTGTAGAGAATTGGCTGTAATTGGGTTTGGGCCACCTCAGGCTGGCTACGACGCGGCAGAGAAAACGTCGCACACAAGGTGCGACGCTACGCCCCAGGGCAGATTCTTGTAGGCAAGAAGATGAACGTCTTCTACGGTGGAACGACGTAGAAGATGTCGTCGGGATCGTTTCCTGAGTAGACATTGCTGTCGGGGTTATCGAGATTCAGTTTGCAGTCGTAGTCTACGTACACCGCACCGCCTCCCCACTGTGTGGCCACGTTCGCGTTGAACGTGTTGTTCGTCAGCGTCGTCGGCAGCGCTCCTTCAGGCTCCTGCCCCGGGACAATGGAGCTTAGGTGGATTGCGCCGCCGCCGGAGGCGGTGTTGCCTTCGAATTCGTTGTCGCTGATCGTGGGAAAGAGAGCGTATCCTTCTGCCGCGATTCCTCCGCCCTGGGCGGCGGTGTTGTTGGCGATTCTGTTGCCCACGATTGTCGCCCGCGATTCCACAAGATAGATGCCGCCACCGGCGAAGAACGTGGTGTTGTTCACGATGTGATTGCTGCGAATCGTTGGATCGGCTTCTCGTACGTAGATGCCACCACCACTGAACGGCTGATACAGGCTCCGCCTTCTGATGGTGAAGCCGGTCAGCATGGAGGCGCCGGTCTCGCTGTTACCAAATGTCACGACGGAGTGGTCGCTGTTGTCGGCACCCTCGATGATCGTCGCAGCGACGACTGTTGCGTTGCTGGGATCGGTGCTCTGGACGGTGATCGCCTTGCCGAGAAAGTTGATGTTTTCGCGATAACTGCCCGCTAGAACGACGATCGTGTCGCCATCCGATGCGGAATTTATCGCCTTCTGAATAGTGGTGTGAACCACCGGGACTACGATGGCGTCGGCCACGTGAATCGAGCGCTGCGCCGATGCTTCTTGTCCGTGCTCGGTGGTAATCGTCAGGGTGACCGTGAAGTACCCAACCGAGACGTACGTGTGGGAAGCCACCTTGCTGGTCCCGGTCAGGCCATCACCGAACTGCCACGCATACTGAACGATCTCGTCCTTCTCGCTAGAACAAGCGGAGGCATCGAACGTGACGCTGACGTGGGGATACGCAAAGCCGGGGGCAAAAGAAAAATCGGCCTGAGGTGCCCCCCACAGCAGGCTCGCACATCCGGTCAACAGACCCAGTCCCGCACAGAGCAACGCTGCAACAACTACCCCACAGAAGTGAAGCGACGAACGTCGCAAGTGATTACTCCCCCTCCGCTTACGCATGGAATCCCCTCCATTCTTTTCACGTATCGTACCCGTTGGCGCCATCTGAAAGCAACATATTCCGACCGTCGCTTCACTCTTGGTCACGCTGTGATTTCGTCAGCAGGCGGCCGTTGTCGGCCGCTCGGTTGTCGATCCGTGGAACAAGTGCCATCAGCACGGCTTCACAAGTAATCGCCAGTCGATCGATCCGACCGCCTGAGAGAACACCGATTGCACCGATCGTTTCCTTGATCTCGGGTGTTCCAGCCATGCGACTTACCGCGTCACTCAACGTGGATCCGGCCCGAAGCTTCTCCATTACGGCGTTCGGGAGTTCAAAGCCTGGGCCGTGCCCGAACGTCATCGTTCCGAATTGATCGACGATGACACAGAACTGAACATTCAGCGGATAATCACACCCGGGGGACTGAACCAGCCCCGCTTCGATTCCCACTCCGTAGTCCGCCTCACCAAGCGATCTTTTCGCACGCTGCGTCGCACCGCGGATGACCTGTTCGCCGAACGGCTGGGAGGGCACGCCCGGCTCAACGGGAACCGCGGTCACCTCCAACAGTTCTCCTGAGAACACCGTCTCG
>CAZMOL010000016.1:0-22973 GCA_964568045.1 uncultured Thermotogae bacterium
GTGGTGGGTGTGGTATTGCCTCGGCCTGTGTGGGATCATGGCGATTGCCTTCTGGCGTTTCTCGGTCCATCGATCGATTCCTGATTCGACTCACCCTGAGATAAGCACTGATTGATCAAGGTCGTTAAATGCGGCCCTGCTTGGTGCCTTCATCCAACTACAGATACTATGTAGAGCTTGACAAAGACAGACCGCTGCACTAGGATGCGGTAGTTTCACGACATGACAAAGGTATCCCTGCGGCTCGGAAGTCGGGGATGCAATGGGGGAAGACCGGTAACAGTTGTGCCTGGTCGATTGGACTGGTGTGCAAGTGAAGTCCGGCGCTATCCCGTAACTGTAGTCTTGCCAGCGTAGACAAGGCAAGAGAGCCAGAGTACCCGCCTTTGTCCGGTCCCGAGGACCTTCGAGGAAGGGGGTAGGGGCGAAGTCAAACGGCTATCGTCTTTTCCCTGTTTGAGGTAACAACAGGGAGCGCTGTTTTCCCGACTCCCCTTTTTCTATAACGAGGTCGGTCTTTTTTGTGAAGGAAGGTGACCCACTACGCACAGTGCAGATGATGCTCTCACGAACTCAAGTGGCGCTTCAGGGAATTGGGGGCGGATAGTGAGCGAAGGATCTTCCGGTGCACGACTGGGGCTTATCCAGATCTACACAGGCGATGGAAAGGGCAAAACCACCGCAGCGCTGGGCCTGGCCCTGCGAGCGTGCGGCCATGGGTTGCGCACCTACATCGGCCAATTCCTCAAGAGGCGAAGCTGCGGTGAAATGCATAGTGCGAAGAAACTGGCTCCCTATCTCACAATCGAGCAGTACGGCTTGGACGAGTACATCTGCAAAGCGGAAGTCACCTCGGAACAGAAAGCGGCGGCACAACACGGGTTGGCCACAGCGCGACACGCTCTCCTGAGCAACCAATATGACATTGTGATTTTGGATGAGATTCAAGTGGCTTTAAACTACAATCTCTTAACGGAAGAGGAGATTATAGAGGTGATGGAGTGCAAGCCTGCGCACGTGGAGTTGATAATGACGGGGCGAGGAGCCTCCCAGACTCTCATTGATCGAGCGGACTTGGTCACCGAAATGCGGGAAGTGAGACATCCCCTTGCGCGAGGGATTCAAGCCCGACTCGGCATCGAGTTCTAGCGGGCCAAGCACACGTGATGCCGAATGACCGTCAAACGACGTTGTTCGGCAAACAAAGGAGGTCCAGATGAAGAGGATTGAACTGGGTTGCACCGTCTCAGTTGTCTTCACCTTGTTGGTTGTCGGTTTGGCGGTTTACGCGGCGCCATTTCCTATCGCGGTGACGGACGAAACAGGCAACTTCGTTACTATGAATGCGGAGCCCCAACGTATCGTTTCCCTTGCCCCAAGTCATACGGAGATCCTTTGCGCACTCGGATTGGGAGACCGGCTGGTCGGGGTGACGACCTACTGCAACTTTCCTCCCGATGTAGCGGACAAGCCAAGGGTTGGTGGGTTTTCCGATGTCGACCTCGAACAGGTTGTTGGTCTTTCCCCCGATCTGGTTCTGGCAAGCACCATACACTTGACCGAGGTTGTTCCAAGGCTTGAGGAATTGGGCATCACCGTATTCGTGGTCAATCCTCCGACTGTCCTCGCTGTCTTGGACAGCATCCTCACTATCGGATTCATCACCGGACAAGCAAGAACGGCGGCGGCTTTGGTCGCAAAAATGCAGGAACGTATCGACGTCGTTCTCGAAGCTATTGAAGGCACCACAAAGCCGGAGGTGTTCTGGGAACTCGGGCCGGAGCTATACACGGCCGGACCGGGATCTTTCATCGATGATCTGATCACGCTGTCCGGTGGGGCGAACGTGGTAGCCGATGTACAAAGCCAGTGGCCGCAGTTGAGTGTTGAGGCAATCATCATGAAAGACCCAGAGATCGTCGTCTTGGCGGACCACAACTACGGCGAAACCGCAGAGATGGTAGCGGCTCGACCCGGTTGGGCTGACGTTACGGCAGTGAAGGAAGGGCGCGTTGTCGAATTGACAAACGATGACATCTTCTCCCGGCCTGGTCCGCGAATTGCGGAGGCGCTCGAGTTCTTGGCACGTGTGTTCCATCCCGATCGGTTTTAGAAAACAGCCGCGGAACAACACAAGAAGGATTGGTGTCAATCGCTGACGTGGGTACCCACAAGAACAACAAACAGGTGGCCAACGGCTCAATGGAGACACTGTCTGCCACTTCCACAAAGCAGAGATCTCTTCGACACTGGCTGGGGCGACGTCGTGGGCATGTGTTGCTGGCGACGTTTGTCCTCGTTGTCTGCGTCGTGCTGTTGGCAGTGGCCTGGGGCTCGTTCTCTATACCTCCATGGACCATTGTCAAGATCCTCTGGCGACGGGTATCAGGGAGCACGGGTGCGACAACTTGGCCCACCTCTTGGGAGACGGTCATCCTCCAGATTCGCCTGCCCCGGATTCTCCTCGCTGCTCTTGTTGGTGGAGCCCTTTCACAGGCAGGTGCGGTCTATCAAGGGCTCTTTCGCAACCCACTTGCTGACCCTTATCTGATCGGGGTTTCTTCAGGAGCGGGGCTCGGAGCAACAATCGCCATCGCCTTCGGTCTTCGCATCGGTCTAGGGGGACTAGGCGCTGTTTCGATGCTCGCTTTTTCGGGGGCATTGGTTGCTACGGCACTGGTCTATCTCCTCTCGCGAATCGGCGGTCGCACGTCGGTCGCCACACTGCTGCTGGCAGGCGTTGCTTTGGGAGCGTTTTTCGCGTCGATCCAGACCTTCTTCATGTTTCGGTCCAAGGACGCGTTCCACACCGTGCATATCGTCAGCTGGCTGATGGGGAGCTTCAACCTGGCAAACTGGATGAAGGTCCGACTGCTGGCCCCTGTGCTCGCGTTTGGCGGGGCGATCATTTGGGCCTACGGGTACCGGCTGAACGTTCTCCAATTGGACGAGGAACAGGCTCAACAGTTGGGGGTTGCTGTTGAACGGGCCCGGTTGATTCTCATTGCGCTGGCGTCGCTGGTCACTGCCACCGCTGTAGCCGTCAGTGGCGTCATTGGATTCGTCGGCCTCCTTGTGCCACATGCGGTGCGATTGGTTTGGGGACCCGATCATCGTTTTCTGTTGCCGATGAGCGTGCTCGTCGGCGCCGTTCTTATGATCATCGCTGATGGGGTGGCTCGAACGCTCCTTGCGCCAGCGGAGTTGCCAGTGGGCGTGGTGACGGCCTTCTTGGGCGCACCGTTCTTTCTCTATCTGCTGCGACAAAAGAGGCAACACCTTTTCCGATGAACGCGCCCTTCGTGAAAGAAAGAACTGCTTCGCCCGGGAGGTAATCATGAGGAGGCTTCGCTCGGCCGTAGAAGGTCTTTTCAGACGCCAACCGGCCTGCGCTATCCGCAAGCCATTGCCCATGGAGGCTACCAGCCTATCTTTCTCGTTCGGCAATTGCCGAGTAGTGAACAACGTGGACCTGCTATTGGAACCAGGTTGTATGGTTGGCGTTATCGGGCCAAACGGCGCGGGCAAATCGACGCTGGTCAAGTTGTTGAGTCGTGTATTGACGCCAGAATCGGGGCGAATCAGCCTCGGCGACCGGAGCCTAAGGGACTGGCGCGCAATGGAGCTGGCACGTGTTTTGACCGTGGTGCCACAGAACCCAGAGCTGCCAGCTGCCTTCACGAGCTGGGAAATGGTACTGATGGGGCGCACTCCTTTCTTGGGATGGCTGGGGAAAGAGAGCGAAAAGGACCGGGCCATCGTTCAGCGAGCGATGATAGACACAGGGACTTGGCCGTTGGCAAAACGAGGGATCCATCAGCTCAGCGGGGGAGAACGCCAACGTGTGATCATCGCCCGCGCGTTGGCTCAGGAACCTCATGTGTTGCTTTTGGACGAACCGACTGCACACCTTGACATCAATCATCAAATAGAAACCATGAACCTTATCACACAGCTTGTGGAAGAGAGGCAATTGGCTGGATTGGTGATCTTTCACGATCTCAACCTTGCTTCACACTTCTGCGACGAGTTGGTGTTGCTGCAAAATGGAACGGTGTTGGCACACGGTGCCCCTGAGCAAGTTCTAACGAAAACCGCCATTCGACAGGCCTACAATGTGGACGTCACGATTATGCGGCATCCTGGCCATGACCTGCCTGTGGTGCTTCCCGCGTGAGGTAAGTGAGTGTCGGGATGAATTCCTTGTTTCCAGCTTTCTCTTATGCGCCGCTGAGACCTATGGACCTCCAACGAAAGTTAAGGTGAGAACACCGCGATGATTGTGCATGGGACGCCGTTTGTCTGTTCCTGGAGCGGCGGCAAGGAGTCGTGTCTCTCGCTGTACCACGCTGTACAAGAAGGGGGGCGGCCATCGTGTCTGCTCACCATGCTTCGCAAAAACGGAAGACAAACGCACTCACACGGACTGGAAAAGTCCGTCTTGGCCGCGCAGGCAGAGTGCTTGGGCGTTCCGTTGGTCACGCCGACGGCCTCATGGTCGGACTACGAGTCGGTCTTCGTTCAGACACTTGTGGATTTCAAGGTCTCGGGGATGGAAGCCTGCGTGTTCGGCGACATCGCCGTCGACGTGCATCGTGAATGGGCTAAGTGAGTTTGCGAACAGGCGCGGATGGCGGCGGCACTTCCCTTGTGGAACAGGCCGCGGACCGAGATTCTTGCCGAATTGACCACGCTTGGCTTCAAGGCAATGATCGTTGCAATCCGTAACGGAGCGTTGAAGCGAGATTGTCTCGGCGAGATTCTTGGTAGGGAGCTGATTGCGGAGCTGCTTTCTCACGAAATTGATCCCACCGGCGAGCAAGGAGAGTACCACACCGTGGTCACGGATGGGCCGCTTTTCCATCGACCGCTTCGGCTGAGCAAGAACAGGGTCGTCCTTCGCTCAGGCTACGCGTTCCTGGACGTACGTGTCTCCCAGTGAGAATTGAGGAGAACCAAGGAGGGGTTTTGCGATGGAGTGCTGGATCGGGCTTGTAGATCCGTACGTGCACACGAGGTGAACAAAGAAGTGTCTACACTCGAAAGGACGCTAAAGACGATTGGTCCCCTCGATGATTCCGCGATGGCCGCGGCCCGTACGCGCCAGGCTCACCTTACCAAGCCGCCGGGGAGTCTCGGCCGACTGGAGGAGCTCTCCGTTCAGGTTGCCGGGATCACCGGACAGGCGCGGCCAAGGATCGCGCAGAAGGCAGTCATCATCTGTGCAGCAGACCACGGCGTGGCGGCGCAAGGAGTGAGCGCCTATCCACAGGAAGTCACGGCGCAAATGGTTGCCAACTTCCTCCAGGGTGGGGCGGCGATCAACGTGCTGGCGCGGCACACGGGTGCGCGAGTCGTTGTTGTAGACGTCGGTGTCCTATCCGATCTTGTTGCCCATCCAAACCTGGTAATCAGGAAGGTGGCGCACGGGACGGCCGATATCGCTGAGGGTCCGGCGATGAGCCGGGCCCAAGCGATCCAGGCGATTGAGACAGGTATTGAGGTTGTCGAAGAGGAGACCGCGCGCGGTTTGGACCTTGTCGCCGCCGGCGACATGGGCATAGGCAACACGACCCCATCCAGTGCCATCGTTGCGGCCATCTGCAACCATCCTGTTGCTGAAGTGACCGGCGCGGGAACCGGTATCGATGAGCAACAGCGCGCGCACAAAGTCGACATCATCAAGAAGGCCCTTTTGACTAATCGACCCGACTCTTCCGATTCCCTTGATGTCCTGGCCAAGGTCGGAGGCTTCGAAATCGGAGCCATTGCCGGAATCATCCTCGGCGCAGCGGCGCACCGAATTCCTGCGGCCATCGATGGCTTCATCTCCACGGCCGGAGCATTGCTTGCCGTGGGTTTAGCGCCTCTTGTCCGCGATTACATCATCGCGACACATACCTCGGTGGAGGCCGGCCACAAGATCATGCTGGATCACTTGGGTCTGTCTGCCTGCTTAAATGTTGATTTCCGCCTGGGCGAGGGAACCGGCGCGGTGCTCGTTCTCGGCTTCGTAGAAGCTGCGTGCAAAATCCTTGACGAGATGGCGACATTTGAGAGCGCTGGGGTCTCCAATGGTCGATAGGTTTGTGATACCGTTTGTTGTTGCACTACGGTTTCTGACGATCATTCCGGTCCCGCTTTCCGTGGAAATCACGTCCCGCCGGACGAGTCGAGCGATGGCCTGGTTTCCGGTCGTCGGCTTGATCATCGGGGGTATCTTGGCCCTAGTGGATTGGGCGTTGGCCTTTGTCTTTCCTCCACTGGTGAATGCGGGATTGCTGCTTGTGGTGTGGGTAGGAGTGACCGGCGCATTGCACTTTGATGGATTCGTGGATTGCTGCGACGGACTGTTTGCCGCCAAGTCGCCGGAGCAGCGGTTGGAGATCCTCCGTGATACACATCTGGGGTCCTATGCGGTGGTCGGGGCGGTTTGCTTGTTACTGATCAAGTTTGCCCTGCTCGTGGTACTGCCTGGCGAGTATCGGATCGCTGCACTCCTGGTCACTCCAGCCCTTGCACGGGCCGCAACCGTCTACGCAGCGCGCGCGTTCCCCTATGCGCGGCGCAATCCTGGACTGGGACAATTCTTCCGGGAAACCCTGACGTGGCGTGAAGTGATCGTAGCAGTAAGCATAGCTGTTGGTGCAGCGGGGGTCGCATTGACGTGGCGGGGTCTTGTCCTCGCGCTTTCGGTTTGGGCACTGACGGTGGGGATTGCCGCGTGGGGTAGGCGTCGCATCGGCGGCCTCACCGGCGATGTGTACGGGGCGATTACCGAACTGACCGAGGTCGGAGCACTGCTGTGCACAGTCCTAATCGCGAGGGTCCTTTGAAATGAAACCACGTCTTCCGTTTCGACTCGGCACGACTTCCTACGTTTTCCCGGCTGACATCCTATCAAACGTGAAGCGCCTGGCCTCCGTCGTCGATGACATTGAGCTCGTTCTGTTTGAGGTCGCCAACCACAGCAGCCTCCCGTCAGGGGCAACCGTGGCCCAGCTGCGTACGTTGGCCAAGAGGCACGAACTCACGTATACGGTTCATCTACCGTTGGACCTGCGACTGGCTGCGAGCGGCCAGCTCCAGCAGCAGTCCCTGCAAAAGGCGTGCTGGGTGATTCGATCAACCCTGACCCTTGATCCGTGGGCCTACGTCGTTCACCTGGATGGAGCCGAAATTCATCCCCCCCAAGCACCGAGGGCGCGCACCGACTGGCTGAATCAGGCCGCACGATCACTGGAGACGATGGCGGATGAGATCGGCATTCCCGATCGACTGGCTTTGGAGAATCTGGACAGCTATTCTCCCTGTCTCTTCTTGCCACTGCTCGATCGTATGTCCATCAGTCTCTGCGTCGACATCGGACACCTCATCAACAAAGCGGAAAATCCGCTTCCCTATCTCGAAGAGAATCTTGCACGAACTCGCGTCATTCATTTGCACGGATCGAGGGACGGCCGCGACCATCGAGGCCTGGATGATATGGACGATGATCTGCTCGCTTCCCTCTTGGGAGTGATCCTGTCAAGGCACTACCACGGCGTCTTAACGCTTGAGGTATTCTCAGAACAGGACTTCTTGTCCAGCAAGGACACAATCCACCGATCCCTGGAGGCTCGGATATGAAAGGACGATTGACTCTCCTTCTCGGCGGAGCACGGAGTGGCAAAAGCCGCACTGCTGAAAAGATGGCGAAAAGCCTTGGAGAACGGGTGCTCTATGTAGCTACCGCCGAAGCGAAAGATGAGGAAATGCGCGCGCGCATTGAGTTGCATCGCTTGAAACGACCGGCAACCTGGCGGACGATTAAGGTGACAAGCAACGTAGGATCAGCCGTCCAGGGGGCGTTGGTTGAAGGCGAGGTGGACGTCGTTCTCTTGGACTGTCTCACCATGCTTCTCTCAAACGTGATGCTTGAGGGGTTACCTGATACGGAAGTGGAGAATCTCAACGTGACTGCAGCGCGGGCCCGCGTTTCAGCCGAAGTGGACGCACTACTGGCATCGTTTCGCTCGTGCGACGTCCCCTGGATCATCGTCAGCAATGAGGTCGGCTGCGGCGTGGTTCCGGCCACTGCCCTCGGACGAAGCTACCGTGATCTCCTGGGCTGGGCCAACCAGCGAATGGCTGAGGCTGCCGATTCGGTTCACCTAATGGTAGCAGGCTTGCCGGTCAATGTCTCGCAATTGTGTAATGGAGAGCCGGATTCCCTTGTGTAATGGAGAAAGGATTAGGCAAGCCCGAAAGGCGCGCTCTAGCGCTAGTACGATCAATTTGCTCTCAGCTCGCTTGGAGTCTCTGGGGTGTCAGGTCGGTCCCAATGGGAATGGGATACGCGTTGTCCGAGACTCGCATTCATGATTCACAAGAACCGATTGGAACCATCACCACACCCCACGATAACAAGAGCAACCAGTGATCAACAGAACGGCTCATCGGCGGCCGGTTCAACCGCTCAACGAAAGGTCATCCGCCGCCGCCCCTTGGCACTACTCATCCCCAGGAAGCGGTGAACCAGAACGATTGCATCCCCACCCCTTTTTCTCTACACTGGCTGCATGGGGGCAGAACCGGAACAGCAGCGCGTTGAGTCCAAGACCGGTCAGGTTGATGCAGGACTTCTGCTTGGTCCGGATGCCCTTGTGAGTAACGGACGCATGCAGGATGGAACGCCGATTATCCTGCGTCCGGTGCGTCCGGACGATCGGAAATCCCTGTGCTTGTTCTTCGGAACGTGCAGTCCGAAGAGCCTCTACAGCCGTTTCGATCGCCAAATCAACGAACTCCCCATGGAGCTGGCAGCGCAGTTTTGCTCAACCGATGGCACACGCGAGATTTCCGTTGTCGCAGAGATGCCGCACGGAGAACAGCAAGAGATTATGGGGGTGGGGCAGCTTCTGGCCGACCCGAATCATACAATAGCAGAGTACGCTGTGCTCGTCGCCGATCCCTGGCAGGGAAAGGGACTGGGGAGCGAACTCACCGACTTTTGTCTGAAGATCGCCAAGCGGTGGGGGATAAAGAAGGTTGTCGGCGAGTTCTCCCCCAGCAACGTTCGAATCATTCGCATTCTCCAATCTCGCCAGTTCCGCCTGCATCGTGACCTGCAGGAGCAGATCGTTTTTGGCGAGAAGATCCTGACCTGACCTCTCACAACTGGATAGGTTGGGAAGCTTCCTCGTGATGGACCTGCCGCATTGAGCAACTCGTGCCGCAGCGATATACTTCTTGCCCGAGAACGGTGACGCCTACTGTGGGATGGATGAGAGATACTCGTCGGTTATTGACCTTCACACGATGCGGCCCATTTCTACCCCTAGAATGCAGGCCGAACTCCATTCGAGACCATCGGAGTGAAAAGCAAACGACACGGACAGCGGGTTCGCGCTTCGATGACCTCCGACCAGTGCCCTGCTAGCGACATGGAAAACCTTGCGAAGATAAGTGTGCGCGGAGTGGTCCAAGGCGTCGGGTTCAGGCCGTTCGTCTATCGATTGGCCCAACAACACAACCTAAAAGGCTACGTCCGCAATACCTCGGGTAACGTCGAGATTGAGGTCGAAGGCAGTGAGGAAACGCTGAACCGTTTCCTCGCCAGCCTGCAGGCCGAAGCACCTCCTCGGGCACAGATCGAAACGATTGAAACGGCAATCTGCTCCACCAAGGGGTATTCCAGCTTCGAAATTCGAGAGAGCCTGGCGCAGGACGGCAAACGGCAGCTCGTCTCTCCGGACATCGCAACGTGCGACGACTGCAAACGGGAGATCTTCTCCAAGGTCGACCGGCGGCTTGGCTACCCGTTTACCAACTGCACCAACTGCGGCCCACGGTTCACCATCATCGAGGATATTCCCTACGATCGAGCCAGCACGACCATGCGCTGCTTTCTCATGTGCCGACAGTGCCAACAGGAGTACGATGACGCTCTCAATCGTCGGTTCCATGCCCAGCCGAACGCCTGTGACGCGTGTGGGCCACAACTGCAGCTCACCGACACGCACGGCTCACCGATCCCCTGTGACGATGTCATCGGAACCGCTGCGGCGCTGTTGAGGCAGGGAAACGTGCTGGCAACGAGGGGATTGGGCGGTTTTCATCTCGCCTGCGATGCCACAAACAAGGCGGCAGTAGGACAACTTAGAACCAGGAAAAAACGCCCTTCCAAACCGTTGGCAGTGATGGTGACAAACATCGAAGAAGCCGAGAAACACTGCATCCTTACCCCTGCCGAGCGAGAACTGCTCGCCTCGCCGGAATGCCCCATCGTCCTTGCGGAGTGGAAACAAGAGGTCTCCTCTATCTGTCCTACGGTGGCCCCGAACCTGAGGTATCTGGGGATCATGTTGCCGTATACCCCATTTCACCACCTCCTCCTAAGTGAGGCAGATCGACCACTGGTGATGACAAGCGCCAATCTCAGCGGAGAGCCGCTGGCCAAAGACAACGAGGAGGCGCTTAAAAAACTGGGCACAATCGCCGATCATTTCGTGCTTCACGATCGCGACATCCACGTTCGCTGTGACGACAGCGTGTGCATGGTAGAGGCGGAGAGCCCCCAGGTCATTCGGCGCGCGCGCGGCTATGCACCGCATCCGATCCACCTTCCGTTTGAGGCGAAACAGGTACTCGCCTGCGGCGCAGAACTCAAGAACACTATTTGCCTCACGCATGGCCGGCACGCGTTCTTGAGCCAGCACATCGGCGACATGGAAAATGAGGACACTCTGCAACACTTCGAGGACACCATCGCGCTCTACGAGCACCTATTTCGCATCAAACCACAGACCGTGGCCTACGATATGCACCCAGACTACATCGCGACTAAGCACGCTCTCGAACTGGGGGCCAGAGAAGGATCGAAACTGGTCGCAGTACAGCACCATCACGCACACATCGCAGGCTGCCTCGCGGATAACGAGGTCGAAGGCCCGGTGATCGGCGTGGCCTTCGACGGAACCGGATACGGCACCGATGACACGATCTGGGGAGGAGAATTCTTGGTCGCCGATTGGTACGGCTTCGAACGAGCGGGTCATTTGGAGGTCGTGCCCTTGCCCGGCGGGGAAGCCGCCATCAAAAAACCATACCGCATGGCTTTGGGCTACCTCTACACGCTGCTCGGGGAGGATTTCCCCTTGGCGGGCCTGCCCCTGGACAAGGTCGATCCAATCGAGCGTGAAGTGATCAAACAACAACTGAAGCGGCGAATCAATTCCCCGTTGACCTCATCGGCCGGCCGGTTGTTTGACGCCGTCGCAGCGTTGACCGGAGTGCGACAAGCGATCGACTACGATGCCCAGGCGGCGATCGAGCTTGAGATGGCAGTTGCAGACAACGTGACGGAAACCGACGTCTACCCCTGTTCCATCGATCAGCAACAGGAAAAGCGGATCGTTCGGTTGGGGAAGCTTTTCGAGGCAATCATCCACGACGTGAAGAAGGGGACACCCGTTGCAAGTATATCGGCCAAGTTTCACCGGACTGTTGCCGACGCCATCACTTCGATGTGCAGACAAATCGGGGAGGAGCGTGAAATCAACCAAGTGGCTCTAAGCGGAGGCGTCTTTCAGAATCGGCTGCTTCTGCGCCTAGCCACCGCCGCGTTGAAACAGGAGTCCTTCACCGTGTTGACGCATCATCGCGTACCGTGCAATGACGCCGGGATCTCACTGGGGCAAGCGGTGATCGCCAATTTCCGCTAGTATGACATAGGAGGAAGCATGTGTCTGGCCATTCCAGCGCTGATCAAATCGATCGACAAGAACCAAGAAGCCGAAGTGGACATGGGCGGGATCGCCCGCAGGATTAGCCTACGGCTGACCCCGGAAGCCAAAGTGGGGGACTACGTGATCGTTCACACCGGCTACGCGATAAACACCCTCGACCAACAGGAAGCGCTGGAGACCCTCAAGCTCTTTGAGCAGCTCGCACAGGCAGCACAGGAGGAGCATTGAAGTTCCTCTCCGAATTCAGAGACTCAGCCCTCGCCAAAGGGCTGATCTACCAGATTCATCGTCGGTCAAAGACGCCGGCAAGGTTCATGGAGTTCTGCGGCGGACATACCGTGACAATCTTCCGCTACGGCATCCGGCAAGCTCTTCCGGAGACGATCGAAATGCTCTCCGGTCCGGGTTGCCCGGTCTGTGTAACCGCCACCGCCGACTTGGACAAGGCCGTTGCCTTGGCCCAGGTGCCCGATGTGATCATTGCGACCTTCGGCGACATGCTGAAAGTCCCCGGCAGCTACTCCAGTCTCCAACAGGCCAAGGCGGAAGGTGCAGACGTTCGCATGGTCTACTCGACCATGGATGCCATTCGATTGGCCGAAGAGAATCCCGACAAGCGCGTGGTCTTCCTGGGAATCGGATTCGAGACCACCGCCCCTACGATCGCGGCGTCCATCCTCCAGGCCGAGGAAAAGCATCTAGAGAACTACACCGTCCTTTCTCTACACAAGCTCTGCCCTCCAGTGATCAAGGTGCTGCTTGACTCAGGAGAAGTGAGACTTGATGGCCTCATCTGCCCCGGTCACGTGTCGGCAGTGATCGGGTCGAGCGCGTGGGGATTCGTCGCCCGCGATTACGGCATCCCCTGTGTGGTATCGGGCTTTGAGCCGTTGGATGTGCTGCAGTGCGTCGATATGCTGGTCACCCAGGTCGAAGGGCAAGACTCCAAGGTGGAGATCGCCTACCGAAGGGGGGTACAGTCAGAAGGCAACCCCGAAGCACTGCGGCTGATGGACAACGTCTTCGAGCCCTGCTCGGCCCGCTGGCGAGGAATGGGCACGATTCCCGACAGTGGATTGAAACTGAGAAGCGAGTATCAGCGCTTCGACGCCGACTGCGTGTACGACATCGATCCCGGTCCAACACGGGAGCCCGAAGGCTGCATCTGCGGCGCCATCCTGCGTGGAATCAAGACACCACTGGATTGTGACCTGTTCGGCAAAGCATGCACCCCCGTGGATCCAGTCGGCCCGTGCATGGTCTCCGCGGAGGGAAGTTGCTCTACGTACTACCTCTATGGAGGAGGCAGCGGTGGCGGATGAGATCCTGATGGCACACGGAAGCGGCGGCAAGCTCGCTCACGGCCTGGTGAAAAAGACGTTCGTTGACGTGCTCGACAACCCTCTTCTCTCCAAACTGGACGACTCGGCCGTGTTCGATGTGAGCGGCCGGCTGGCCTTTACCACCGACAGCTACGTGGTGACGCCCATCTTCTTCCCGGGTGGGGACATCGGCAAGCTTGCCGTCTGCGGTACGGTCAACGACCTCGCCATGTCCGGCGCATACCCCCTCTATCTGTCCCTTTCGTTCATCATTGAGGAGGGATTCTCGAAGAAGGATCTGGACGCAGTGGTCGCCTCCGTGAAGGAAACCGCTGATGAAGCCGGGGTGACCATCGTCACCGGCGATACCAAAGTCGTGGATCGGGGAAGTGTCGATAAACTCTACATCAATACTGCCGGGGTGGGCACGGTAGCACAGAACGCCGATATCTCCGGCGCAAACGCAAGGCCGGGAGACAAGATCCTCCTATCCGGCCCGGTCGGGGATCACGGTATTGCAGTGATGAGCAAGCGCGAAGGCCTAAGCTTCTCCACACAACTTACGAGCGACTGCGCGCCGCTGAACGGTTTGGTGGCGTCGATGCTGGAGGCAAGCTCGAACATCCATTGCCTGCGCGATCCAACGCGTGGCGGCCTGGCCACGACACTGAACGAACTCGCGCGGCAATCCCAGGTGAAGATCCTCATCGAGGAAGAGCAGGTCCCGGTGCGCGAGGAGGTGTTGGCGGCCTGTGAGATGCTCGGCTTCGACCCGTTGTACGTAGCCAACGAGGGCAAACTTGTGGCAGTGGTCGCTGCGTCGGATGCGCAACACGTACTGGAAGCGATGAGAAATAACCGCTACGGAGAACAGGCCGTGACCATCGGCGAGGTGGTGGAAGGCAAACCCGGCCGAGTTGTGATGAAGACCCACCTTGGGACGACCCGCATCGTCGATATGCTGACCGGAGACCTTCTGCCGAGGATTTGCTGACGATGCACGAGCTATCCATTACGAAAACGATGCTGGATCTGGTTGTCGAACAGGCGCAGGAAAACGGGGCCAAGAAGGTGGAGGGCATCCGCCTGGTCATCGGCGAGATGTCGGGAGTCGTCGATGATTGTGTGCGATTCTATTTCGATTTCTTGAGCAAAGGGACCATCGCCGAGGGAGCGCAGCTCTCGTTTAGGAAGGTCACCCCCAAGGCCCAATGCCGGGGCTGCGGCAAGGAGTTTACGCTCAACGGGCTTGACTGGATGTGCCCTCACTGCCAAACCACTGGGATCGACATCGTTGAAGGCAAGGAACTATATCTTGAAAGCATAGAGGTGCCATGATGGAGATAAAGATTCTAAGAGACATTCTTTCCGCAAACGATCAACGGGCAAAGGAAAATCGTGAACTGATGGATCGAAATGGCATATTCGCCATCAACATCACCGCCTCACCGGGAGCGGGCAAGACCAGCCTCATCATGGAGACGATCAGACAGTTGAAGGCAAAGACCAGGATCGGTGTCATCGAGGGTGACGTCTCCTCGAGTGTCGACGCCGAAATAGTGGCCAAAGAAGGGATCCCCGTCGTCCAGATCAACACCGGCGGCACGTGTCACCTCGATGCAACGATGCTCTCCAACGCGTTTGACAATCTGCCCCTTCAACAGATCGACCTGTTGTTCATCGAGAATGTCGGCAATCTGATCTGTCCCGCCTCGTTCGCACTCGGCGAAGATCGAAACGTTCTTGTTGCGAGCGTACCCGAGGGCGATGACAAACCGCACAAATACCCGGTCATGTTCAGCAACGCGAACCTGGTGGTCTTAAACAAAATCGACCTTCTGCCGCACGTAGATTTCGACCTGCAAGCCTTCTCCGAAGCGGTCAAAGGATTGAACGAGAAGGCGGAAATTCTCGAGGTTTCCTGCAAGACCGGGCAGGGCACTGAACGATGGGTCGCGTGGCTCGCGAACCAGCTTTCCGCGCCCAACAGCTCATCTTAGATGTAGCTGCGGATTGCTTGAGCTTTCATAATCTCGAGTTCATAGGTGGCAAGCTGGTGCCGGTCGCCTCATTCATCTACAATCATCGATTCCATGGTTGATCCAAAACCTGATTCAAAAGGAAGACAGAAGTTTCTTCAGAAAGTCCTTCCCGCGCTCGACTCCGCGGAGGTGAAGGAGCTGAAGCGAATGTCTCTTCACGTGCGCTATGACGAGGGAGAACTCATTGCCCAAGAGGGCTCCTATGCCGCAGGCGTTTACGTTGTCGAATCAGGGCTTATTTCGATAGGGAAGTACGCAAGCAAAGGGTGGCAGAAACGATGTCTACGCTTCTTGGCCCCCGGCGAATGGTTCGGCCTGGAACCAGCCTTTCTAGGACGGGAACCGATCAACGCCCAGTTTGCCAAAGCCATTGTGCCATCGACACTCCTCTTTTTTGAGCGGTCGAACATCCTTGCGTTCAGCAAAGCTCACCCCTCCATTCTTGCAGACCTGTGCCAGTGGCTGTCCCGTGAGGTGCTCATGCTCGAGTTCAAGCTGACCCGCGACGCAGTGGAGACGATCGATCGCAACCTGGCACTCCTGCTCATTGCCCTGACAAAGAAGTACGGAGACAAGGAAGACACAATGGTTGTCTTGGATCTTCCGATTTCTCGCCAGACAATGGCTGAGATCCTGGGCGTGTCCATCGAGACGCTGTCAAGAGTTCTCAGGCAATTCCGCGAGCGCGGGCTGATCAGCACCTCTCAGAACAAGATAACGATTCAAGATTTTGAAAAGCTCAAAGAAAAGGCGCGGGCTACACCCTTCTATTTGTCCATCATCGAGGAAACGCTCTAGGATGAATCGGCGCAGGTCCTCGATCGCCAGCAAGCCACCGCTGCAACGCCTCAACCGAGATGATGAGGCGTTCCCCAGCTTGTCGTACTTCAGGCAAACAGGCAAGAATGTTCCTCACACGGCGCCTCGAGATTCCCAGCAATTCCGGAAGCCGTTCAGTCGAGATTCCAGTTGGAAGCAGCGTGCTTCCACTCTCATGCGGCTCGCCGAAGCGCTGTGCCAGGTGAAGAAGCAGAGAGCACAGTCTTGCTTCCGACGATGAGACAATTGCCGGGGAAGTCGACTTCTTGAGCGCGTGAAAGCGGTAGTTGAGGTAGTCCAAATAACGTCGGCAGACCGCTGGTTGATCATGGAGAATCTGCTGAAAGACATCGCGCTCAAAAAAGCGCAAAGCTACCTCAGTGATTGCCCGAGCACTGGTCAGATGCAAATTGGCGGGGCGCTCCAATAGCGTGTCAAGCCCGATCAGGTCCCCCGGCCCCAGAATCTCCAGCACAGGAGAACGATGCCCCCCGCTCTGCATCGCATGGTGGTCACTCACCAACCCACAAACAATGATGTATATCCCTGCCGCGTAGGTCTCCGCTTGATAGATCAGTTCGCCAGGCGGATATCGGATGTGTAACGATGCACTACTCTCGTTGGCAATGCCCCACTCAATATCGCAAGCAGCCTCGCCAGTCGTCGCAGCTTTCATGGTCACACTCAGGGTAGATGGCGATTGCAGTGTTGCCAACGTCTTGAAGCAGCCACAGCCAATGCATCTCGAAGGCTGCTTGAAGTCGGTGGGAAAGAAAAATGACTGTCATTTGAACGATGGAAAGTGGTCATTCAAACGGTTCAGGCGGTAAGGCGACGACAGACGACCTCGCAACTCTGCCACGCGAAACGTGCAAGAATGAAGTTACGCCTTTGCTGTCTAACCTACAGCTCTTTTGGCAGACCAGCTATCCTGTGCGTACGAGGTGAGGACTCCGTGACAGCCAACAAGAACATCGGACTTCTGCAGCAACAGACCCTAGAGACAAGGATCAATCCCTATGAGATGATGCTGCGACAACTGGACTTGGCCCAGGAACAAACTGACATTCCATCGGGCATATGGGAGATCCTTCGTCGGCCAGCGCGTTCGTTGGAGGTCAGTGTTCCGATTACGCGAGATGACGAAGAGATCGAAGTTTTCACCGGCTATCGGGTGCAGTACAACAACGCTCGCGGTCCATGCAAAGGTGGCATCCGTTATCACGTCGGCGTGACGTTGGACGAGGTCAAGGCCCTGGCAGGATGGATGACCTGGAAGTGCGCCGTTGTCAACATCCCCTATGGCGGCGGAAAGGGCGGGATCGCATGCGATCCTACGCGCCTGTCTCAGCGGGAATTGGAGAGGCTGACCCGTCGCTACACCGCGATGATCTTCCCGCTCATCGGCCCCAAACGCGACATCCCCGCGCCAGACGTCAATACCAACGCCTCCGTGATGAACTGGATCGTCGATACAGCCAGCTTTCTCAGCGGTGAGCCAGTCCCAGGCATCGTCACAGGCAAGTCCATCGAACTGGGCGGCGCTCGTGGGCGAAGAGAAGCGACAGGGCGGGGCGTCATGTTTACCACCCTCGGAGTCCTTCATCGGCTGGGAATCAATGTGAACGAGTCGCAGATTGCCGTGCAAGGGTTTGGAAACGTAGGCGGTGAGGCAGCTCGTCTCCTCGCTGAGCAAGGTGCTCGGGTGGTTGGTATCAGCGACGTTTCTTGCGCGCTTCACTGCGCATCTGAGTTCAACATCGAGCACGTTCTTGACTATGTCGCTACCTCGCCCGGACACCTTCTGGCCGGCTACGATGCTTCTGGCGTAGAAGAGATCTCCAACGACGAGCTTTTGGAACTGAATGTCCATGTGCTAATCCCGGCGGCTCTCGAGGCTCAGATCACTGCGAGCAACGCTGCCAATATCCGAGCGAAGGTCATTGTAGAAGGGGCAAACGGCCCTATTACTCCTGAAGCAGACCTTATCCTTGCTGACAAAGGTGCAATGGTCGTTCCCGACATTCTCGCCAACGCCGGAGGAGTTGTCTGTTCGTACTTCGAGTGGGTTCAGAACATCCAGTGCTTCCCGTGGGAAGAGGAGGAGACCAACCAGCGCCTCGGCCGAATCATGCAGCGGGCGCTTACCGAGGTATGGCAGCTCGCTGAGGAAAGAGGCCTCTCACTTCGGCTGGCGGCGTACGTGCTCGCAGTGGAGCGAGTTGCCCAGGCAATAAGACTGCGCGGAATCTTCCCCTAGAAGAGAGCGGAGATGCGCCCCAACACACCCAGCATGCTGGCTGAGACCGAACTGGACGCGGACGCGCTCCTCAAAAGCGCCGTCTCGTGCTGTGCCAGGCAGCTCAACCTGGATGAGCAGGACGTGCGCCAACAACTGCGGGCCGGCTCCTGTCAAGCACACAGTACACTACGATACGCCGTAGCCAAGAGGGTGGCCGACTATCTAGGGCAGCTCGGTGGCGGTATTCGTGGCGTCTATCTGTACGGCAGCGCAGTGAACGATACCGCTCGATCTTGCTCGGATATTGATCTTGTCGTTGTTGTGGAACGCAAGCTGGATCAGGCTCGAACCCTCTTGCAGCAGTTGGATCTGGCCTTGCTGACGTCCTACCGCGCACTCATAGGAACTGCACCCCTCCCACGCTCCCTTCTCGATGTGCATCTGGTGGACGTTGAGGAGGAGAAAACACGACGTAGCTACGGAGCCGTCATCCATTCTCTGCAAACAAGCCCCATATGTCTGTGGCAGAGCACTACCACGTAGAGATGGGGCCTAGAATCAACCAGGCTCTCCCTCAGATTTCATCCGCATGGATGAAGAACTGCTTCATCTGCTGCGGATTGTACAGGTCAAACTGCACCAGGCTGAGCACGTTGAGATGGGTCTGGCTTCCTGGATTCACGCAGCGTGTCTTCCCCAAGTCGACCCTGTAATCTCCAATGACCACCGCTTCGTGACAGTGCCCGCATAAGACAAGGTACGGCTGCCGCTCAAGAATGAACCGCCGTATTTCCGTGCTGCCCACGTGATCTGACAACTTCACATGATCATAACGCCCCCGTGGGGTGGTCCAATCAAGCGGCGTGTTGTAGGGCGGAGCGTGAAAAAGATGAATCGTCGTCCCCGGCTCATAGCGGATCTCTGCGTCGCTGCGCGCGTTTCTTCTGAGATGAGACCCAAAATCCGCCAGATCCTCCGCAATGGTCGATCTATTCCGGGTCGAGGCGGTGGTTATCCCAACCTCATAGAGGTCAGCACACGGATCCATCCCCTCTGGGCACAGCTTGACGCTGTTCTCGTACTTCACCCAGTCCATGAGTAGGGTCCCGCCCGGTGGGACATAGGGATAACCGGCCACGCAGAGGAGAGGGCCCTCTCCCGGGAAAAACGCCTGCTTCTGCCTAGCGTCACGAAGGGTGATCAAACGATCGTCAACCAGATGGAAGCCCGGAACGTGGTGTTCAAACTCGATGAGCAACGACTCGTTTGCGCGCCGATCGTCATTTCCCATGATCACGTAGATATCCGATTGGCGATGAGCCAACAGGAAGCTCTCCAGCAGCGGGAAGAGCTGCCTTTCAAAGAAGACACGCTGTACGCTGACCCCCTCATCGCCCGGTTGCTGCCCTGTTGCGTCGCCGTATAGAGCACTCGGGGCAAGATCACCTGTTATGAACACCGAACTGATCCGCCACACCTTGACAACACGCAACAGGAGTTCGTACAGGCGAAGGTTTCCGTGAAGGTCACTCACTGCGACAGCCTGCATCATGGCCTCCTCAGGGTATCCCGCACACCATCGATGTCAAGAGGGGCACGGCTTGGTCTCACCACTTCAGAAACCACAAGAAACGTGTCGGATTGTCTGAAGAGCATCTCAATGATGGAAAAACGCGCACCCCCGTTGAGTTGACGGGGCGTGATCGGAAGGCGCAACAACGCTTCACGCATCTGCGCTTCCGGTCCACCCATCCTGTTGTAGGTCAAGTCGGTGAAGGCGATCCCCGCCCATTTCCATGTTGTCACAAGAAGAAGCCGAACTGGCTCATGGGGATTGTGCCAAAGGGGTGTGGAATCTGCAAAAGAAGGCGAACATCCTCGAGATGCCCTGCAAGACCGGCCAGGGGGTAGAGACGTGGACTGCGTGGCTGGTGGATCAGCTTGCCCAGGGCCAAAGGCCTTCTTGACACGGAATAGGACAGCGTGCCCCTCCGAAAAAGACGACAAGATACAGGAGCTGATCAAGACTCCAAAAGGGCTCCCCGCTGTTTCAAGTGGGTAGCCCAAAGCTGAACTTGTCTGTAAGCTCGTTATGAGGAATCCAGAAAGCCACGAGAAGTCACATAGCCGAATCAGTTCTTGATTTCCTAATAGGTGCTAAGCTCCTTGTCCTAAGTAGTTGAACCGGAAGTTGAGCTTACCTGGAATTCTTGCATAAGGGAACCAAGAATACAGGAGGAGAGATAAGACCGCAGTTCTTGATAAAGGAAAGTAGGAAGTTGATTCTTTTCCTGGGCTCCTGGCTTCCTCATAGTGCAAAAGCTTCTGTAGTTTGGGTAATTGAACCCGAAGACGAGCTTGCCTGCACGGGAGCAGTCCCAGACAGGCTGCCCACACAGAATAGCCACCCATGATCATCTGCCGACGGTACCACGGAACATCGAGTAGGTAAAAAAGGCATAGTAGTCGGGGAGATTGAGGATGAAATCGGGCGAGGTGGGGTCACAAAGACTTTGATACCTCGCCCAATCCTCCGGTGTGAGTTCTGATTGCGGGTCTCCCCAGCGCATCGCAAAGAGTGAACTCAGAGCATCACGCGCATCATCGTTAAACGGAGCATGAACATCCCCGATAAACGTCTCGGCCTTCGGCTCCTTCAAGCCAGCCCTGCAAAACCAATTCAGTGCGCGCAGGTAGTGTTGATCCGGTGTGTTGCGTTCGGTAAACGGAGCGATTCCCAAAGAGGTCGCATTCAGCCGGGCCTCCAACAGCGGATATCCCGGCAGAAGTTGTTGCGAAGACCACAGGAGAACGGCTACGCTACCGCCCGGTTTCACCACCCGCGCCAGTTCCTTCAGCAACCGCACGGGTGAGGCGGGAATGAATCCCACACAGTCTACGCTCCAGGCCCAGTCAACAGAGTCCTCCTCGAAAGGCAGACAACTCACGTCCCCCTGCTGAAAGGAAACCCGTTTTGCCAGGCCGCG
This sequence comes from uncultured Thermotogae bacterium, assembly GCA_964568045.1. Taxonomy (GTDB): domain Bacteria; phylum Bipolaricaulota; class Bipolaricaulia; order UBA7950; family UBA9294; genus CAZDDA01. The sequence continues at coordinate 21,142 of CAZMOL010000016.1, forward strand.
GTCTTCTGCTGTCTTCTGTGCGTGCGCGAGAAACTCGGGATTCATATCGATCCCGGTAACGTGTCCCGCAGCACCTACCGCCTCTGCCAACAGAAAAGTGAGGCTGCCAGGCCCACACCCTGCATCCAGACCTCGGCTCCCCGAGGGAAGCCCCAGCGCCTGGATCGCCGAGCGCAGCGTCGACGTCCTCAAGTGATCTGCTAGACGCAGCTTCTCTAGGTAGGTTTCTGTGTTGGGCATTGTCTCACTGAATCAGAACACGTCCAGTATCTGGTTTGGCGGCACCAAGCCCTTTCTCGCTGTTACAACGCAAGGCCAATCATCAGCGTTCCGAACACCAACACAATGCCGCCGGCAATCAACAGGCTTGTGCCAACCGGGCGTATCACGGGAACGCGTGTGCCGACCACTGTATCAACCTCCACGCCGCTTGAGGCGTCTTCGTTCATCAGCACCACAGCGTAGTCACCGGATTCTACGTCCCAGGTGAAGGTCTGCGGGCCGATACCGTGTGCAGAGGCGGTCCAGAAGGCTTGAGCCGCGGGCGTCTGAGGAGCAGCCACGCCCGGATGCGTCACCAGGGTCACCTCGAACGGCTCCGCCTCCAGTTCCACGATCTCATCGTAGGCAACGTCACTCAGGTAGCCGCCCAGATCTGCAGCTCCAGCAAGACCGATAAAGACACCCTTCTCCGGATCACGATTCTCCGCAGAAATCCTCAATGTCGCGACCGTGCCTACGTCAATCGGCCCTGGTATCTCAATCTCAACCTCCGCCGGGGGTGTGGTAATGGCGTACGCCTCCGTCTTCAATCCCACCGGCTTCGAGTTGATGAATCCCTCACTGTCTGTCATCGCTGTATCCACCCACAGCAGAGTTCCCCCACCGATGAGCAGCCCCGCTGCCACCAACGCCCCTGTGAGTCCTAGAAGTCCCAGCAGTAGCTTGATCATCCTTGCCCTCCTTTCGAACACATCCCGGAGCATACACCACGCGCAATGAATCTGTCATCTTCTCAGGGCCACCCCAAGTTGCCGCGATAATTGCTTAAGGATGAGGTAGAAGACCCTGTGGCATGTCACAGAAGCCCTCCAATGAATGACCTTGCCATGTTCCAACAAAGGGAACTCCTTGCCGAATCGAACAAACGACGCCGTGTCCTGCCGGCGCTGCGGCGAGCGATACGACAGTTTCTGAAACGCGACGGCGATGCGCGCCAGCTGGCAAAAGAGCTACCGGCGCTCATCCACAAGGTTGAGGAACAGCTGCCAAAAAGAACCGGCACGTGCAGCTGCGTATCATCTCGTTGAGAGAACAAGCCAGTGGCGGATGAGGCATTCCGAAGTAAGATCGCCGGAGAGAGCCGCGCCTCATCCGCCACGCTCTTCGACGCAGAACGCACCACAACAAAGAACCGGCGTCCTCAGCAGCAACGGGCGATGACGCACGTGGCCATATAGGTCATCCACTGTCCAATGTAACGAGTATTACATCGAGGGTGTAAAGGCTCACCTTTGAAGCCGGTCCGCAGACCGTGTAGCCTCTCCCGGCAGTTCGGTTCCAACGAGACGACACTCGTAATGCGGGGGGTAAGCCAATGCTTTCATCTTTGAGACAGTGCGTATGGGGGCGGGTGAGGCTTCATCCCACGATCTACCGACCACTGCTGCGTCGTGCCTATCCAGTGTCGCTGGGGATGCTGTCGTTCACACTTCTCAGTGTGGTTGACACCGCCATGCTGGGACGACTGGGCGCGGGCCCTCTCGCGGCTGCGGGGATCTCCTCGACGGCCTACTTCGCGGTCGTCTTCTCGCTGGCGGGGATCGGAATCG
>CAZMOL010000017.1:0-11096 GCA_964568045.1 uncultured Thermotogae bacterium
AAGTTTCTCGTTCATCACTCCTAATCGGCGACACCGATCCTGTGGAACACGACCTTCCCCCCGGGATCGTGGGCGTACGCAAGTGAGCCGGCATCCCACTCCACCATGCCGGTGTTGACCAGGGTGTCGTCTTCGTTGAGCCTGAGCACCAGCACCATGGAGTAGTTCATCTCCGCAACCAGTACAACCAGTTGCCGCAGGGCCAGTGCCTGTCCAACGCCCTGCGAGAAGGCAAAGAGACTCCCATCGATATCGAACAGATTGATCGATACCTTGCCGTTGACCTCGTCATACGCGGTCACCGACAGCGTCATTGTGGTACCATCCACGCGTTTGCCTTCCCATGTGCCCAAGAATGGCTCTATGCTGACGATTCCTGCACTCTCCAGCCTTTCCTCCAAGGTGGCAATCTGCTCTTCCAGGCTGGCTGGGGTATCCTCGCCCGCCGCGAAGCAGATCGCGAAGCATCCCAAAAAGATAGCAACGAGAACGAATCCCGCCTTTTTCATGCGCCTGCCTCCTTTGTCTGCTCCTATTAAGTGTAACCGGCGGCAGGAAAGCGGCAAAGACACTGCCTCTCCATGAGGACTTACGTTGGTGTGACCTTGAGGCCATCGGTCATCACGCTTCACGCGGCCGCAGCAGGGTTCAAGCTGCACCTCTCGCCGCGACTTCAAGTAGGGGTGGCCCTCGAGGGCACCTTCCACATGACGGCCGTTATTTCGCGTTTCACCGTATCCCTGCTTGTGCGGTTGATTTTGTAGATGGTTCCAGCGTGCACCGCCCCTGGATGACGTCAATCCAACCGCTATACTCTACCGACCCACACCCGTGGGTTCTCCAGCACCGACCGGCAACTGCTAGCCGGATAGCTTTGCGTCTTAGGGACATGAGAGACAGGAAAGGAGCAACATGGCATACGACTACGATGTCTGTGCAATCGGTCTCGGCCCGGCGGGAATGGCGGTATCCATCATAGCCTCCGAAATAGACCTAAGGGTCCTGGGGATCGAAAAGCGATCCCTCGGCGGGGAATGCATGAGTGTGGGCTGCATTCCCAGCAAGGCGCTGCTGCGCATGGGGCACGCAAGGCATATGTTCAAGCGGCTCGGAACCTTGGCCCTTGAAGGTGGCGTACCACCCCAACCAGCAGAGCCGTTCCAGAAGATCGCCGAGCATATCCAGTACATCAACGACAAGAAGACCACCGCGATGTTCGCCAAGGTTGACCTGAAGGTGAGGGAGGGCGCAGCGTCCTTGGGATGATCGCTCTGATGAACGCGATGATGCCTTGGCCGTTCAAACTCGACTACCGCAAGTACGTTGTCCCGTGGACGGTGTTCACCGAGCCGCAGGTCGCTCACGTCGGGATGCTGGAACGGGACCTCAAGGCAAAGGGTATCCCCTACGTGATCATCGAAGAGCGCTACGAGGACTACGGCGCCGCCATTGCTGAAGGGATTGGCATCGGCTCGGTGCGCGCCTACGCCTCCAAGACCGGCCGAATCTACGGCGCACGGATCATCGGCGAGGGAGCCGGGGAGATGATCGGCGAGTGGGGCCTGGCGATTCAGAACAGGCTACGGATGCACAAGATCATGTTTCTGCAGCACAGTTTCCCAACAATGTCCTTCCTCACCAAACGGGTCTCGGAGGGCTGGATGAGCAATCGGATGAAGAGTCGGCTGCTCAGATGGCTGATCAAAATGATGTTTTTGCGGTTAGGCGGGGGCAGCCGCTGCCGCGGTGTGAACCCAAGAAATGAAGACTGACCAGAGAGTGTTGAAGGGGACCATTTATTTGGCCTCGGTCACCCTCTTTGCTTTGCCTTCACTCCGGGGGATGCTCCCCGGTGGGACGACCTCCACGTTCACATGGACACTGAGCATGGCATAGACCTCTTGGGAGATCTGCTCGGCCAACTCATCGAGCCTTCCGGCGTCAAATCGCTCGGGGGTCGGCTCGACAAGGACGCGAAGCGTGGTCAGAGAGACCTTGTGTTCCTTGATGATCTGGTAGTTCTCTGAGGTCCCCCCGACCCGCATGATCGCTTCCTCGATCTGCCGTGGGAACAGGATCACCCCTTTCACCTTGATCATGTCGTCGGCCCGTCCGAGAATCCGTGAGTGGCGCGGCAGGGTTCGACCACATTTGCATCTCTCCTCGGTCAGGATTGCGAGGTCTTTTGTCCTGAATCGAATCACGGGAAAAGCCTGCTTCATCAAGGTCGTGAACACCAGCTCTCCTCGTTCTCCCGGCGGGAGGGGTTCGCCGGTCTGGGGATCGACCACCTCTGTCAGGAAGTGGTCGGCACTGATGTGCAACCCATCTCCCACCCCGCAGTCGAAGGAGACCCCAGGGCCGATCACCTCGGTCAGGCCATACTGCTCGCAGGCCCTCATCCCCCACGTTTCTTCGATCTTGTCCTTCAGCTCGCCGCTCCAGGGCTCCGCCCCGAGAAATCCAAACTTGATCAGGAAGTCCTCCTTCGGGTCAAGACCCAACTCCTTGGCAACCTCGGCCATGTAGAGGGTATAGGAGGGAGTGGCAGCGAGCGCCGTCGCCCCAAAATCTCGCATCACGGCCAACTGCCTTCTGGTATTGCCCGAACCCATGGGGATCACTGTTGCCCCGATTCGGTTTGCCCCGAGCTCGTGGCCGTGCGCGCCGGTGAACAAGCCGTAGCCATAGGCGTTATGGAGGACATCATCCCTTCTGAATCCTCCCGCCCACAGGCTGCGTGCCATCAGCTCGGCCCAGTTGTCCAAGTCTTTCTCGGTATAGGTGGCAACCACCGGTTTGCCCGTCGTTCCTGAGGAGGCATGTACGTAGTGGACTTCGTTCATCGGGACGCAGACCAAGCCGTAGGGGTAGTAGTGGCGCAGGTCGTCTTTTGTCAGGAAGGGGAGCTTCTCCAGGTCCTCAAGCCTCTTGATATCGGCAGGCTTCACCCCGGCAGCAGCAAACCTTTCTTTGTAGCCGGGATTCTTGTCATAGACGTAGGCAACGATCTCCTTCAGCCGCTCCAGTTGGAGATCTCTTAGTTCCTCCGGGGCCAGCGTTTCAGTCTGTTCGTCCCAATAGGCCGTTTCCACAATCGCCCCCTCGGCAAAAAGAGTAGAACTAAACAGCACAGAATGTCAACCCGTCGTATGCGGTACGTGGCCGTGAAATGCCTGCGGCCGGCCTAACCGTGGCCTCGCTGGCCGAATTCGCACAAGCAAGGAGCGATAGGTTAGGTGACGCCGCGAGGCAGACTACACACCGGCCCTGCTGGAAAGCGAGACTGATACACATGCAATCTATCGCGTGTGTTGACAAAGACAGTCTATAGCGTCTCCTCAACAATGGAGAGATAAAACGGAGTAATCTGAGCTCTTGCCTGCAGGTTTTCCATATCTATGAGCGTGATCTGATGTTTCGCGGTGGTAATGAGCCGGCGTTCTCGAAATCGTTTGAGCGCACGCATGAGGGTCTCAATGGAGACCCCAAGCATCTGCGCCATGGTCTGCCGAGAGATCGGCAAATCGAGCACAACGCCGTCGCGCTTCCCATTCCCATATTTGTTGGCCAAGGCGATCAGAAGAAAGGCCAGGTTGCGATCGATCGATTCGACCGCGTCGCGGGTGAGCTTGAATTCCAGCATAATCACCTCGCGGGACAGCCAACGACACAGATCAATATACAGGGCGGAATGTGCTTTGCTGAACGCGAGGATGTTTACCCGCTCAAAAAAAAGCAGCGTTGAATCGGTGAGCGCTTCGGCATATCGAACGTTAATCGGCTCTCGCTCCAGAAAGACCGCTTCCGCGCCGAACATCTCCCCCGGCCCGAGGAATCGGAGAACGCGCTTGTCCTTGCCCTTGCTGGCGTATTTTCCGACCGAGAGAAGCCCCGTTCGAATGATGTACACCCCCGCAGCGTAGGAGCCTTCCTGAACGATCAGTTCTCCCTCGCTATACTGAACCGGAAACGATAGTCGCCCCAGCTCCTCCACATCTTTTTCCCCAAGCGAAGGGAAAACACTAGTAAGGAATGCGTTCTTATTCATCTAATCTGCACCGACTCTAGACACACCTACATGATAAGCCCTATCCAGTCTCGTTCAAAATGCTAACAAAAGACAAAAGGGTCCTTCGCCTCTCACGAAAGACCCTCTGCCAATCCTTGATACTTATGAGCTGTAGTCCCTTAGACCCAACCGCGCAGTCGCATCACCTCGGCCACCCGCTGTACGGAAACCATGTACGCTGCTGTCCGGTTGTCGACCTTGTTCTCCTCTGCCATCTCGTGCACGTCGCGGAAGGCACGATTCATCTTGTCTCTCAGGCGCTCGTGAACCTCTTCCAAGCTCCAATAAAACCCACCAATGTTCTGCACCCACTCGAAGTAGGAGACCGTTACCCCTCCTGCATTGCACAGGAAATCGGGGATCACGTACTTACCGCTTGCATATAGGATATCGTCTGCCTCCGGAGTGGTGGGACCATTGGCTGTTTCGGCAATGATCTTCGCCTTGACCGCAGAGGCGTTGTTCTGGGTAATCACGCTCTCGATCGCTGCGGGAATCAGTACGTCGACATCCAGTTCCAGGACCTCCTGATTGGTGATCGCCTTGCAGCCGGCAAGCCCAGTCACCGAGCCGGTGTCCTTCTTGTGTTGGAAGGCAGTCTCGGGATCGATGCCGGCATCGGAATACGCTCCGCCTCTGGAATCGGTAAGCGCCACAACCGTGCTTCCGGCGAGCTCCTCCATCAGCTTGGCGGCAAAGTAACCGGCATTCCCGTACCCCTGAACAGCTACACTCGCGCCCTTGAGGTTGACGCCCAGCACTTTCGCTGCCTCAAGGATGGTGTAGACCGTTCCCCGGGCCGTTGCGTCTCCGCGGCCAAGAGACCCGCCCAACGGTATCGGCTTGCCCGTGATGACCCCCGGCACGTTGTAACCGGTGATCTTTGAGTACTCGTCCATCATCCACGCCATGATCTGGGGCGTCGTATAGACGTCGGGGGCCGGGATGTCCTTCTCCGGGCCGATGAATCGGCCGATTGCGCGGATGTAGCCGCGAGCAATCCGCTCCAACTCCCCTACGGAGAGCTCCTTGGGGTTGCAGACAACACCACCCTTGCCTCCCCCATAGGGAATGTCGACGACGGCGCACTTCCACGTCATCCAGGCGGCAAGTGCCTTCACGGTGTCCATGGTTTCATCGGGATGGAAACGAAGCCCGCCTTTGGTGGGGCCACGGGCATCGTTGTACTGCACGCGGTATCCGGTGAAGGGCCTGGTCGTCCCGTCGTCCATGCGTACGGGGAAGTGGACCTCGAGCGTTCGCATCGGCTCACGCAGAAGCCCGTGCACCTGGGGATCCAGGTTGAGCTTCGCTGCCGATTTGTCCAGCTGTTTCTGCGCTATCTTGAATGGGTTGAGCGTTGGCGCATCAGCCATGTTGACAAACCTCCTAGAGTGTATGGGCGATCGCCCCGCCAAGGCAAGAGCAAACCCCTTGAAAGAGCACCGAGATTATACCGATGGTTTCAGTCGCTGCAACGATATGGACGCTCAGGTTTCACCTGTCATAGTCGGGCGATAATTCCGAGCAACAGCCGCCGCATCTCCTCGGCCTTGCGACGGGTGGTGTCGATCACTTCCTCGTGAGATAGGCGTGCTTGGGGATTCACCCCGGCCGCGAGATTCGTGGCGCACGAGATCCCCAATACTTCCAGCCCGGCGTGAACCGCAACGACCACCTCAGGCACGGTCGACATGCCAACCAGATCGGCACCCAGCGCACGAAAGGCGCGAATCTCGGCGGGTGTTTCGTAGGACGGGCCGAGGGTGGCAAGATACACCCCCTCCTTGAGGTCAATCCCTTCTTCAGCCGCCACCTTCTTGGCCAACGTGTGCAGCCGAGGGCTGTAGGCAAACGACATGTCGGAAAACCGGGGTCCAAGTCGTTTAAGGTTCGGTCCGCAGAGCGGATTTTGTCCCAACATGTTGATGTGATCGGAAATCAACACCAGATCTCCCGCGGCGAAATCGGGATTGATCGCGCCGGAGGCATTGGTGACCAACAGCACCTTTACACCGATGACGGCGTACAAACGGGTGGCAAAGGTCACCTCATCGAGGGAGTAGCCCTCGTAGGTGTGAATGCGACCGCGTTGCACGAGCACCGGCCTCCCGTGAATGCCGCCCACCCAGAGCTCGCCTGCGTGGCCGGCAACCGTGGGAAGCGGAAAACCGGGGATCTCCGCCCAGGGAATCCGTACCCCACCCTCCGGGACGCCAAACGCATCGGAAAGCCCTGAACCAAGGACCAACGCGAGCGTCGGCTCCACAGGCAGACGCTTGTGCAGCGCCGCTGCTGCCTTGTCCAGCATTTCCAGCCTGGTATCGGTCATCGGTCCTCCTTGTCTAGCGAAGCATGAGGACGTCCATTGCGTCCTCGATCGTGCGAACGGGAACCAACTCGATCTTTGCCGTTGACGAGAGCTTAGACACCTCGGGGACGATCGCCCGCTGGTATCCGAGCTTCGCTGCCTCCTTGATCCGCTCACGCAGCTTTCTCACTGCCCGCACCTCTCCCGACAGGCCAACCTCACCCGCAAGGACCACTTGGGTCGGAAGGGGCCGGTCACGCAGGCTTGAGACGACCGCCGCGATCACACCCAGGTCGACTGCTCGCTCGCGAGCCTCCAATCCACCGGCGATGCTCAAGTAAACGTCTGCGCTGCCAGTATGAATGCCCAACCTTCGCTCAATCACAGCCAGGAGCAACAGGACTCGGTTTACGTCCAATCCTGTGCAACGTCGCTGGGGAATCCCATAACCTCCGGTTGGGGAGACGAGGGCCTGCAGTTCCACCAGGATGGGTCGAGTGCCCTCAAGAATGGGCACGACAACCGAGCCTGCCCGAGGCTCCGCTTGGTGGTCCTCAAGGAAGAATCGGGACGGGTCGGTGATCTCCTTCAACCCGGAAGCCGCCATACGGAAGACAGCGACCTCGTTTGTCGCTCCGAACCTGTTTTTCACCGAGCGGACAATCCGCACGTCCTCACCCCGACTGCCCTCAAGGTAGATCGCCGCGTCGACCAGATGCTCCACTGTCTTCGGTCCAGCGAACGACCCTTCTTTGGTGATGTGCCCAACGAGGAAGGTCACCATCTTCCGCGCCTTGGTGAGGCGAGTCAGGCGGGTGCTGATCTCCCGCAGCTGTCGCAAGCTCCCTGCCTCACCCGGAGCCGTCTCAGAGACGGTCGTCTGAATAGAATCGATGATCAGCACGCAAGGAGAAATCCGCTCGACCGCTTCCTCAATGCGGAGAAGGGATTGCTCAGACAGCACGTACACGTGTTCGTTCTCCACTCCGAGGCGGCTCGCTCGCAGTTTGATCTGAGCCGCCGATTCCTCCCCCGAGACATAAAGAACGTTCCCGTAGCGCTCGGCGAGGCATTGAGCCAATTGGAGCAACAGGGTTGATTTCCCTATCCCCGGCTCACCGCCAAACAGGATGACCCCGCCCGGAATGAGTCCGCCCCCCAACAGTCGGTCGATCTCACCGATCCCACTGGTCAGACGGTTGATCTCGCCGAGGTCGATCTCGGCGATTGGACGGGGTTCCTCACCGATCCAGGAGGCGGCGGGAGCCTCCGTGCCTTTGTCGATGGATTCTTCTACGAAGGTATCCCACTCGCTGCAGCTTGGGCAGCGACCGAGCCACTTGACCGATTGATACCCACAGTGACCGCAGTGAAAGGGCACGCTAATCGCCCCTGGTGAACCGCATCTCCTCTCCGTCTGCCGTGGCGACGACTGGGGCGCCTTGCTCAAACTCCCCCTGAAGGATCAGCTCTGAGATCGGGTTTTCGATCAACCGTTCGAGCGCCCGCCGCATCGGGCGCGCGCCGTACCTGGGATCGTACCCCTTTTCGATCAGCAGCTCGCTGGCAGACTCATCCAGTGTCAGGGCGATCGTGTGTTCCTCAAAGAGGCGTTCCTTGAGTTCGCCGAGCATCAGCTCCGCAATCTGCTTGACCTGCTCGCGCGGCAGTTGGTGGAAAACGATGATGTCGTCCAGGCGATTCATGAATTCCGGCCGAAAGACCTTCCGGACCTCCCCGATGACCCGATCTTTCATGTCTTGATATGATTCCACCGAATCGATCTCCTGGTCGCTGAACCCAAGGGTGCCGCGATCGGTGATCATCTCGCTGCCTACGTTGGAGGTCATGATGAGAACACTGTTGCGAAAATCGACACGGCGGCCCTGAGAATCGGTGAGAAGACCATCCTCCATTACCTGCAGGAGAATATTGAATACATCGCGATGCGCCTTCTCAATCTCATCAAACAGGATCACTGAGTAAGGGCGATGCCTGACCTTCTCCGTCAGTTCGCCGGCCTCCTCGTAGCCCACGTAGCCCGGAGGAGCGCCGGTGAGCCGAGACACAGAAAACCGCTCCATGTACTCGGACATGTCAACGCGGATCAGTGCGTCCACATCACCGAATAGGAACTCAGCTAGAGTCTTTGAAAGCTCCGTCTTTCCCACCCCGGTTGGACCGAGGAACATGAACGCCCCGACTGGTCGTCGCGGGTTCTTCACCCCAGCGTAGGCCCGGCGGATCGAACGAGAGACCGCTCGCACTGCCTCGTCTTGCCCAATCAAACGCTCGTGGATTCTGTCTTCCATGTTCACCAGGCGCGCAGTATCTTCCTGTTGAACGTGCCCCACGGGGACACCGGTCCACATCGAAACCACCTGGGCGATGTCCTTTCCTGTAGCCTGAAGCTCTCCCGCCTCAAACGATGCCTCACTGGCCTCAGCTACCTTGAGAGAAAGCTCCTGTTTGCGATCGCGCAACTCAGCAGCAGATTCGTAGTCCTGGGACGCGACCGCTTGGCGCTCCTGCTCATCGAGATCCTCTATCTCAGTCATCAGTCCACGCACGTCCTCCGGCAGAAATGAGCTCTGGAGTTTTATCCTCGCGGCGGTTTCGTCAATCAGGTCGATCGCCTTGTCGGGAAGGAACTGATCGGTGACGTACCGATCGGAGAGACGTGCGGCTTGATAGAGGGCATCATCACTGATCTTTACGCCATGGTGCTTCTCATAGTGCGGTCGAAGCCCCATCAGGATCTTCACCGTTTCCTCTACGTTGGGCTCCTCAATCAAGACTGTCTTGAAGCGCCGTTTCAGCGCGGGGTCTTTCTCGACCGATTTGCGATACTCGTCCAGGGTTGCAGTTCCGATGCACTGAATCGCCCCGGAGGCAAGCGGCGGCTTTAGAATGGATGAGGCATCGATAGCGCCCTCTGCTCCACCTGCACCGACCACGGTTTGCAGCTCGTCAATAAACAGGATTGTGTTGTTCGCCTCGATGACCTGATCGATCAGGTTCTTCAGACGCTGCTCGAATTCTCCTCGGTATTTCGTTCCAGCTACAATGGAGGCCATGTCCAGCTCAATGATCTCTTTGGACCGCAACAGAGTGGGGACGTCTCCGTCCGCAATCCGTTGCGCGAGGCCTTCGACGATGGCCGTCTTGCCTACCCCGGATTCACCGATCAACGCCGGGTTATTCTTCTTCCGACGCGTGAGTGTCTGAATGATCCGCTCCATCTCCCCCTCACGGCCAATCACGGGATCCAAATGGCCTTCCTCGGCTTCCTGTACCAGGTTGCGGCCAAACTCCGCTGGTTCCCCTTTCTTCTGTGTGCGACGCGAGGAGCGAATCGCCATCCCAATCCCGGATGATGGAAGGAAGTACGCACGGGTCTTAGCCAGGTCGATCTCCAGGTGAAGGAGGATTGCTGCTCCAGTCCCCTCTCCCTCGCGTAGCATGCCCATTAGCAGGTGTTCGGGGCGGATTGTGTTCTGCCCTGCACGACGCGCCTCCTCAAAACTGATCTTCATCACCCGCTTCAGTCGTGGTGTCGGCTCAAGGTCATCGGCAGAGAGCTTGACCTCTCCGCGACCCTTCTCCTCCTCCAACAGCGAGGCCACCTTTTCATAGGTGGCTCCGTGGGTAGTGAGGAACCGGTGGACGTCGCTTCCTTTCATCTTCAAGAAGGCAAGCAGGAGATGCTCGGTTCCGACATAGCTGTGCTGCCATTGTTCGGCTTCTTCCTGAGAGATGGCGATGATCTCCATCGACTCGCGTGAGAACCGATCATACATGTCTGCCTCCTGTAGACCCTATCAGGTCTTGAGTTTCAGAGTATACTGGTCGCCTCATTCTCCGCAACTCGCTACGTGCGGTTGAAGCGGTTCATGACGGCATTTACGTCCCCAGTACAGAACAGCGACACCGCCTCGGCCGCTCGCCGGAGAGTAGGAACCAACCGCTTCCACTCCTGCGGAGTGAAGCGACCCAGCACATACGCCACCGTGTCCGAGGATCGCGGCTCAACTCCAATCCCAATACGCAACCTGGGGATGTTCTCATCCTTCAGTGCAGACAGAATGGAGATCATCCCCTTGTGCGATCCCGCACCGCCACCTGGAAGAATGCGCATTGTCCCGAAGGCAAGGTCAAGGTCATCATAGACGATCAGTGCGTTCTCCAGCGGAATCTGAAACTGATCAACGATCGCTTTGACCGCCTGGCCGCTTTCATTTATGTAGGTCATTGGTTTGACCAACAAAAGGTTTTCCAAACGATATACCAGAGAGTAACCAGTAATCCGACCCTTGTTGCGAATGTGATTGACCCTACGGTAGAGGTCAATCACTTGAAACCCAACGTTATGGCGGGCCAGCGAGTACTTCAGCCCGGGATTCCCCAGCCCAAAGACGGCCTTCAATCACTCCCCTTCTTCGGCCGATACTGCCTGTGTCGCTTCGCCCTCTGCGGCGGGCTGCTCCTCAGTGGTGGCTTCTTCCTCGGTGATGGCCTCTTCCTCGAGTCCTTCCTCGGGAATCTCGACAACCTCGGCACGGCGCGGCGCCACGATCGTCGCCAGCGCCCTCTCCGGTGGAAGAAGCGGTTCGACCTCACCGAAGTCAACATCCCTCACACGAATCGCCTCTCCCAGTTCGAGATTGCTCACGTCAGCAGTGACAAGAGGCGGAATATCCTTGGGCAGACCGT
>CAZMOL010000017.1:11196-22908 GCA_964568045.1 uncultured Thermotogae bacterium
TCGAGATTGCTCACGTCAGCAGTGACAAGAGGCGGAATATCCTTGGGCAGACCGTGCACCAGAATCGTCCGAAACAGCACGTTTAGCACACCACCGGCTTTGACCCCAGGGGACTCTCCCAAGATCTTGAAGGGGACATGTAGCTTGAGAGGGTGGCCGATATCAGGATGATAGAAGTCAACGTGAACCGGCGTGTCAGTGATCGGGTTATACTGAATCTCCTTAACGAACACGTCGAGCTTCTTGGCCTTCTTCCCGTCCTTGATCGAAAGATCGATTCGCGAGCTTCGTGTGATCTTAGAGAATAGAGACTGAAGATCTTTCTTGTCGATGGCAATCGGCATGCTCTCGATCGTAGGACCATAGACCACCGCGGGGACATACCCTTGTTCGCGAAGGGCGTTTGCTTTTTCGCCTCTTCGTGGCTGTGCTTTCAGTACTGGCATATCGGCTCCTGTGCTAATAATGCGGAAAGAGGTGGCTTACCGACTTGTACTCAAAAATCTGCCGTATGGTCTTAGCGAGATGCTCTCCAACGGAGACGTATTCCACAAAATCGCTCTTCTCCGCGTCTTGGTGGCAGATGGTATTGGTTGCCACAATCTTTTTCAAGGATGAGTGTTCCAACGCTTCGAGCGCCCCGGTGGAGAAGACACCGTGTGTACAACAGGCGGATACCTCGCGTGCCCCGTGTTCGAGAAGGGTCTGTGCTCCTCTGATCAGGGTGTTGCCGGAGGAGACGATGTCATCAACGATAATGACCCGTCGGTCCTCGACGTCGCCGATGACGCGCATCACTTTCACCTCTGTTCCTGCGGCGTCTCCGTCGGGGGGACGACGCTTTTCCAGGACCGCCAACGGGAGATCGAGTTGCTCGGCGACGCTGCGTGCCCGCGCCGTCCCCCCGACATCGGGAGAGACGACAACTGCCTCCGCAGCATTCATTCCCACTCCGCTGTAGTAGGAAGCAAAGATAGGATCGGAACGAAGGTTGTCAACCGGTATGTTGAAAAAACCCTGAATCTGTCCGGCGTGGAGATCCATTGTCAAAACGCGGTCTGCTCCGGCTGTCTCGATCAGGTTCGCCACGAGTCTAGCCGTAATCGGAACGCGCCCTGTGTGTTTCCGGTCCTGGCGGCCATATCCGTAGTAGGGGATGACCGCGATCACCTGTCGTGCCGAAGCACGGCGCAGGGCATCAATGATGATCAACAGTTCCATCAGATGATCGTTGACCGGTGGACTGGTCGGTTGGATAACGAACACATCGGCCCCACGAACCGTCTCGCGAATCCGCACCCGGATCTCTCCGTCGTTGAATCGCTCGACAGCCGTCTCACAGAGATCAACGCCCAGCACGTTTGAAATCTCCCGTGCCAACTGGATGTTGGCGTTACCGGTGATGAGTTTTAGCTCCCTGCCAATCATTGCTCCTCTTCGGCCTCCTTGGGTGTTTGCGGTGCTTGCTTCGGTCTCCGGACTACCTGTTGGGCGCGGCCAAGACCGAGGGATCCCGGTGGAACGTCTTCGGTGATGGTCGATCCTGCTCCGATGATTGCGTCGTCACCGATTGTCAGTGGGGCAACGAGAGAGGTGTTGCTCCCAACAAAGGCCCGATCGCCTATCGTCGTACGGTGCTTCCGCTTGCCGTCGAAGTTACAGGTGATGGTCCCTGCTCCAATGTTGACGTCCTCTCCTATCTCCGCATCGCCCAGATAGGCGAGATGCCCCGCTTTCGCGCCACGTCTTATCCGCGATGCCTTTACTTCCACGAAGTTGCCAATCCGCGTATTCGGACCGACATCCGACCCCGGACGCAGATGGGCAAAAGGGCCGACCGTGCAACCACTACGAACCCGCGCACCCTCAACGGCGGCATACCATATCCGGCAGTTGTCCTCAACGGTCGAGCTGTCGATCCATGCGTCCGGGCCGATCGTGCAGTTCTCCCCGATGGACGTGTCTTGGCGCAAGTACGTCCCGGGCAGCACCTCGGTATCCATTCCGATCGTCACTCCGAAGTCGATGTGAATCCGTTCCGGATCGACAATCGTTACCCCTGCTTCCATGTGATCATCTGCGATTCGCCGTCGCATCAGCCCCTCGGCAATGATAAGCTCGCCACGGGAGTCAACTCTCATCACGCACTGCTCATCGGCCAGCTTAACCGCACCCACTCTCCTTCCCCCTCCACGATACCGCTCGGCCAAGTCGGTCACGGATATCTCCCGTTGGCCGCTTGCGGCATCAAGTGCCGCCAGCGACTCCCACATGAACGCATCATTGCGTATGCAATAGACACCTGTATTTGCCTCGGTGATGTCGAGCTCCTCCTCTGTGGCATCGCGGACTTCCACGATCTTGATCGGCTCTCCGCGGCGATCGTGCACCAGGCGGCCGTAGCCACCCGGAGCAGCGAGGTTCACTGTGAGCACAGAGAGGTCGGCCCGGGCTTCCAGGTGTTGGGTAAGAAGATCCTGAAGAACCGCCGCAGTGAGTAGTGGCAAGTTGCCGGGAACGATCATCAGCGTTTCACTAGAAGTGCACCCTCTGGTCTGAAGGACCGCATGTCCGGTGCCGCGAGGTTCGCACTGCTGTACGAAACCCACCTCTTCTCCATCCAACTCGGCTTTCACATCATCTGCGGAATCGCCGATAACAACGAGAATTTCCTTGGCAACAAGTCCTTGTGCGGCCGCAAGGACGCACCGGAGGATCGACCAACCGCAGACGCGGTGAAGGACCTCGTTCCGCGCTGATTTCATGCGGACTGCCTTACCTGTCGCCAAGATGACTATAGTCAGATCATGCGCCATCGAGCACCCGATAAACATGTTACGACACAGCCGGCAAAGCAATCAACTCAATCCTGGTTGCGGTTGCCAGAGCCACACACGTATACTTCTCAAGAATCCGTCAAGAGGAGACATGCGATGGTAGAGCGGTTGTTCTCAGGAATTCAGCCAACCGGTACCTTGCACATCGGAAACTACTTCGGTGCGGTCCGCAATTGGGCTGCATTGCAGGCCGATCACGAGTGCGTGTACTGCATCGTGGACTATCACGCGATTACCGCGGAGATCGAGCCTAGGACCTTGCGTGCGGCATCGCGGGCGATGGCTATCGATCTCATGGCTTGTGGAATCGATCCAGAGCGCTCGATCATTTTCGTGCAGTCCGCAGTTCCCGAACACACTGAACTTGCCTGGATCCTCGGCTGCGTCACCTCCTATGGCGACCTATCCCGGATGACTCAATTCAAAGAGAAATCTGCAGGAACGGAGTTCGTGTCAGCCGGGCTGTTCGCCTACCCCGTGCTGCAGGCAGCAGACATACTGCTCTACCGCGCGGATGGCGTTCCCGTCGGTGAGGATCAGGTGCAACATCTCGAGCTGTCGAGGCGTGCAGCGCGGCGTTTCAATGCCCGCTTCGGCGAGTTCTTTCCCGAGCCTGAAGCGATCGTGGGAAAAGGTGCACGGATCATGTCTTTGGCCGATCCAACCCAGAAGATGAGCAAAAGCACCGGGGAGGCCCACTACGTCGGGGTGATGGAAGAGGAAGCCTCAATACGAAAGAAGGTCCGCTCCGCCGTTACCGACGTCGGCCTAACTCCTGGAGCAGACATGTCACCCGGCGTCGCAAACCTGTTTGAGATCCTCGAGCTATCCACAACCCTTTCGGAAAATACATCGGTGGTGGCGGAGCTACGTCAGGAGTTCGCGGCTGGCCACTTGATGTACTCTCGATTGAAGGATGCTGTCTTCGAATACCTAATGAGCGTCCTGCGCCCAATCCAGGCGCGGCGTGCCGAGCTTGAGGCCTCGGGAACGGTTGAGAAGACTCTCGCTCGGGGCGCAGAGAAAGCAAGGGCCATCGCACAAGCGAACATTGCCGCTGTGCGAGAGCTGGCCGGTCTTGGATAGCCTTTACATCCTTCAGGTCCTGTAGTCTCCCAGTTGATCTGCGACATTCGCTAGGATGACAGACGGGATACGCGTAATTCAGTACACCTTTGGCCCAATTGGCTGCGCCGTGGTGCATCGTTTGACGGAACCCGGTGGACATCAAGCTAGTCAGCGTCGGAAGGGATTTCGGCGAGACGCTCAGCGTGGAGATCGTAAATTCGTAGTGGCTGCTGTTTTTCCTAACGCTCGTCGTACGGGGGAGTGAACGATCTCCCCTCATCAAGTAACACATGCCTTTTCCGTTTAGTCTGCTCCGTGATACCAAAGATCTAGAAGATCGGTCATCAGCGGCTCTTCGCTCAACAGAAATGCTAACAGCCTGAACACTAGATCACTCCAAGGAATGCAACCACCGACGTGAGGAGCCGCTTGATCTTTCGGAAAAGCCCCATTCATATATCGAGGGAGTACCCCCAGGGGACGGAGTGTTCCGGCCATCGCTAGGGACGTTAACCTTTACCAGGTGGGCGGCTCTGAAACCGCTGCTGCTTGGAGCAACAACCGCTTTTCAGTACAGTACATCGAATTTGCCTCAAAGCCACACGAAGTCCAGAGCCATCATCTAGTCTTGTAGCACGCTTACCTGACAGCCGAGCCCACTGTCATGGGGACGATTTCGGAGTCGGTTGCTGCGCCGTTGACTGCCATCAGTCGATGTAGCCGAGGCCGCGCAGGCGTTGCTTCAGCTGCTCATCACCGTCCAAATCGAGCTGCTCACCGGGGGAGAGGTGACGATCTCGGCTTTTCACCCGATCGATCATCCGGCTCAGCTGGTGGTCGAGGGCCTCCGCAATCATGGGGGCCTCCGCGATGATGTTCGAGAGCTCGAGCGGGTCTGACTCGAGGTTATACAGCTCCTCGGGCACGTCGTCGATCTTGATCAGCTTGAAGCTGTCCTTGACGATGACGCGGCGCAACGAACGGGCCCGCCGCTGCGAAGCCATCCGTGGCCGTGTCGTTTCCATAACCCTGACAGAGTGAAGAGCGGGATAGACCTCGGCAGCGGCGGCGTTGTCTTCGGGATCGCAGCTGTCCAACGTTTTTTGTAGGGCCAACCTGCGGATTTCAACGGTATCCAAACCCGCCTTGATAGCAGATGGACAACCACCCGCATCAAGCAGGGTGTGAAAGATACGCCGGGTGCTGACCGGTTCACTTACACGCGTCGAGTCGATCTGATCCGGCCAATGAAGCACAAGGGGCACGCGTATCAATTCCTGGTGAGCACCGAAGGAATGCCCAAAACAGTCGTGGTCACCCAGAGCCTGGCCGTGATCCGCTGTTATGATCGTCAGCACGTTGGCGCGGTTATCTCTCTTGGCCAGTGCATCGAACAGTCGCCCCAGGTAGTCATCCTGGTACGCAACCTCAGCGTCATACAGCTCATCGAGCACACGGCGCTCCAAGTCCTCTAGAGGGGGATCCAGCAGCGCCTCCCAGCGATACGCATCTCCTGTCCAGGCGCGTATGATGTCGCGGGTTTCCTTGCAGCTACGCAAGCCGGGAGCGAGTTTGTCAAGGAATTCATCCGGTGGCCGGAACGGCATGTGCGTCTCCATCAAGTTCAGAAAGAGAAATAGAGGTTTCCGCCTTCGTGCCCTGTTTCGCACCTCCAACAAACGACAGAGATCCTTGACTGAGCGCTCGTTTTGCCCCTTGGCATTCGCCAGCTTTGCCCACAGTGGTATTGTCCGTGTCCTAAGCGCAATGCGGTACGCAAGATCCGACTGTCCAAGGCGATCTTGTATCGGACGGACCACGCGGCGCAGGTGGCAACCAATTCGTTGAACGACTCGTCCCTGACGTCCAGCTGGATGGATTGACGCCTCCAGAACGTTAGGCAGTGCACCGCTGTAGCTGTAGAACGTGTCAAATCCCCGCGTGAAGCCGTTTTTCAGAACCCCTACGAGTGCGTTGTTTGAAAGGCCAATTGTTCTGTAGCCGGAAGCACTCAGCACCGCAGCCAGGTGTGGCACATTTGCGTCGAGGGTCTGTCGATACTGGGTTACCCTGTGTGCTGTTGGGTAGAGACCCGTAAACAGTGAGGCGTGGGTAGGAATCGTCCACTGAGCAGGCGAAATCGCCTGTTCGAAGAGAGCAGCTTCGCGTGCGAAACTATCCAAGTTAGGTGTAATGGCAGCCGGGTATCCATAGCACCCCAGCCGGTCGGCCCGCTGCGAGTCGAGAACGATCAGGAGAATGTCTGGCGCTGTCACAATGGCTCCTTCATAACGACGCCAGCACAACTCACATTGGTGAAAGTGCTCGCCGGTTCGTCAAACGCACTGCGAAGATCGGCGTGTTGCGCAGTCACAGTAGCGACCAGCTCCTCGACTCCACCGAGACAATCCTCCCCACCCCCGGCAATAACACCGACAGCTTTTCACCTGTCGTTTTCTTCATCAATGGTATTCCTTCTGTGTGAATCTCTCCAGCGTGTCATTGACCGGTTCGTTGTCACTCGTATCGCAGCGCTTCAACGGGGTCGAGCTTCGCGGCGCGGAGTGCCGGGTAGAGGCCGAAGGTCACGCCGATCAGAAGCGAAAACCCACAGGCGAGGAGAGCGGGATAGACCGAGATCACGAACGGCCAGCCGCCGAACATCGAACCGAGCCAAGCACACAACCACCCGATGCCCAGACCGAGGAAGCCGCCAAGAAGGCTAATTAAGACGGCCTCGACGAGGAACTGCATGCGGACATCCTGTGGGCGCGCCCCGATCGCCATGCGGATTCCGATCTCCCGCGTCCGTTCGGTGACCGAGACGAGCATGATGTTCATGATCCCGATCCCGCCAACAAGAAGCGAGATCGCGCCAACGCCACCGAGGATCAGCGTCATCGTGTTGACGCTCTCCTCATACGTTTCGATTGCCTCCTTCTGGATCTGTACGTTGTACGGGGTCCTCGGACCGAAGCGGCTCCTGACTTGGGCCGCCGAGGTGTTCGATGCCTCGACCGTCTTGGCGAGGATCTCCTCGATTTCCGCGGCTGCGCTTTCGACCACGGTTTCGCTGGCCGCCTGAGCGGTGTACGACGTGAACTGCCGCGATCCAGACAGAAGCTGAACCGTGGACAGCGGCACGTAGATCGAGTCGTCGAGATCCTGATAGCCCACTCTGCCTCGCTCGCACATCACCCCGATGATCTGGAACGCAACCTTCTGGCCTTGGATATCGAGCGTGAGTCTCTGCCCGACCGGGTCCTCACCCGAGAAGTAGTCCTCGGCGAATCCGGCGCCAAGAACCACGACCTTGCGCTGATCGTCGAGCGTGTGAATGAACCGCCCGCTCTCCGGATAGAACTTGTCGAACAGGTCCGCAAACTCGGGGTTGACGCCCATGACCGATGCGTCCCATGTCTCGCCGCCGATGATCGCCTCCGCGCGTGTCATGGCGGTTGGGACTACTTGCGAAACCGAAGGAGCGGCGCGGAGTTTAGAGGTCAGCTCCTCGGTCAGGGCGCGCGCCGACACGGCGGAGGAGAGGGCGCCTGGAAAGATGCTGATCGTAAGCGTTCGCATGCCGAGTCCGGCTATCTGCTCCTTAACCTGAGCGGTCGCGCCGTTGACCAAGGCGATAACCGCGACGACGGCCGCGACGCCAATGACGATGCCGAGCACCGACAGCGACGTTCGCAGCTTATGAGCGCGAAGCGCCGTCAGGGAAGTACGTAGCATCTCAAGCAGTCCCATGTCTGTCCTCCTCGATGCAGCCATCTCGCAAGACGACCTCGCGCTGGGCGCGAGCTGCGATCTCAGACTCGTGGGTAACGATCGCCACGGTTCTCCCCTCTTGGTGCAGCGAGGTGAAGAGCTCGACGATCTCTTCAGAAGTACGACTGTCTAGATTCCCTGTTGGTTCGTCAGCGAGGATGAGCCGTGGTGAGTTAACCAGCGCCCGCGCGATGGCCACGCGCTGCGACTCGCCTCCGGAGAGTTGCGTCGGCTTGTGATGCGCGTGGTCCGCCAGGCCAACACGGTCCAGACAAGCCAAAGCCCGCTCTCGCCGTTCCTTCGGCCGTTCGCCGGCGTAGACCATCGGCAGTTCGACGTTCTGCAGCGCGGTCGAGCGCGGAAGGAGGAAGAACTGCTGAAAAGTGAAACCTATCTTCTTGTTTCGGATGTTGGCCAGCTCCTCGCGGGAGAGAGTTCCCAGGTTCTCGCCGTCGAACAGCGCTTCTCCGCTGGTCGGACGGTGCAGGGCACCGATCACGTGCATAAGCGTTGATTTTCCCGAGCCCGAGGGGCCGGTGATGGCAACGAACTCGCGCTCGTCGATCCGCAGGTCGATGCCGCGCAGCGCGCGATACACAACCTCGCCCATCGGGTAGTCCTTGGTAACTTCTTTGAGTTCGATCATCGCGATTACGGCATCCCGGGGCCGAACCCACCCAGTGGCATTCCACCCGGTAGGAATGGCCCGCGCTGCTCCTGCGTGTTATCCCGTGTCGACTCTGTGCCTGCTGCCAAGTTGAGGAGGACGAGGTCCCCCTCCTTAAGGCCGGTCTGGATCTCGGCGTAGGTGTCGGAGGTCGCCCCGATTGTCACCGCCTGGGGCGTCGGCTTGTTGTCGACCACCTTCATGACCATCCAGCCGCGAGGGCTCTGGAGCAGACAGGAGATCGGGAGGATCAAGACATCGGTGGCCGACGCGGTGGTGATCTCCATCTCGACTGTGTATCCGACGAGGATGGTGGGGTCGGCCTCAGGCAGCCTGCCGGTGACAACGACCACGGTGCTGTTCCCCTTGGATACGGCCATCCCGCCGACCTCGACGATCTCCACCGTCCACGTCTGATCGGGCAAGGGTTCGATTACCGCTTTCGCCTTCTGGCCAGCAGTTACCTCAGGGGCGTCGAGCTGGTCGACGGTCGCTTCGACGTAAAGTTCGCTTGTGTCGATCAAGACAAGGCTCCAGTTCTCCGAAGACGTCGTCGCTTGGTTGATCTCGGTAACGACGCCGGCGAAGGGTGCGCGCAGCGTGGCGTCCTCGTAGTTGGCAAGCGCGATCTGGTGGGAGAGTTCTTTCTCGCGGATGACGGCCGGAATCCCTTCGGCCCGAGCTTCCTGCAAGGCCCGCTCGGCCTGCAGCAAAGCGAGTTCCTGTTGCGTGCTGTCGAGTTCGACAAGAACCTGATCCTGTTCGACGCGCTGGCCAACGCTCACCAGGATCTCGTTCACTCGATCCCCGTCGAACGTAAAGGTGTACTCTTGCTTCGGAACGACCTCGCCGTACACGGTGAGGGTTCGCGAAATGTCACCACGAACGACTTGGACCGTCGCTTGACCCTTGGCCGTCGTCGCGGATGTACCGTCGGATCGGCTGAGCATGAGACCGACGACCGCCCCAACGATGATAATCACGATCAACGCGCTGCCGAGGTACCACGTCCGCCGTTTCATATTCATTTCAACCATTCCTCCCATTCGAGTTTCAGTCCGAGGCCATCCCGGTACGCTAAGTAGGCGAGCAGGAGTGACGTAATGCGTTCGTCCTTCGTCAGGTCGAACGTCTGCTTGCCTTCGAGGAACTCCTCCCAGTCCTGCTCGCTGATCGCCCCGGCCTCGCGCTTAGCTTGCATGACCTGTTCTTCCAGCATCCACTTCTCTTCCTCAAGCGGAAGACGGTCAAGGTCTTCCAAGGATTTCCGAAGTGTGGTTTGTTGATTGAGAATGCTGTTTCTCACTCGTTCCTGCGTGTCCTCCAGGTGTGCCTTGGCAAGATCCACGTTGACCGCAGCGATGTCAATCTCGAGGAAGCGATCGGGGTTGAATAGGTCGAACGAAATGCCCCAACTGACCTTCCAGCCTACTTCATCGATACCGGCCTGAATCGACAGCTCCGGTAGCGCATCCGCGCGCGAGGCTCTGAGGGCTTCTTTGGCGTTCGCCACTCCCTGTTGCGCGGCCTGCACGTCGGAAACGCCCACAATGGCCGCTTGTGGGATCTCCGCTCCGATCACCATCTCGGCTGCTGCCTGTGTAAGGAGGCTGAGAGGAAGCGCAAATGCCACGGCCTCGAATTCTTCTCTGATTCCCAGCGTGACTCGCCCAAAAGTCTCCTTGTCCGTGACGTAGGCGGTTTCGGCCTGCTCCAACGTGATCTGCGCGTCGAGTACGGCCAGTTCGGCTTCCAGACGAGAAGCTTCTCCTTTGATTCCTGCCTCTACTTGTTCTTCCACCTGGGTCAGGTCGGCCTCTGCTAATCGGAGATCCGCCTGTGCCTGGTTGAGGAGCGCATTCGTAGAAAGGAGACCACTGTACGCCTCGATGGTGTCAAGCACAATCGTATTGCGGGCCTGCTCCAACGCCAATCGGGCATCGGTCACCGCCTGCTGCTTTGCGATGAGTTCCTCGGAACCGGCATCGAGTTGTGCCAGATCCAACCGTTGAGAGTAGGCAATCCCCCAACCGGAGTTGCTCCACTCTCCCGTTGCCCTGTTCCAGCCAAGCCGGAGGTCCGCCGAAAGATTGGTTTGTGTACCCCACGGCAGCGAAACACCGACACCGAATGTCCCTTGAATGTCCTCAGCCAATCCGCCCGCGGAAAGGTCGGGGGGATTCACTTGCAGGCCGATCGAAGGAACGGTCGACCTTGCCCACGCCGCCTCCAATTGCAGCTCAGCGATCCACAGCTCCAGCTCGGCATGGCGAACATCGGAGTGATGCTCCAGAGCAAGGACGATCGCCTCGTCAAGCGGAAGCTCAACAGGCCCTGGATTTGATTCGGCAAAGCCGATACAAGGGATCAGTAAGAAGATCCCTACCCACAGACATCCAAGCAGTCTTGTTACCATGAGTCTGATTCCTCCATTTCTCGGCGCGTCCACTCATAACCGTAAACTGAACGTGTTCATCACTCATCATATTGTTCCTTTCCTTGCGATGCGATTGTGTCCTCAACACTTATGGTTGAACCCAGAGACTACCACCTGCAAATGAAGCGGCTGGTTCGAAGATGTGGCAATGTTGTGAAGATAGACCTCAAATGCGAGGTTGCGGCTGCAAACACCTTCACAGAACCGCCATCACTTTGAACCTCCTTATTCATCTTGACTGGCTACTGTGGGCATCAATACACAGTAGATAAGGAGGAAACTGAACATGAAAACGGCAAACCGTGTAGTCTCCTTAGTTGTCATTCTCGGCCTGCTGGCGATCGTTCCGGCCAGTGCTCAGTTGGACACCACTCAAGACACAGATGCGAGTAACCTCGGTTTGTTGATCACAATCAACAGATTGGAGCTGACAACCGACCAAATGCAACAGATCCGCGACATCCTGGCTGGGGTTCTCGATGAGGCCAACGCCCTGAAGGAGAGTCGCAATGCCTTTGAACAAGAGATGCTCCGCTTCAACGAAACGGGTGAGGAGCTCGATGTGCTCGTTGAGGCGTTCCGCGGGGAGCAGTCCGTTCAAGCCTCTGCCCTGCAAGAGAAGGCGCAAGGGGCACTGGAGGATCTCAAAGAGATCCTGACCCTCAAGCAGGGGGAAACCCTCGGCAGTGCATTTGATCACCTACTGGGGATTCGCTTCGGCACAATGGCCCTCCAGGAGCACCGATTCCAGGCAGGCCCCCTAGGAATGCGAGGCCGGGCGATGGGGGAGAATCTCCCCTCAGAAATGCGGGAGGAGGCAATGGAGCGACTCCGTGCGCACTTCGGCAATGAAGGAGCGCACTCCGACCGCGTCCAGCAATTCCTATCCAATCGTCCGGGATTGCAGGGCCGACTCATGCAGCGGAATT
>CAZMOL010000018.1:0-5943 GCA_964568045.1 uncultured Thermotogae bacterium
TGCTATAATCCTCGCGGTTGAAGCATTGCGTCGAACAGGAGGGTACGTGCCTCTGAGCAAAGACAATCGCAAGCACCATTGGCTGAAACGATTGCTGCCAGTGGTGCTCGTTCTTTTGTTGGCGCTGGTGTTCCTGGTTGACCGCGTCTTCTTCCCTCCCCCGATGCAAATGTTTCAGCAGCGGCGCGAGATGATGGACACGTGGGTCACGATTACGGTCTACGACAGGGATTCCGATCGAGCAGCGCGGGCAATGGAGGCCGCCTTCTCCCGGATGTCGGAGATCGAACGCATCGCCTCCATCTACGACGAGCACGCCGAGGCCTACGCGCTGAATGAACAGGGGCACTTAAACGATCCTTCCCCCGAGTTGATCGAGATCGTGGAAGCGGCGGGGGAGACCTCAACGATCAGTGGAGGAGCGTTTGACATCACGGTTGAGCCGCTGCTTGAGCTGTGGCGGTATGCGGCCGGCGCCGACAGGCAATTCTGGGAGCTGGAACCTGGAGAACAGCAGGAAGCGATCTCGGAGGCGATGGCCGTTGTCGGTCCGGACAGGATATCGGTGACGGCAGGGCCGAGTATTGTGTTGGCTCCCGGAACGAAGATAACTCTGGGTGGCATCGCCAAAGGGTATGCCGTGGATCAAGGCCTGGAGGCGCTGCAGGAAACAGGGATCAAACACGGTCTCATCGACGCCGGTGGGGACATCGGAGCGCTGGGCGGCAAACCGGATAACGAGCCCTGGGAGATCGTCCTGCGAAACCCGAACGATTCAGCGGATTTCCTCGTGCGCTTTGGCTTGACGGACGGGGCGATCGCGACCTCGGGCAACTACGAGCGGTACTTCGATCCCGCGGCCGAAGTCGGTCACATCATGGATCCCAGCACGGGTTTTTCCTCTCACAACGCCTCGAGCGCGACCGTGATTGCGCCCACCTGCACACAGGCCGATGCCCTGGCCACGGCGGTATTCGTGCTCGGCCCGATCGATGGGATTGCGCTTGTGGACACGTTGGAGACAGTGGAGGCGTTTGTCGTCGGGTATGAGGAGCCCAGTCGGCTCTATCGTTCGGAAGGCCTTGGCGCGTTTGAGTAATCGGAGAAGGGTGGCTTATGAACACACGTGTGGTTGAGTGGTTGGGGCTGAAGCGACCGGCTGGAGTGCATCCTCCCGGACACAAGGCGCTCGCTTCGGGGAAGGCGATTGAGCGTGTTCCCTTGCCGGAAAGCGTTGTGCTTGCCTTGCAGCAGCACATCGGGTCCCCGGCGCAGCCGGTAGTCAAGCGGGGAGACCAGGTCAAGGTGGGGCAGAAGATTGCGCAGGCCGGTCCCGGCTTCTGTTCGGCGCCGGTTCACGCAACGGTGTCCGGCGAAGTGAAGCAGCTGCTCACTGTGGTGAGTCCGATTACCGGTGATCCGGTTGCCGGCGTGGCGATCGAGTCAAACGGAGAGGACGAATGGGTCGACTGTGTGCCTGTGGATCCCGAGGCGTTGTCGGCGGAGGAAACGCTCGCGCGGATCAAGGAGGCGGGGATCGTCGGGCTGGGCGGGGCGGCGTTTCCCACCCACGTGAAGCTGAGCCGACCCCCGGAGAGTCCGGCGCACACGCTTCTCGTCAACGGCGCGGAGTGCGAACCGTACATCACCGCCGACGCACAACTGATGCTTGAACAGACCGACCGCATCCTACAGGGGATCAAGATTCTCGCGCGCCTGTTGTCGGTGAGTAGAGTCTATATCGCGATCGAGGACAACAAGCCGCAGGCGATCGAGCAAATGCGGCGCGCCGTGTCCGAGAGCGATCTGCCGGGTGAGGTCACTGTTACCGCGGTGAAGGCGAAGTACCCGATGGGGGCGGAGAAGACGTTGGTGAAGGAGATCTTGGGCGTCGAGGTTCCCGAGGGAGGGTTTCCCACCGACATCGGTGTTGTGGTGCAGAACGTGGCGACCCTGGCCGCGGTGACCGATGCGGTGGTGGAGGGAAAACCTCTGGTGGAGCGTGTGGTGACGGTGACCGGCCTGGTGTACGAGCCGAAGAACGTCCTTGCGCGGTTCGGAACTTCCGCGTCCCACCTCATCGAGCAGTGCGGTGGTGCGGATCCGAGTGCGGATGAAGTGATCTTTGGCGGCCCGATGATGGGGATCGCGCAGCCGTCGGTTGCCTCTCCGATTGTCAAGTCCACCAACTGTGTTCTCGTCAAATCAAGCGACGTCCGCGTCGAACACGGCTGTATCCGCTGCGGACGTTGCGTTGCGGCCTGTCCAACGAGTCTGATGCCGCTGATGTTCGTCAACTACGTCAAAGCGGGGGACTACGAGGGTCTAATCGACTACTCCATAGGAAGCTGTGTGGAGTGCGGAGCGTGTGCCTTCGAGTGCCCGGCGAACATCCCTATCGTCGCCTACGTCAAAGTGGGGAAGGCGGAATTGCGCAAGCGGGAGGCAACGTGATGGAAAACGCCAATCGACTCATCCTATCACCCGCTCCTCATCTACGGGGTCGGGCGTCGATAAAGCGGGACATGTATCTTGTGGTGTTGGCGCTTCTGTTCCCCGCGCTCGGAGCGATCTACTTCTTTGGACTGTACGTCCTGTTGATGCTCGCCACCGGGGTGGCTGCTGCGGTGCTCACGGAGTACGTTGCCAAGGCGATGCGAAGACGGCCGTTTTTCATGGATGGCAGTGCCATTGTGACCGGGCTGCTGTTCGTGCTCGTCCTGCCGCCGCGCACACCGTTGTGGGTCGTGGCGATCGGCTCCGTATTCTCGATCGCCATTGCAAAAGAAGCGTTCGGTGGGCTGGGGTGCAACATCTTCAATCCGGCGCTTGCCGGGCGAGCATTCGTCACCGTGTCATTTGCCGGTTCGCTCAGCCGATGGATCGCTCCCACCACGTCCTGGATGGCCGATGCGGTGACCTCGGCCACCCCGCTCGGAGAGGGATTCGTCACCACGCTGACCACGGGAGGACTCTACAAGGCGTTGTTCTTCGGCAATGTTGCAGGCAGTGTGGGGGAGACCTCCGCCCTGCTGATCCTGGTCGGTGGAGTTGTCCTGCTTGCGTTTGGGTTGATCAAATGGCAGGTCCCCGTGTTCTACATCGGTACGGTGTTCGTCCTCAGTTGGCTGATGGGACAGGATCCGGTGTTTCACATCCTCGCCGGCGGGTTGATGATCGGCGCGTTTTTCATGGCGACCGACTACGTGACAAGCCCCCTCACGACGCGAGGCAAGATCATCTTCTCCATTGGAGCCGGTGTGCTCGTTGTCCTGATCAGAGTGTTGGGCAACATGCCTGAGGGGGTTGCCTATTCTATCCTGGTGATGAACGCGTTCACCCCATTGATCGATCGATACGTACGGCCGAAGCCCTATGGGTACGTCAAGAAGAAGGAAAGGGGGTAGGGCAATGGGCAAAGGAAACGGCGGCTTGTACCCGATCCTGTTTTTGACGGCCGTGGTGTTGGTCTCCGTGATTGCGCTGACCGTGACAAACGGCATCACCGAGGAGCCGATTGCAGAGGGAAGGCGCCAAGCGGTCATGGAGATGCTGCAGACCCTGTTCCCGGAAATGGACGACTACAGCTTCGATGAGAACTCGGAGCGGTACACCGTGACCGCCGACGGAGTCTTGCTCGGTCAAGCGTTCATGGCACAGGGCGTGGGTTACGGCGGGCCGATTGACATTCTGGTCGGATTGGAATTGGATAACGCCCTGCGTGGTGTCCAGATCGTCTCGCAAAAGGAGACGCCGGGCCTGGGCGCAAAGATCACCGAAGCGACGTTCTTGGACCAGTTTGTCGGACAGGAGGCAGAGACGTTGGCCCTGACCAAGGACGGAGGTACGATCGATGCCATCACCGGTGCGACGATCAGTTCGTCATCGGTGGTCGAGGCCGTCAAGGATGCTATCCAAGAGCAGTCTGGAAACAACGAGGGAGGCGAGTGACATGCAGTCCTTCAAAGACAGTTTCACCAACGGGATCATGCGGGCAAATCCGACGTTCATCCTGCTTCTGGGGCTGTGTCCAACCCTGGCGGTGAGCACGTCGCTGGACAATGCGGTGGGCATGACCGCGGCGGTTCTATTCGTCTTGCTTGCTGCCAACCTCATCGTGTCGTCGATCAGGCGATTCATTCCCGATCGGGTGCGGATTCCCACGTTCATCGTCATCATTGCCACCCTGGTGACGCTCGTCGATCTGATGCTCCAGGGATTCGTTCCCGAGCTTTCCAAATCGCTGGGAATGTACATCCCTCTTATTGTAGTGAACTGCATCATCCTGGGCAGGGCAGAGGCGTTCGCCAGCAAGAACCGCGTTGTTCATTCGATCGCCGATGCTCTGGGAATGGCGATCGGTTTTGGATGGGCCATCTTCATCGTCTCGCTTGTCAGACAGCTTTTGGGTAGCGGGTCGCTCGAGTTCTTCGGCGTGCATCTGTTCACCGTCCCCGGACTCGAGGAGAACCCGGCAGCGATCTTTCTGTTGCCGATGGGCGCGTTCTTCGTGATTGGGGTCCTTCTGGCGTTGTTCCGATGGATGGGGGTGAGCGAGAGTGAGTGAACTAGTAGCGATCTTCTTTGGTATGGCACTGGTCAACAACATGGTTCTGTCGAAGTTCCTCGGACTGTGTCCGTTCTTCGGGGTTTCCAAGAACCTCAAAAACGCGTTCAGCATGGGAGTTGCCGTTCTTCTGGTCATGTTCGTCGCCTCGGCGGTGACGTGGCCGCTCTTTCACGTGCTCCTGGTCCCCTACGGCGCGGAGTACATGCGAACGGTGATCTTCATCCTGGTGATCGCCTCGCTGGTGCAGATCATCGAGATGACGATCAAACGCACGAACTTAACCCTGTACAACGCCCTAGGGATATACCTGCCGCTCATTACCACGAATTGCGCCGTGCTGGGAATCACGTTCATCAACATCGACTCGGTGTACACTTTTCCGCAGTCGATCGCCGCTGCACTCGGCGCCGGACTGGGATTCACGTTGGTGCTGGTGATCATGTCCGGAATCAGGGAACGGCTGGACCTGGCAGACACGCCCAAGGCGTTCCGGGGAGCACCGATTGCGTTCATCACGGCCATGTTCTTGGGGCTTGCCTTCCTGGCGTTTGGAGGGATGGTCGGATGAGTGTTCAGACGATTCTCGCGGTGGGGCTTCTCACGCTCGTCGGACTCATTGCCGGCATTGCGATCTTCGTGGTCAACAGGCTACTTCCAAAGGAGGACGAGTCGCTGCAGAAGGCAGCGGAGATCAAGGAGTATCTGCCCGGTGCCGATTGCGGTGCCTGCGGCCAGCCGGGGTGCTTTGCCTACGCCCAGGCCGCGGCTAAGGACAAGGAGGTCGTTGTCAAGACCCCTTGTCGCCTTCTCGCCAAGGACGAGGAGGGAACCAAACGTCTGGGGGAGTATCTGGGATTGGACATCGACACGACACAGATCGGGCAAAAGGCGGTTGTGCACTGCACCGGCGACTCCCCGATTATCGGGGCGTACGGCGGGATCGCTACCTGTGGCGCTGCCGTCCAGGTGGGAGGCGGATTCAAGGAATGCCCCTACGCCTGTTTAGGCTTTGGGGACTGCGCGACCGTGTGTCCGGCGGATGCAATCACCATCGATGAGGCCAGAGCGGTGGCCGTTGTGGATTGGGAGAGGTGCATCGGCTGCGGGATGTGCGTTGCGACGTGCCCGAGAAGCCTGATTGAGCTGATTCCAGCCGACATGCCGCAGTACCTCGGCTGCAACTATTTAGCCGCCAAGGATGTAGCACAGCGCAAGAAGTGCTCGGTGGGATGCATCCATTGTCGGCTCTGTGTCAAGGCGTCGGAAGACGGCGAGGTGACGTGGAATGAGGAGAAGGATCTTCCGTTCTTCGATCCGGAGAAGAAGATGGTGGCCGCGGCGGCGATCGAGAAGTGCCCGCGGAGCATCATCCT
>CAZMOL010000018.1:6043-11417 GCA_964568045.1 uncultured Thermotogae bacterium
GCGATCGAGAAGTGCCCGCGGAGCATCATCCTTAAAACCTCGGCCTATCCGCAGGTAGAAGAGATCTCTTCAGGGGGCGGCCAGTAGATCGTCGCTAGGCACACGCAGCAGGCGAACTCCTCGCTCATCCCCACAGAGGACGCCAGTCTAGATCAGTTCGGCGAAGGCACGCTTTCCTACCTGGATCAGTACGGGAGGCTCGAAGGGAAGGTCGATGTCGCCCGATGCGACGCGCTGTTCGTTCACCTTCACCCCTCCCTGGGCGATCAACCGTTTGGCCTCACCCCGGCTCGCAACCAACCCCGATGCTTGAAGCAGATCGATCACCCAGATCTTCCCGTTCTCCTTGACCAGCGTGCGGTCAAGGGACACCTGGGGGACATCGCAGGGGCGCTCGCGGTGGATGTGCACGCGGTCGAACTCCTCGCGGGCTGCTGTTGCAGCGTTGCTTCCGTGATACGTGGCAGTGATGTCGAATGCCAGCTGCCGCTTCGCGTCCCGAGGAGATAGATCGGCAATCTGTTCGGCAGCAACGCCGATCAGGTGGAAGAAGTAGTCGGCAATCAGCTCATCGGGGATGGACATCAACTTGCCGAAGATCTCATTCGGCGGCTCCTCGATGCCCACGTAATTGCCCACAGTCTGACTCATGCTGCGGACTCCGTCCGTCCCGATCAGCAGGGGAACGGTGAGGACTACCTGAGGGTCCTGGCCGTATTCCCGCTGGATCTCCCGCCCAACAAGGAGATTGAAGAACTGATCGGTCCCGCCGAGTTCCACGTCGGCGTGGATCGCTACCGAATCGTACGCCTGGGCGAGCGGGTAGAGGAACTCGAGAACGCTGATCGGTTGGTTCTCCTTGTGTCGTTTGGCGAAATCGTCCCGCTCCAGCATCCGGGCCACGGTGTACTTCGAAGACAGCTCGATGACATCGGCAAAAGTGAGTGTGCCGAGCCATTCCGAGTTATACCGAATCTCGGTTCGGTCTGGATCGAGGATCTTGAACGCCTGCTCCTGATAGGTTTCCATGTTTCGGTGGATGTCTTCTTCCGTCATCAGCGCCCGTGTTGAGGACTGGCCGGATGGGTCACCGATGCGGCGGGTGAAGTCGCCCACCACCAACACGCCGATGTGACCGAGGTCCTGAAACTGGCGCATCTTGCGTAGCGGAACGGAGTGTCCCAGAGTGAGGTGTGGCGCTGACGGGTCGATGCCCAGCTTCACCCGCAGCGGTTTCCCCACTTCCTGTGCGTGTTTGAGCTTCTGGATCAATTCATCGCGGGGAATAAGATCCGCAGTCCCTGTCTCGACCTGCTTTATGATGTCTTCGATCGGCTTGGGCATTCGGCTCCTACGTTTTTACCACAGCGATGATGCGGTCTTCCTCGTCAAGGGTCATCAACCTGACCCCGCGGGCATATCGCCCGTAGGTGTTGATGTCCCCGGCGAGGATACGGATCACCTTCTGTTCGGTGATGATGATGATCTCGTCCTGATCGGAGACGATTCCGATCGAGACCAACGTTCCGGAGTCACGGTCAAGCTTGATTCCGAGAACTCCCTTGCCTCCTCGTCCCTGCAGCGGAAAGTCGACCAGTGAGACGCGTTTGCCGTAGCCACGCTCGGTGACCATGAGCAGCTTCTTGTCCATGGTGATATCCGGGTCGATTCCCACCATTCCGACGACGCGGTCTCCTTCTTCAAGCCGGATTCCGATCACCCCGCGCGATGGTCGCTTGGTGCGGCGGACGTCCTCGTCGCGGAAGCGTATCGCTTTGCCGTGATGGGTTGCCAAGAGGACCTCGCCCCCGCCGTGGGTTGCACTGACATCCACCAAACGATCGTCCTCGTCGGCATTGAGGGCGATGATCCCATTGGTATGTGCGTTGGCATAGTCGGCCAGGCGGTTCTTGTTGACGATTCCATTGGCGGTTGCCATTAGGCAGAGTCTGTCTTTCTCCTCGGTGAAACTGGAGACGGGGAGAATCGCCCGAACCACTTCGTCCTGTTCAAGGGCGACTATGGTACGCAGGTTCTTGCCGGAGGCGTCCCTTCGCATGGACGGGAGCTTGTAGCCTTGGGTCCGGTAGACCCGTCTGCGGTCGGAGAAGATGAGCAATTCGTTGCGGGCGTTCGCGATCGTGGTGCAGCAGATGTAATCATCTTCCTTTGTGCGTTGTCCAATGACTCCCTTTCCGCCCCGACCCTGGCTCTTGAAATCGAATTCGCGGGGCGCGTTTGCGTACCCACGTTGGGTCACGCATACCATCAAATCGTAGTCGGGGATGAGACTGGTGAAATCAACCACGCCGTCCTCGTCGGTAATGAGCGTGCGGCGCTCGTCGCCATGGAGCTCTTCCATCTCGTGCAGTTCGCGCTTGACGGTCTCATCGAGAAGAACGTCGCTTGCCAGAATCCGTTCGTACTCAGCAACGGCCTTGATCTTCTCTTCGTATTCAGCGTCGATTTTCTCTTGCTCGAGTGCAGTCAGCTGAGCCAGCCTCATCTTGAGGAGGGCATCGGTCTGCTCGTCAGACAGCGCCAGTTCCTCTTTGAGGTGTGCGGCAGCCGTGGCGGTGTCCTTGGCTGCACGGATCACCTCGATGACTCGTTCGATATGCGACAGGGCGATTCGGTAGCCCTCGAGGATATGAGCTCGCTTGCGGGCCGTCTCCAGGCGGTGTTCGGTCCTGCGCCGCACGACTTGCCGCCGGAAGTCGATGAAGCTGTTCAGGATCTCCTTCAACGAGAGGGTGCGTGGGTTTCCGTCGAGGATTACGAGGAAGAACGCGGCGAAGCTTCGCTCAAGAGAGGTGTACTTGTACAGCTGATTTAGAACGACGTTGGGGTTTGCCGAGCGTTTGAGGTCGACCACCACGTGCATCCCCGCCCGATCGGACTCGTCGCGCAGATCGGCGATACCGTCTATGTCGCCCGAGTGAACCTTGCTGGCTATCGCCTCGACGATCGTCGATTTGCGAACCTGATACGGGATCTCACTGATGATGATCTGGTTGTCCTCGATGGTCGCCTTGCCGCGAACCGTGAACTTCCCATGTCCGGTTCGATACATCTCCTCGATCCCTTCCCTGCCCATAATCAGACCGCCGGTGGCGAAGTCCGGGCCGGGGATGTGGGCCATGATCTCCTTCAGGGATGCGTGCGGATTGTCCATCAGATAGATGGTGCCGTCTATGAGCTCTCCCAGGTTGTGGGGGGGAATCTGGGTGGTCATGCCCACAGAGATGCCCCACGCTCCGTTCATCAACAGGTTCGGAACCCTGGCCGGCAGGACGATCGGCTCTTCGAGCGAATCATCGAAGTTCGGCATCCAATCGACGGTTTCCTCTCCCAACTCTCTGAGGAATTCGGTAGCCAAAGGCGCCAAACGGGCCTCGGTGTAACGCATCGCTGCCGGAGAGTCTCCGTCGATTGATCCGAAGTTGCCCTGGCCGTCAACCAACGGGTAGCGATAGGAAAACGGCTGCGCCATGTTCACCATGGCTTCGTAGATCGCCTCGTTCCCGTGGGGGTGGAACTTCCCCATCACCTCCCCGACGATACGGGCGGCCTTTTTGTGTGGCTTTCCGGGAGTGAGGCCGAGTTCGTGAACTCCGTAGAGGATACGGCGTTGCACCGGTTTTAAGCCGTCGCGGACGTCTGGAATCGCCCTTCCACGAATCACACTCATCGCGTAGTTGATGTAGGACTGCTCCATCTCCTCTTCAATGAATGTGCGTTCGATCTTCTCCATAGATATTCCCCCTCACACGCATCTTTAAGATTAACGAAATCCTAGACAGGAAACAAGATTGTCGCTTCCGGGCTGCATCACGATGCTCGCCTCGTCTACCTGTCCTAAGCGTGCTTTTGTGGCGTCGATTCTGCCGATACCGAGGCGGTAAGCGATCTGCCTAATCTGCTATCCCAATGACTTTCTCAGGGGCGCCCCCTAGCAGGTGGTTTTCCCGTGTCATTGCTCACGCGGGCGTTGGGAGTGCAAATCTTGCTTGGCTACGGCGCTTCGTTGACAGGGACAGGGAATGTGATTATACTGAGTGGATTAGGGTTTGAACATATGTTGCAGCAGCGGAATAGGAGGCTGGCATGGAGACCCTGAAAGTCGCATCCCACTCAAACCCAAACTCGGTGGCCGGAGCGATCACAGGGGCACTGGAACAGGAGGGGGTTGTAGAGGTTCACGCGATCGGTGCCGGTGCAGTCAATCAAACGGTGAAGGCGATAGCTATCGTGCGACGGTTGCTGGGAAGAGATGATCTTGAGGCTGAGATCAAAGTCATCCCCGGTTTCATGGAATTGACCATCGCAGGACAAAAGAAGACCGGTATCCGTTTCATCATCGAGAAGTAGCGTCTTTCACCTTCGCCGAATTTCGTATCCAGCGACATCATGATTGAATCATTAAGGGCACACATTCTTGGGCTGCTTGCCGCTTCCTGGCGAAAGCTGGGTTTCCAAGACCACATGGTCGACACTGAGATCAAGCGCTCCGACCGTGGAGAATTCGGTGATTTTTCCTCCAACATCGCTCTGGTCGGGGCACAACAGGCCAAGACGTCTCCGCGCGAGCTTGCTGAACGCCTCGTCCGCGGACTTCCAGAGACCGTTTTCTCTCGGGTGGAGATTGCGGGGCCGGGCTTCATCAATCTCTTCTTGCGTTCGGACGTGATTGCGTCTCAGCTGCGGGAGATTCTCAAGGCCGGAGATACATTTGGGCGGGTCGAGCAGTCAAGCCCGACGCAGATTCAAATCGAGTTTGTAAGTTCAAACCCCACTGGCCCCCTTACGGTCGGCCACGGTCGCCAGGCCGTACTCGGCGACGTGCTCGCCTCCCTCTATGGGGCCCTTGGGTACAGCGTAACTCGCGAATACTACTTCAACGACGAAGGTCACCAGATCGATCTTCTGGCTCGATCCCTCTGGGCACGGTATCGCCAGCTGTGGGGAGAATCGGTCGAGGTCCCCGAACAGGGCTATCGCGGGGAATACCTGATCGACATCGCCCGCGCACTGAAGGGGACGCTCGGCGATCGATTCCACACGTTCGACGAAGCTGCCGCTGGAACCTTCCGCGCGGAGGCAGTCACGCGGATCTCCGGATCGATCAAGCAGGATCTCGCCGAGCTCGGTGTGGTGTTTGACAGTTGGTTCAGCGAGAGAACACTGCACGAGCGGGGAGCCGTGGCTGGGGCTCTGGAGGCACTGAGGCAGCGAGATGGTGTATACGAAACGGATGGTGCAATCTGGCTCAAAGCGGAGGAACACAACGGCATCAAGGATTCCGTCCTAATCCGCAGTGACGGTCGACCAACCTATCTCATGGTGGATATCGCCTACCACATGGACAAGCACC
>CAZMOL010000018.1:11517-21830 GCA_964568045.1 uncultured Thermotogae bacterium
GACGGTCGACCAACCTATCTCATGGTGGATATCGCCTACCACATGGACAAGCACCGTCGCAACTTCGGGCACGTCATCAATGTGCAGGGTGCCGACCATCAGGTGGAGCAATCCTGCATGAAGGCAGCGATGCGAATCCTCGGCTATCGAGAGGATTTTCTCGACTACGCGTTACATCAGTTTGTCAGCATCAAAGAGGGTGCGAGTGCAGCGCGCATGTCGACACGTGCTGGCCGGTTCATCCTTCTTAGGGATCTAGTGGAGGAGCTTGGGCGTGACGTGGTCCGCTATTTCATGGTTGCCCGCAAGCCGGAGAGCCACCTGGAGTTCGACCTGGATCTGGCTCGTGCTGAATCAATGGACAACCCGGTCTACTACATCCAGTACGCGCACACGCGGATCATTTCGATCTTCAGTAAAGCCGGTATGCTCGATGTGAGTCCCACAGAGGTCGACCTTGCCCCGCTTGAAGCGAGGCAGGAGCTTGATCTGATCAAACAGCTTGATCGTTTCCCCGACGTGGTAAGGGAGGCGGCGCTTGGATTCGCCCCCCACCTGCTTGCCGGCTACGCCCTGGACCTTGCCAGGGCCTTTCATCCCTACTACACGGAATACCGTGTCATCGGGACCGATGAGAGGGTGATGTGGGCCCGTCTTGCCCTGTTGCGTGGCGTGCAGACCGTGCTGCGCAATTGCCTGGAAATCCTGGGGATGTCCGTCCCGGAGGCGATGTGATGGCCTGGATCGATCGGTTGAAAAGCGGTCTACGACAGACCCGAGCGGGACTCGTTGATGCAATCGGGGAGGTTCTCGTCCACGGCGGGACGGTCGGAGACGCGGAACTCGAAGCGATTGAAGAGATCCTCATTGCAGGTGATGTCGGTGCTCGAATGGCCGTGGAGTTGATCGCCGAACTCACCGCAGAGGCTCCTCGAGGACATCTCAGCGGTGAGGCGCTCCTTGTCTCTCTTAAGGCGGCGATTAGGCTTCGGCTTGCCGATTGCGAGCGGTCACTCGCGTTGCGAAGTGATGGTGAGCCGACGGTGATCCTTGTCTCCGGGGTGAACGGCTCGGGGAAGACGACGACGATCGCCAAGCTGGTTGCTCGTCTACGCGAGCGCGACGCTTCCCTTCCAGTCACATTGGCCGCGGCTGACACGTTCCGCGCGGCAGCCATTGAGCAGCTGGCCGCGTGGGCACAACGGGTCAAGGCCGATCTGATAAAACACCGTGCGGGTGCCGATCCATCCGCGGTGGTATTCGATGCTGTGGATCACGTGCGGCGCACCGGTGGCGTGCTGTTTGTGGATACTGCGGGTCGCCTGCAGACCAAACACAACCTGATGGAGGAGCTGCGCAAGATCGAGCGGACCGTGGCAAAGAAGCTCGGACGCAGCTCGGATGAACGCTTGCTTGTCCTTGATGCCACCACGGGACAGAACGGGATCTCCCAAGCGACCCGCTTTCATGAGGCGATCGAACTGACAGGGATCGTGCTGACCAAGCTGGATGGAACGGCAAAGGGGGGCGTGGTTCTCGCGATTTGGGATGCACTGAACGTTCCACTGATGTACATTGGAATAGGAGAGCGCAAGGAAGACTTGCACGAGTTCTCGTCCGAGCAGTTCGTCGAGGCACTCTTTTCGACATGAGAAATCCGGAAATGACCGTACACCGCAGAGCGCGCGGAGCACGTAGAGATCAAGAAAAGGATAGAGGTTGAGTGATTTGACGAGTGAGAGATTAAACAATTCAGCTTCTCAATCTCTCGATCATTTAATTTCTCAGTTTCTCTGCGATCTCTGTGTCCTCTGCGGTAAGATGGAACGGTTAAGATAGCAGTGAAATGCGAGTCAAGAATCTACGGAGGTGCAACACGTGAAGTACGTCTATTTCTTTGGCAAAGGGGAAAGCGAAGGAAAAGCATCGATGAAGGAACTTCTCGGTGGCAAGGGTGCGAACCTCGCCGAGATGGCCGGGTTGGGGATCCCTGTCCCTCCGGGCTTCACCATCTCCACCGAAGTCTGCCACTACTACGAGGAACACGATGGGACCTACCCGGATGGCCTAGAGGCTGAAGTAGAGTCGAGCCTACGCAAGCTTGAGGAAGCGACCGGGATGCGATTTGGTGATCCTGAGGCGCCTCTTCTGGTCTCGGTCCGCTCCGGGGCTGCGGTCTCCATGCCGGGGATGATGGACACGGTGCTCAATCTGGGGCTGACTGACAAGACCGTGGCGGGGCTCATTGCGCGAGGGGGAAACGAACGCTTCGCATACGATTCCTACCGGCGGCTGGTACAGATGTACGGGGACGTCGTGCTTGGATTGAAACCTCAGTCCGAGGCCGAGATCGACCCGTTCGAGGAGATCCTCGAGGGCCTCAAGGAGCGCAAGGGTGTGAAGTTGGATACGCAGTTGGATGCCGCCGACCTGAAGGAACTGGTCAAGCGCTTTCAAGCGGCGATCAAGGATCGGCTTGGCATCGATTTCCCTCAGGACCCAAAAGAGCAATTGTGGGGAGCGATCACGGCAGTCTTTCAATCGTGGAATAACCCCCGGGCGATTAAGTATCGCCAGCTGAATCGGATTCGCGGATTGATCGGCACGGCCGTCAACGTGCAGACGATGGTGTTCGGGAACATGGGCGAGCGCTGTGGAACCGGCGTGGCTTTTACGCGCAATCCTTCAACGGGAGAGAACGCCTTTTACGGCGAGTACTTGATGAACGCACAGGGCGAGGACGTGGTTGCGGGGATCCGCACGCCGCAGCCGATCGAAACCCTCAACGACGTTCTGCCAGATGCCTACGAGGAACTCCTTTCCATTCGCGAGACGCTCGAGCAGCACTACCGCGACATGCAGGATATCGAATTCACGATCCAGGATGAGACGTTGTACATGTTGCAGACCCGTACCGGGAAGCGGACTGCCGCAGCGTCGGTCCGCATTGCCGTAGAGATGGCCTTGGATGGCACAATCAGCAAACAGGAGGCGATCGGCCGGGTCGCCCCCGAGCAGATCGAACAGCTTCTTCACCCCACCTTCGACCCGAAGGAGGAAAAGAAGGCGCACCCGTTGACGCGGGGTCTGCCGGCGAGCCCGGGGGCGGCAACCGGGGCTGTCGTCTTCTCGGCGGAGGCGGCTGAGCAAGCAGCGAACGAGGGGAGGAAGGTCATTCTTGTGCGTATCGAAACCTCCCCGGAGGACATCGGGGGTATGAACGCTGCTGAGGGCATCCTCACCGCCCGTGGCGGAATGACAAGTCACGCTGCGGTTGTCGCTCGCGGCATGGGCAAATGCTGCGTTGCTGGTGCCGGAGAGCTCGCCATCGATTACGCCAAGAAGGAATTCTCTGTACAGGGGCAGGTTGTGAAAGAGGGCGAAGCGATTAGCTTGAATGGGTCATCCGGTATCGTCTATCTGGGAGAGATTCCTACGGTCGAACCGGAGCTGTCCGGGGACTTCGGCACCTTGCTTTCCTGGGCCGACGAAATCAGAACCCTGAAGGTTCGAACCAACGCCGATACCCCTCACGACGCAGCCACGGCAGTTCGCTTTGGAGCTGAAGGGATAGGCCTCACCCGGACCGAGCACATGTTCTTCGAAGGCGACCGGATTATCGCCATGCGCGAGATGATTCTTGCTGAGGACGAGACCGGCCGCCGCGAAGCGCTCAACAAGCTCTTGCCGATGCAGCGCAGCGACTTTGAAGGGATCTTCAAGGCGATGGACGGCCGACCGGTCACCATCCGACTGCTCGATCCACCGCTGCATGAGTTCCTTCCGCACGATGAAGCTGGCCAACAGGAAGTGGCTGAGGTTATGGGAATCTCCGCGGAACAGGTCCGGGAAAAGGTTGACGCTCTGCACGAATTCAACCCAATGCTCGGCCACCGCGGCTGCCGACTCGGCATCAGCTACCCCGAGATCTCGGAGATGCAGGTGCGCGCGATCATCGAGGCGGCGTGCAACGTCTACGCCGAGGGCGTGGCCGTACATCCTGAGATCATGATTCCGCTGGTGGGGCACGTGAAGGAGCTTGCGTTTCAGCGAGAGATCGCCGAGCGGATCGCCGAAGAGGTGCTGCGCGAGAAGGGACTCACCAAGTCCGATGTTCCCTACCTTATTGGAACGATGATCGAGGTGCCGCGGGCTGCAGTCACTGCCGATGAGGTAGCGACTGAGGCGGAGTTCTTCAGCTTCGGTACGAATGATCTCACTCAGATGGGGTGTGGATTCTCCCGCGACGATGCCGGAAAGTTCCTCAAAAGCTACGTGGAGAAAGGGATCTACAAAGACGATCCGTTCCAGGTGCTCGACCAGCCTGGCGTCGGGAAGCTCGTGGAGATGGCGTGTGAACTCGGCAGAAAAGCCCGTCCCAACATCAAGCTCGGCATCTGTGGCGAGCACGGCGGTGAACCCTCTTCGATCCACTTCTGTCACCGGGTGGGACTAAACTACGTCAGTTGCAGTCCGTATCGCGTACCGATCGCGCGGCTTGCTGCCGCACAGGCCGCGCTTCAGGACTAGCGGGACGACAGCACTTCTTGCGATGTGAGTTGAGGCCAGGAACAGCTTGGCCTCCTCCTTTTCTATGCGGTAATCGTCCGAATCAGCAGAGTGAGGCCGAGGCAGAGGCCACAGGCGATCGCGGGGGTACCGAGCCAACCGGACAGTACCATGAGAAGCACCCGCGTGTTGATCGTCTTTGTCCCTTTGACGAGCCCAATTCCAAGTACTGCCCCCACGACCGCCTGTGAGGCTGAGACAGGGACACCCAACATCGCATATACGTGTAGGGTTATCGCCTCCCCGCAAATCACCGCCAGGGCGGCAAACGGGTCGAGCGAGACCAGACGGCTCCCTACAGTGCGGATCACGTTTTTACTGAAAGTAAGTATCCCCAAAGCAATTGCAGCAGCCCCAAGCAAGGCAGCAGCCACAGTCGACAGAACGCCGGCCCCTACGTAAACTCCTGTGACGTTGGCCACGTTGTTCGCGCCGAGGGAGTATGCGCAGTAGCACGTTGCCAACACGAGCCCCCATCGGACCAGTCGGTCCTGCGTAGCAAAGCGACCAATTGCTGCCGCCGGGAACGAAGTAGCCAGCTTGTAGGGCAGATAAGCGGCGATGAGTCCACCAAGAGGGGTTAGGACCCAGGAGAGGAAGATCTTATACAGGGGTTGGAGATTCACCCCTCCGCCAATCAGGCTTGCTCCGATGATCGCCCCCACCGTTGCTTGCGTACTGGAGATGGGAAGTCCCAACAGGGTCATGAGCGCGACGGTAGTTGCTGCTGCCAACATGATGATGAAGCTGGAAAGCAGAGTCTGAGGTCCAATTGCCGCGTAAGTGACGAAGCCGCGGCTGCCGATGAAGACGGCGCCGAGGATGACAAAGATCGAGGACAGGCCTGCCGCCGTCCAGAACCGAAGCGACCGGCTCGTTACCGCCGGGCCGAACACATTGGCCGCATCGTTTGACCCGACGGCCCAGCCCATGAATAATCCAGCGATCAGCGCCCACATTTCTCGCTTCTATCTAACAATACATAGTATCTCATTACGAATATAATCTATAACGTAGAAACATCCACGTGTCAAGAAACAAGATGGGATCGTTGTGAAACAGCGTGTGGACCGATATATTGTGGCCATGCCATCGGGAAAGACTCATCTGAAGATCGAATTGACGGTATGGGCGGCGTGTGCCGTCGGGTCTGTGTTCCTCCGGACGAAGGGCGCGCTGTCGTGGACAACAGGGGGGAGTTTTCTCTCTTCCTATCTGTTTTCCAGCCTCTTCCTGAGTCCTGATCTCGATCTTGCGCAAAGTCGCGCTTCCCGACGGTGGGGAATCGGCCGCGTCGTGTGGTTCCCATATGCTGCGATGTGCCGCCACCGGCGGTTATCGCACCATCTTCTTTTTGGGCCCCTGACGCGCATTCTGTACCTGGGCGGGATTGTGCTTGGTCTTTTGTTCGGCCTTGCGTTTCTTACCGGGCGCTCGGTGTCCTTCTCTCGGCCATCGTGGCAGGTTGTTGCTGCAATCCTTTTCGGTCTCTATCTTCCTAACCAGATCCATATCCTCGTCGATTGGATCTCGTCATTTCGCCGTCGGCAAGCCCGCAAGCGATTGTGAGCCCCGCGGCCACCCCCTATAATGATCCCCGTGAAAGAATGGATGCTCTATGCCATCATCTCGATCACCCTGGTTGGCCTGATCGTTCTCTATCAGGTTGCTGGGCCGTACTACGAAACAGGAATCGCCTCGTGGTATGGTCCGGGGTTCCATGGTAACCTGACAGCAAACGGCGAGGTCTACGACATGTACGGGATCAGTGCCGCTCACAAGACACTTCCGTTCGGAACGATTGTCAGGGTGGTGGAGATCGAAACCGGTAGGAGCATCGTTGTACGGATCAATGACCGCGGCCCATTTATCGAGGGACGGATCATCGATTTGTCCAAAGGGGCCGCAGAGAAGCTCGGGATTGTTGAAAAAGGGATCACCGGGGTGGGGCTGCGGATCCTGCAGAGGCCTACAGGCTAGCTGGACACGGTTTGCTGCGAGCGGCTATCCTCGATCGAGAAAGTATCTCCAACGACTGCACCGGTTGTGTTCCACATGCGGTATTCATGTGCACCCTC
Source organism: uncultured Thermotogae bacterium (assembly GCA_964568045.1). Taxonomy (GTDB): domain Bacteria; phylum Bipolaricaulota; class Bipolaricaulia; order UBA7950; family UBA9294; genus CAZDDA01. The sequence continues at coordinate 18,165 of CAZMOL010000018.1, forward strand.
AGTGCCGCGGCACTTCCAATAGGCCCGACTGCACGCGCGGTAGTAGATGCATTGGCGTGTTGTATACTCTTTTGCGGATGAACAAAGCCTGGTCTTTCGGGCTGCTGTCACGTCCTTTGTTCTACGTGTCGGCATCCTGGCCCAGAGGAGAGGTGAGTATGAGTCTATAGGTTTGCAAGGCAGCGGTGAAACGGGAGAATATATCGTGCGATCACAAGGGAGTGGTATTGGACATGGGACTATCAGTTAGTGACATGCGTAGGGGGATGGTCATCCTCTACGACGGCGAACTGTATGAGGTTGCCGAGTACGAACACTCCAAGCGTGGTCGGGGTGGGGCGATTGCCCGCACGAGGCTGCGTCACCTCAAGACCGGGCGAGTCACCTCGACGACATTCAAGGGGGCGGAGAACACCGAATCGGTTTTTATGGAATCCCGTCCACTTCAATACCTCTACAAGGATGGGGACGCCTTTGTTTTCATGGATTCTGATCATTTTGACCAGTTTCCTCTTTCGAAGGAGCTTCTCGGTGAACAGGTGGCGTATATTGTGGAGGGGGTCACCGTGATCGGCTACTACTACAAAGATGAGCTGGTCAAGGTAGAGCTTCCGAACTTTGTCGAGCTGAGAGTAGTGCAGACAGAACCTGGTATACGTGGAGATACAGTCTCCAACGTCGAAAAGCCGGCCACGCTGGAGAGCGGCGCAGTGGTCCAGGTTCCGTTGTTTGTGAAGGAAGGAGATCTGCTGAAAGTGGATACACGGAGTGGAAAGTACGTGGAGCGATTGTAAGGAGGGAGCATGGCGGAGAAGAAGGTGGAAATCGTTGATGAAGACGGCCGGATCTCCATTTCTGAGGATGTGATCGCATCGATCGCCCGCATTGCGGCAGAAAAGGTCGACGGCATCGCTCGACCCCCCGGAGGGGTCTCTGGTGGTATAAAGAGCATCTTTGGTGGGGAGGACATCGCACCCAATATCAAGACAGAGCTCAACGAGGAAGGGGTACACGTGGAGCTGAGAATCGCAGTCGAATACGGCTACCCCGTCCACGAGGTTGCGCAGGGTATTCAGGTCAACGTGCAAAAGGATATCGAGGAGTTGGCCGGCGTGACGGTGACTGGAATCGATGTCTACGTGAAGAAAGTCGTTCCCCCGCACTCGCTTCGGGGAGCCGGCGGGGAGGAGTGAGGAGGCCGCGATGGTAGAGCAAGAGAAAGGCCGCGTCAGTATCTCCAAGGACGTGGTCACTGCAATCGCAGGGATCGCGGTCTCGGAAGTCGATGGAATCGCCAACCTACGGCCTGGGGACGGAATCTTCCGCCGTGGAGAGGGGATGAAGCGGTACGTAGAGACAGAAGTGGAGGGTGAGAACGTCAAGGTTGCAGTCCGTATTACTGTCCTGTACGGAAGTCCAATCCACAAGGTCGCCAAGCAGGTACAGACGAGGGTTAAAACGGAGATCGAGCGGATGACCGGCCTGCGCGTCAGTGGAGTGGACATCGATGTGCAACGGCTTGTGCGCTCGGAGGAACCGATCGAAGAGGAAGACGAAACCCAGGAGGAAGGATGACCTTTATTTCTCTTCTGTTGAGCACGGTGGCAGCGCTCCTTACGGGGGGACTCGGTGTGTGCTCCATCCTCGCAGGAACAGGGATCCTCTCTGTTGTTGCTGCCAAGCGTTTTCTTGAATCGGAGATTGGGACAGCGCTGTTCTTCCTGTTCGGTGCTTTGCTCCTGCTTGTGGGACTGCATTTCGTGTTGCTGATCACCCGAAGGCGATCGGTGGCGGCACGCTTCTCCCAGCAAGGAGAGTGGGGGAAGATTGAGCTTTCTGCATCCGCACTGAAGGAGTTTGTCAGCGGCATCCTGCGTGAGGAAATTGGGATCGACCGCTTTCGCGTACGCCTGCAGCACTTGGAGGATGGCATCGCGATCTTGGTGCAGACCGCACTCTCGCTGCAGGAGAAGGTGTCGGAAGTGGGCCGAGAGATCCAAGAGACGCTGGCGCGCCGCGTGGTGGAGCGTACAGGGGTCGAGGTACGCGAGGTATCCGTCCTTGTAGGCAGCATCCGCCCGCGGCGTGAAGTCCGGAAAGGTGACAAAGAAGAAACCGATGCGGATGCTTAGTGCCAGGGTTGTTGGTCTTGTTGCCGGTTTGCTCGCGGGCCTTCTGCTTGTTCTTGTTGGCTGGAAGATCTTGCTCATTCTCCTGGCCTTTGCTGCGGCGGGATATCTTGTTGGGGCCTATCTCGAGTCGCGGGAAGACATCCTCCGGCGCCTTCGGGATCTATCGGATCGCTTATTTCGTACCTGATGCACCGTCGCCAAGCGCGCGAATTCCTCCTTACCGCGTTGTATCAACGGGAGTTTCGCGAAGTACCGTTGCACGAGCTTCTTGCCGATCAAGATCCTGGGGATCAACTTGCGTACATCGAGCAGGTCTTCTCTGGGATCCTCGCTCACCAGAAGGAACTCGATGAGATGATCGGTAAACGTACAGTTGGATGGCGGTTTGAGCGGCTGGCTTTCATGGACCGCAATATCCTCCGCCTGGGCACGTATGAGCTTCTCCACCTGCCGGAAGTTCCTCCTGAAGTGGCAATCGACGAGGCGGTCGAGTTGTGCAAAAAATACGGGACAGAGAATGCGCAAGCGTTTGTCAACGGGATTCTGGATCGGATCTGGAAGGCAACACTCGCGCCCGGAGAGGGGACCCATTCTGATGATGAAGAGGGGGCAACCAGTGAGGCGAAAGCCCAATCCGGCGATTCCGACGGTTGCGTGTAGTCTCCTCTCGGTCTTGCCGTTTTAGGGAATTGAGCGGAGCACCAATGACACACGAGGATGGTTTGGGGGTGGGCTGCAATGAGTGAATGCTACGCCGATCTTCATCTGCACACCACCGCCTCTGATGGAACCCAAGACATCTCCGAGCAGGTGGGCCGCGCCAAGAAGCTGGGTTTCTCCACGATTGCCATAACCGATCACGACACCATCGCCACTGAACTCACTGGTCGGGTGACGCAGATTGATGGGATCGAGGTGATTACCGGCGCGGAGATCAAGGCGTTGTTTGACGGTGTCCCCGGTGAGCTTCTCGGCTACTTCGTTGCGCCCGAGTTGCCCGCGCTGCAGCAGCTCTTTGCGTTCATGAAGCAGTCGCGTGTTGAGCGGATGGCAAAGATGGTCGAGCGGTGTCGCAAGCGTGTGGGCGTAGACATTACCGCGGACGAGGTCAGTAGAATGGCTGCGGGGAGCATCGGACGGCCTCACCTGGCCCAGCTTCTCGTCGAGAAGGGAGCGGTCCCTTCAATCCGCGAGGCGTTCAATCGATTCATTGCCAAGGGGAGGGCGTGCTATGTTCCGCTTGAAAAACCTGATTTTCGCAAGGTGATTCAAACCGTACACGATGCCGGTGGCATCACCGCGATTGCGCATCCTTGTTTCATGCGCGTTGAGGAATGGAATGGGTTTCTACACACGGCCCGAACTGAAGGAGTGGACGGCATCGAAGTATTTTACCCGTATGAACTTGCTGCGAGAGATCTCTGCATTTCGCCGGCGGAGCTCACCTCCTTGGCCGAGAAGCACGGTTTCCTACTCACCGGCGGCTCGGACGACCACGGTCTTGCTTCGGACAAGGAGACGCTGGGGAAAGTGA
>CAZMOL010000019.1:0-21632 GCA_964568045.1 uncultured Thermotogae bacterium
TGCCGTTGTCGATGACAACGATATCGGTGAACGTTCCGCCGATGTCAATCCCTATCAGCATCCGAGCCAACTTCGCCACCTCACTAGTCAGTCAGCGTAGCGATATCAGGCATACGCCAATCAATCTCGCCCACCGCTTGTTCATCGTCGTCCCTCTACTTGGACTCCTGTTGTTCCTTGCGGGGAGCATCCAATTCCGACCTCCATGCTCAGAGAGGATTTAACCGTCATCAGACTAACCTTCAGGACTCAACGCGTCTCTTAGTCCGTCGCCCAGGACATTCAAGCTAAATACCGTGACCATGATAGCAAAACCAGAGAAGACCGGTTGCCACGGGGCGTATTCCATAACGTTGCGTCCCTCGTTGAGAATCAGACCCCAGGATGGTGTCGGTGGACGAGTACCGATCCCTAAGAAGCTGAGAGCTGCTTCGGCGATAACCGCCCAAGCAAAGGCCACAGTCATCTGGATAATCAGTGATGGCAAGCAATTCGGGAAGAGGTGACGGATGATGATCTGCCAGCTCGATGCGCCCACGGCCTCGGAAGCTTCGATGAAGGTTTGGGTCCTGACGCTCATTGCGGAGGCCCTTATTACTCGCGCGAAGATCGGCACATTGACGATGCCGATGGCAATCATGACATTAAATAAATTCTGACCCAATACCGCCATAATGGCGATAGCCAACAGAATCGCTGGAAAGGCAAACAGCACATCCAGTACCCGGCTGATCAGAAGATCCGGCCAACTGCCATAATATCCTGATATCAACCCAAGGATCGCCCCCAAGGCGGCTGAAACTCCAACCGATATAATACCGACAGAAAGCGAAATACGCCCTCCGTACAGGATCCGCGTAAACAAGTCACGGCCAAATTGATCTGTCCCCATCAAATGCTGCCAGCTAGGCGGTTTGAATCGCTGAGATGTATTCATTGCGGTGGGCGTGTACCGCGTGAGGTATGGCGCGAAAATAGACGAGAGGATGAGCACCGTGAGAATGACCAGGCCTATCACCGCTAGGGAGTTCTTGAGTAGGCGGGAGAGCGCCAGAGCCGTAGGAGATGGTCTCCGGCGTTCGCAAACGGGTCCAGATGGCGTGGAGGGTCTGTTGCGAAGAGCGGAGCGAAATATGGATATCACCTCTTGAGGTGTCTAGCTTATTTGTTCGCGAATACGGATATCTACAAACGCACTTAACAAATCCACAATGAGATTGATCATTACGTAGGAGAAAGCAATAAGTAATACAACACCCATGACTACAGGGTAGTCGCGGGCATAAATCGACTCCACTGCAGTGCGCCCGATGCCTGGAATCCCGAAGATGGATTCCACGACAACCACGCCGCCCAACAGGTATGCAATCTGCTGCCCGACGACAACCATGATCGACACTAAGGCGTTGCGAAATGCATGTCCGTAGATCACTTGGCGCGGAGGTAAACCTTTGCTTCGAGCCGTGCGAATGTAATCTTTGGACAGGACTTCGAGTATGGCTGAGCGCGTCATTCGCATGATGTAACTCGCACTAGGGCCTGCCAGGCAGATGGCCGGCATCAGCATCAGCTTGAGATTGGCAACAGGGTCGACAGAAAAGGGGATATAACCCGTTGGGCGCAACCACCTGACCGTAATGCTGAACAGCAGGACAAGAAGCGTTCCCAACCAGAAATCAGGCATGGAAAGACCAACCAGTGCTACTGTGCTAGCCGCGTAGTCGATGGCGCGGTTGTGCCTGACAGCCGCAGCTACACCTAATGGTACGCCAACGAGGACCGCCAAAAAGACCCCCAACCCCGCTAGCTCCGCACTGACAACCATGCGGCTCGCGAGAAGGTAGGAAACCGATCGCCCAGTTCGCAGGGAAAGGCCTAAGTCGCCCCGAAGCAGTGAGGAAGCCCAAGTGGCAAACTGCACGTGCACAGGTTGGTCCAACCCGAATACACGCCGCAACGCAGTAGCGGCTTCTGGGGTTTTTTGCATCCCCAGAAGCACGTCTACCACGTCGCCGGGAATCAAGTGAATCAGTAAGAACACGACCACGCATATCCCCACCAATACAGGCAGGGCCAGCAGCAAACGGTAGATGATGTATCGCGTCATCGTGTTCTCGCGTCCTTACCTATCCAACCACGTATCGACGAAGGTGATCTTGGTCTGGTTAGGCATGTGCCTGTAGCCCTTGACGTCATTCCTCACGGCCTCGTACTGCTCGTAGAGGAAGAAGCAGGCCACGGGCGCCTCTTCGGCGACGGTCTTCTGAATCACGTCGTAGAGAGGCTTCCGTTCTGCATTTGTGACGACTACCCGGGCCTTCTCGAGCAGCTTGTCTACGCACGGATTGTTGTACGCCCACAGGTTGTACACCCCTGCCGAGTGGTAGAAGTTGTATAGCCACTCGTCCGGATCGGTCATGCCCATCCAACCGACGATCCCCATCTCGTAATCGAACGTGTTGAGGATGTCATCGAGATAGGTAGTCCACTCGACCGGAACGACGTCCACGTCGATGCCGAGCGGCGCGACGGCTTCCTTGATCATCTGTCCGGCGTCGATCTGTGCCTTGTAGGGCGCTCCGCACTTCAAGACTACCGAGAAGCCGTCCGCATACTCCGTTTCGGCCATGAGCTGCTTGGCCTTCTCGATGTTCGGCTCATGATAGAGGCCGCAGTCGTAGAATGCCCAGCTCCAAGGCGGGATGTTACCGCAGGTCTGAGCAAAACCATGTCCGTACAGCACCACATCGGTCATGTCCTTCCGATCCAGCGCCAAAGAGATGGCCTGACGGACCTTCATGTTGTCGAACGGCGGCTTCCTCAGGTTGAAAAAGAGAAAGTCGTACAGCGTGGCCAGGCCGCCTTCCAACCGGACGTCCTCGTTCCGGTTGAGGATGTCGATGTCCTTCTGTGGGATCTGGTCGGCGTAGTCCACGTTGCCAGTCACGATGTTGTCCGTGCGAGAGCGGTCCTCCGGCAGCGGGATGAACTCGATGCCGTCGAGATACGGCTTGCCCTCCTGCCAGTAGTCCGGGTTCTTCTCCACTACCGTGCGCGTGTTGGGGATGTTCTCCACGAACTTGAACGGGCCCGTCCCGATCAGGGTTGTCCGTAGGTCCGCCTCCTCCGCGATGCCCTCCGGCACGACGGCGAGCATCGGGTTGGCGATGTAGCTGAGCAACGGCGAGAACGGTTGCGACAGATGAAGGATGATCGTGTAGTCGTCCGGTGCCTCAATGGTTTCCACCGCCTCGATGTAGTGTGCCCGGGGGCACCCCACGTCGGGATCCTTGATCCGCTCCAGGGAGTATTTCACGTCGGCCGAGGTCATCTCGCGCCCGTTATGGAATTTGACGCCGCGCCGCAGGTGGAAGACATACGTGAGCGGATCGGGGATCTCGTAGGATTTCGCCAGATTCGGCACGATCTCCATCTCCGGTGTGAACCGTAGCAGGCCCTCGTATATCTGATCCCAGATCAGGGAAGACGAATAGGAGGAACTCGCAAAGATGTCGAGTCCGGCCACATCGGCCTGGATGGCGACCTTCAGAACGCCTCCACATTTGGGTTGCTCTGCCTCCGCAACAGCTGTGACAAGGACCCCGCAGGCGACTATAACTACTAGCATCTCCAAAACAGCCATCAACTTCATTTTCCCTCTCATGTAAATATCCTCCTTGTTCTTCAGTTATTTCCGAGTGGCCAAAGGCAGCTTCATCCTGCGGCCAGCTCAGATGGATTGGTCGACCACACTAATAGGTTTTCATCACCTCCTGCCTTTCGTTGAATTCCCTCTGCCGTCGAAGCCCTTCTTCTGCAGGTGGGTTGTGCTTTCTGGGTTATTCGGTTTCAGACCGGGTTCCGCGAACACTCCTAAGGCGTTTGCCCCCCACAACTTCTCCTTCTGTGACGCACTGAGGTGGGCAAATCGCACACGGGCCATCTCAAACTCCTGATCGTAGATGGGACTTCGACTGGCGAAGAGCACCCGTTCGGTTCCGACCTCAGTCGTTATCTCTTCGAGAAAGTCTTCGCGATACGTACCCGCTGTCTGAATGACGACATTAGGACAGGCCTCTAGCATGCGCCTGGCTTCGAATTGCAGCATGCCGCTGATGTTGATTTGAGCCCCGTTGCAGGCGACGAACTTCACAGCAGGGAACCGGGACGCTATATCGCGTATCTGTGTCGGATGAGACACCCTCAAATGTCCGGCGTTAAGCACGACTGGTCTGTCGTAACGACTGACCTCCTGTAGCACTGGCAACACAACTTCGTTGTTTGCCTGAAAGTTTTCTTCCCAGGGGTCCAAATAGAGACCGCATGCCCCCAGCTCTTCAAAGCCTCGTCGTACCTCGGCGACTGCCGCTTCGCCCTGCCACGGATCAACGCGACACAGACCAAAGAACTGATCGGGGTACTTCTGGACAGCCTCGGCCACGAGCTCGTTCATGGGGGCAAGGTGGTAGTTGCGCGGCTTAACTGGTACGAGGGCTGCCTTTTCAATGCCCAAGCGGTCCAGATTAACCCGGATTTCCTCGAGCGATTGCCCGTAGCCGAACAGACATGGGCCTAGGTAAACGTGTGCATCGACAATCATAGCGGGTCTCCACCTGCTGTTACGTTGTCAAGGATTTGCTTGATGTTTCGATAGAAAAGGGCCTCTTGCTCCTCTGCCGTCAGCCCGGCCAGCTTGACCTTGTGTACCTCAATGGTCAGGTCGCAGCCTGGGCCGTCACTGGCATATAACACCCGTGAGGCTCCCACGCGCTCTACGGCCTCCTTAATGATTTGCGGGTAGGGCATGGCTGAGGTTTCCAGAATGATGTTGGGATAGCGTTCTGCTACTCGTATGGCATCCTTTGTATGAAAGTAGCCACCGCAGTGTCCAAGGATGATAGCGGCCTCAGGACAGGCTTCGGCAGCCTGAGCGACCTGAAGGGGGAGTGTCAATTCTTCATCGCCACAATGGAACAGTACGGGAGCCCTATAACGTGTGGCTAGGCGGATCATGTCGATGGTTTCCGGGCCACCGGGGTGGCACAGATTGCCAACAGGGTGTAGCTTCAGACCCTTGAAGCCGTACTCTTCCATTGCCTTCTCGAAGAGGCGATGGGCCTTCTCGCCCCCACGGGGATTCATCCGCGCATAACCGATCAGTCGGTCTGGATACCTTTGGACTGCCTCGGCGATGTATTCGAGCGACCCCTCTACGTCGGGTGCGTCACCGTACGTCATGATAACGCTCTTGTCCACCCCTGCTTCATCCATGAGGCCGATGATTGTCTCCGGGGGGTCGTACCACCCGAATCTATCCACATGAGTATGAGAATCAATGATCATCTCGAAATTCCTTCTTTCTGCCCGGTCTTAGGGTGTTGGAAGGTCAGTTTTAATCAAAGTTCCTAACAGGTAATCCCTCGGCTCCTCATAGTGGTTGCGAATTACTTTATGAGCGGTATTCCTATTCTTATCCCTAATCGCACTGAAAAGCTGCTCATGTATCTGAATAGAACTTTCTATCTTTTCGTGCCAGTAGCCTTTGAGCATCTCGTTGAGCAATCTCTGGCTGGTAGTCTTCCAGAGAGAGGTCATCGTGCTCTCGATAATGGGATTCTTCGAGGCTTGAGCTATGGCTAAATGAAAATCCAGGTTCGCCTCAAGATATCCTTCATAGTCTCCGTCCTTAGCCTTAGCACGCATCCGGTCTAATGCACCCTGTAGATGCTCAATATCCTCAGCAGTGGTGCTCTGTATCACCAGCTCTACTACCCCCATCTCCAGAACATTCCTGGCCTCGAAGATCTTCAAGGGGCTCTCGCTCTCCTCTAGGATGGGTAGAATTTGTAAGTCAATATTGATATCCGCTACTGATTTCTTGACGTACGAGCCGTCACCTGTCCTGCTCTCCACGATGTCCAGCACTTGGAGGGCACTTAAGGCTTCACGAACGGAATTTCTGCTCAACCCCATCTCCTCAGCGATCACCCGCTCTGGAGGAAGTTTACTCCCAGGTTTGTAGGACCCCTCTTTGATCGCTCTTAAGATCTGCTCAGCAACATAGAGAGGCTTTCTCTTAGTCTCTATTTTTTCGAAAACCATCACTCCGCCTTTGTTTTGGACCGGTTGTTGGACAGCCCTACCTATTACTTTACCACATTTTACTCCTGTCGTCAACCCCAGAGAAAGGAAGACGATCCCGCTGCACCTTATTGTTAACAGACTAGAGGGAGCGGAAAGGGAGTGGTTCAGAAGGGGGGGTGCTATTTTTTAGATAGCGGAGAAATAACCTTCAGAAAAACCCCCAAGGATGGGATTACCCATAGGTTTGCTCTGTTTCGGACGATCTTTTTGGGGCTGGTCGATGCGGAATCGAAGGGAGGTAGTGAGAAGGACCTAGCTGCTACGAAGAAAAGAAGGGGTGCCCAATTCTCCGCATCTTGAATCATTGATGTCGGTGAACGTTCCGCCGATGTCAATCCCTATGACTGTGTGCATGGGAGACGAGCGGCTCACACGCGGCGTGCTTTGGGCATTTCTAGCCAACTTCGATTAAGCGGTCTTTGGGGAAGCTTGTCAGGATTTCGTATCCATCATCCGTGATGAGTACGTCATCCTCGATCCGCACCCCACCGAAGCCGGGAATGTAGATGCCCGGTTCCACCGTGACCACCATTCCCGGCTTGAGCACGTCCGTGGTCCGCTGGGACAAAACAGGCGCCTCGTGCACCTCGAGTCCGACGCCGTGCCCGACGGGGCCGAAGCAGGATTCATCGTACGATGAGGCCGCGACCACCTCTCTGGCTGCCGTGTCGCAGAACCTTGCACTGGTTCCGGGTTGCAGTGCCTCGATGCCGGCGCAGTTGGCCCGCAAGACAACGTCGTAGATCTCCTGCATCTTCGCTGATGGCTCCCCCACGGCGAAGGTTCGCGTGATGTCGGCGTTGTAGCCTTTGTACTGGGCACCGAAATCAATGAGGAGAAAATCTCCCTGCTTCAGGGTCCTGCGGCCTGGGCGGTAGTGCTGGATCGAGGTGTTCTCTCCCGAGGAGAGACCAATAAACGAAGGCGGGCCCTCCCCTTTTTCCCGTATGATGCACTCCAATCGAAACGCCACTTCCGTTTCGTCCATTCCAATCTTGATCTCATCAAGAAGGGTGGTGAGGGATTCCTCCGAGACGCGGATCGCTTCGCGGATCTGTGCGATCTCCTGCGCACCCTTCACCGCTCGCAACGCCTTGACGGGGTCTTCCAGCGCAACGACCTCAATGCCGGTCACCCGGCGCAGCTTCTCCACCAACGAATAGGAGATCCTCCAGCCGGCCACAGCAATCCGCCTGATTCCTCGTGCGTGGATTGCTGCAGCAAGTTCGTCCATGTAGTCAAACGTTGCCGGTTCAAGCGGCAGGTCAGGCACCTCATGTTGTGCGCTTTCGAGGTAGCGACCGTCGGTGAGAAGCAGTGCTTCTTTCGGCAAAACAAGGAGGACCCCTTCTCCGGCGTAGCCGGTTAGATACCTCAGACTGACGGCGTCAATCCTTGTTGGCAATATTCGATCGAGGTCAGCGATTAGAAATGCATCCGCGTCAACCCCGTCAAACAACGAAGCGCGTCGTTTTGCGAAATCGACCATCTCTCTTCCTCCAATCGTTTCTCGTGGTATCTTGCTTGCGGGAAGGATACTGTTGTCACCGGATGTCGGTGTCACCGAGCTCCGTGATAACCTCACTGGTCAAGACACCAACGGAGGAACGTCGCATCTGGACATTCCGGGAACCCCGCGATATTGCCGATAACAAGTAGCCGCCCTCATGTGGCGAAGTATAAGTGGTCTCTGTTGTCTGAACAACGCGCTCACACGCGCCATCACGTTACGTTCTTCCTTGGAGAGCAGTCAGGTTCTTTGTTAAACGTGAAACCAGCCCGTATACTTGATGCAAGGTGACCGAACTTGGAGAAACTGGGGACGATCGGGGTGATCGCCGGGGGGGATTCTCCTGAGCGGGCGGTGTCACTTGTTTCCGGGGAGCAGGTCCACGCAGCGCTTAAGCAGCTTGGCGCGCAGGCAAGACTGGTCCAGATCAACAACCTGGACGATCTCGTTCCAGGACTCCGCGGTATCGACATTGTCTTTAACTGTCTTCATGGTGGAAGTGGGGAGGACGGAACGGTTCAGCTTCTTTTCGAGGTCCTGGGGATTCCCTACGCGGGGTCAGGTCCGTTGGCAAGTGCGTTGTCCATGGACAAACCGCGGTCGAAGACGGTCCTTGCAGCCAAGGATGTCGCAGTGCCTCGCTGGCAGGTCCATCAAAAGGGGAGCCTTGAGGAATTCCTTGAAACGGCGTGCGACACGTTGGGCTTGCCGCTTGTGCTCAAGCCGTGGGATCAGGGCTCAAGCGTCGGAGTTCAAATCATCGATGAAGACTCGGAACTTGTGGCAGCAGCCTCTGCGACCCTTTCTCAATTTGGATCTCTCTTTGTTGAGGAGTACATTCGTGGACGGGAGCTGACCGCCGGGATTCTCCTAATCGACGGAGAGGAGAGGGCACTCCCCCTTGTTGAGATGCGTCCCAAGAATCGTTACTTCGACTACGAGGCAAAGTACACGAAGGGGATGACCGAGTTTCTCGTGCCGGCCCCGCTCCCAGCAAAGACGACACAGCAGGTGCAGAAAGCGGCCCTCTCTGCTCATCGGATACTCGGTTGTCGCGGGTTTTCTCGCGTCGATCTGCGGTTGGGCGACGATGGTGTACCGTATGTCCTCGAAGTGAATACCCTTCCCGGAATGACCCCGACCAGCGACCTGCCCCAGGCAGCGGCGGCGGATGGGATCGACTTCCCGCGGTTGGTGGAGGCAATGCTACAGACCGCTCACAAGGAGGTGGAGTCATGAAGATCAAGTGGCTCGGGCATGCGTGTTTCCTGATTGAGGGGAAAGAAGGGCGGCTGGTCACCGATCCCTATGGCGAGTCGATTCCCTATGGGCCGCTCGATTGCACTGCCGATGTGATCACGGTGAGCCACGATCACTTCGACCACAACGCGGTAGGGAGGGTAAAGGGAAGCCCGACCGTCGTGCGCGGCGAGGGGGCGCACAGCGCCTCAGGGATTCGTTTCCAAGGGATTGCGAGCTTCCACGACGAGAGCGGTGGAGCCGAGAGAGGACCCAATACGATCTTTGCATTTGAGATCGAAGGGATACGAATGGCACACCTCGGTGACCTTGGTGAAACGCTGTCTGAAGAGCAGGCAGCGGCACTCTCCGACGTGGAGGCATTGCTCATTCCGGTCGGTGGGCACTACACAATTGGTGCGGATGAGGCAGCCGCACTTCTCAACCGGCTTCCCAGTTTGAGGGTGGTCATTCCGATGCACTATAAGACAGACCGATTGGGGGATGATTTCCCCATTGCACCGGTGGAGGATTTTGCCCGTATGGTTCAAAATGTCAAACACATCGGCAGCTCGGAGGTGGCTCTGTCTCGGGAGAGCCTCCCTGCGCAGGCGGAGGTGTGGATTCTCGACTATTCATGACGGTGGAAAAAGAGCTGTGTAAGACGATTATCACACCCTAGGAGGTACGCCGGATGTCGAAGATTCTAGTCCTCAGCGAGACGGAAGTGCAGAACCTTATCAGTCCCAGGACAGTCATTGATGCAGTAGAAGAAGCTTTTAAAGAATACGGCCTGGGAGAAGTGAAAATGCCGGCCAAGATGTATTTGGACCTGCCGGAGTACAGCGGTGACTTTCGTGCCATGCCCGCCCATATTTCAGGGTACGCTGGGATCAAGTGGGTGAATTCTCACCCCAAGAATGCGCAGAGAGGAAAGCGGACCGTGATGGCAACAATCATTCTGAACGACCCGGCCACAGGTGAGCCTCTGGCCTACATGGATGGAACCATCATCACCAACTACCGGACCGGAGCGGCGGCCGCCATCGCCTCGAAGTATCTGGCAAAAAAGGACGCAAGAATCTTGGGTCTTGTTGGGGTCGGCGAACAGGCAAAGACTCAATTGATGTGCATCGGAGAGCTGTTTGACCTAAACGAAATTAGGGTCTGTGATGTGAACGCACAGACTGTGGAGCGGTTCATCGCCGAATTCCCCGATTACACGTTCACGAAGTGTGATCTCGAACAGGCAGCGGGCGCTGACATCGTTTCCACGACTACCCCTGTCAGGAACCCGATCGTTAAGAATGAATGGGTCAAAGAAGGGACACACTTAAACGCAATGGGGGCGGATGCAGCAGGAAAGCAGGAACTCGACCCGCGCCTTCTCGTAAGGGAAGATGTGAAGGTTGTCGTCGATGATATGGAGCAGGCGCTGCACAGCGGTGAGATCAACGTGCCGGTTAGCGAATGCGTACTGAGTAAGGACAAGATCTACGGGCAGCTGTCCGACATCGTGGTTGGCAGACTGAAAGGTAGGCAGGGCAACGAAATCACCGTTTTCGATTCCACCGGATTGGCCATTCAGGACATGTTTACTGCGAAAGTGCTGTACGAGAAGGCGTTGGAGAAAGGAATTGGCGTTAGAGTCTGATGGTGGGTTGTGTCGTTGGCTACAAGGCTCCGGTTGTGCAGTGTCTGCATCCGAGCAGGCCGCCACGAGCAGTGAACCTGTGCGGAGAAGCAATGTAGGGTCGAGGGCCGGTGGGATCGAAAGAGCGCCTTGACAAGCTCGTAACGCGCCGTCGTCTGATTCGCAGCCGCGCGCGTGCACAGCGGATGATCATGGCTGGGCGGATCCGCGTCGATGGACACACCGTGTATCGGCCTGGCCATATGGTAGATCTCGATGCAGCCATCGAAGTTGTTGCTCCTGAACCCTTTGTCAGCCGCGGCGGTGAGAAGCTGGAAGGGGCTCTTGATGGTTTTCGTATTGATCCCACAGGAAAGGTCTGCCTGGATATCGGAAGTGCCACCGGTGGGTTCACCGACTGCTTGCTTCAGCACGGGGCCGAGCGTGTGCACTGCGTGGACGTAGGAAAGGGCCAGCTCGATTGGCGCCTGCGGAACAGCTCGCGGGTGGTGGTGCACGAGGGGTTAAACGCACGCTACCTCACTGGCGAAGATATCGGTGAACCGATCGATCTGGTCACGATCGACGTGTCGTTTATTTCGCTTCGACTGATCCTTCCACCGCTTTGTGCGCTAGTTGAGGAGAGTGCAGACCTGTTGACTCTGGTCAAGCCGCAGTTTGAAGCAGGCCGCGAGCAAGTGGGCAAGGGTGGCGTTGTCAAGGATCAAGCGGTGCATCTGCAGGTCCTAAAGGATCTGCGGGCGTTCGTCGAGGAGGAAACTCCATGGGCGGTTGTTGCGACGATGTTCTCCCCGCTTGTCGGCCCTGCGGGAAACATCGAATTCTTCTTCCATCTGCGCCGTGATGAAGGCAGCAGCACCAGTGACTATACGCACACAGACTTCTCCACGCTAGTCACAGAAGCGCACGCCAGCCTGCTGGACAAAGCTGAATCGACGAACGCCTAGGCGTGTGTTGAACACCGGAAAGGAATGTAGGTTCAGCCCAAGTCTAGAAGCCAAATAGGAAAGGGGGAAGTATCCGACCTCCCCCACCGGGCTCCTCATTTATGTCTACGCAACGAGTCGTCGCGCAGCTTCTGGAGACTTTTACCGCTTCCTCGCCTTTCTGGCGACGGTTGTTTTCAGATTCTTGCCTGGCTTGAAGGCGGGAACCACTTTTGCCGGAACGTTGATCTTCCTCCCGGTTTGTGGGTTCATCCGAGTTGTTGCCTTGCGTGGCCTGACCTCGAACTTGCCGAAACCGGTCAGGTTCACGGCTTCGTTTGACGCCAACGCTTTCGTGACCAGATCAATCATTCCGTCGATTGCCTTGTACGCATCTTTCTTGGTCAATCCGGCCTTTTTCGCCAGCTTCTCCGCGAACTCCGCTTTGTTCATCCTATACCCCCTTTGGTATGAGAATTCGAACCAGTATAGCAGCAGAAGGGCACTTTGCCAAGATGTGGATGCTTTTCCATCAGACAGCGATTGCGATAATCCTTTGCCATAGCAGAATATTGTGTTGTACGGGTGGATCGGTTCTACCCAAGCTCACTTGAGTTTCGGCGTTGTTGTAGGCTGAATGCCCCATCGCCGTTGGGCCTTCGTCCGGAAGGTTCGGCCCCGTTCACCGATTGCTTCGTTCAACATCCGACATTTGACAATCTAATCCGAAATACGACAGAGTGTAGCAGCTTTCCTATCTAGGGGTGATAAATGATGAAGTGCAAGGGTCGAGCAGTACTGGCGATAGTTCTTCTCCTTTCAGCAGGACTTCTCACCGGCTGTTTCTTGAACATTTTTCAGACAGCGCGCACGGTGGGACAAGGCAACGTCGCCTTAGCCATTGGCATGGGGGTTTTGAACATGGCCATAGGGGAGGACAACAATTGGATGCTGACCCCACAAGGCCGAATCTCCATCGGACTTGCCGACAATGTTGATTTGGGAGTTCGCAGCGGCGGGATGTTCAGTCTCACCAGCGGTGAGCTAGGGTTCCTCGGCGCCGTTGGGGATATCAAGGTCTCCTTGTTCCACGACCCGGAGTCTCTCTCGCTGGCGTTGGGCTTTGGCGGCGGCTATAACATGGGGACGTTAGGCTGGGGGCTGGAAGGGTCGGTCTATCTAGACAGCAACCTACGGTTCCTCCCGATCTACTTCGTCTACCGCCCACTGTTGCCGCTTGCAGGAGACGGAGTGACCATTTGGCATCAACTGGGAGGAGGGCTTCACCTTGACCTCTCGGAGACGACACGGCTGTTGATCGAGGTGGATTACTGGCAAGGTATCCTGAGCTTCGGTATCAGTCTGGAGATTCTGCTCTAGTTGGATCGCCGCTTCAGCCAGCGAAGCTCACAAGGAGTGAGTCGATGATATTGCGATTGGCGGTGGGAAAAGCGTATTGATCAAGCTGTTTCAGTGAAACCCAGCGCCATTCCTCAACGTCGATTGCTTGGGGCTTGCCGTCTCTGAGCACGCAGTGGAAGACATGTAGGGTCACCCGAAAGTGCGAGTAGGCGTGGTCGACGGCGACGAAGTGCTCCAGGTCCACGACCACAATGCGTAGCTCTTCCCACAGCTCACGCCTCAAGCACTATGTGTTTGCTGGAGCATGACCTCGGAGATCCAAATTGAGTACGGATAGCTGGTCTAGCGCCAAGGCAGATCGCGACAGTGAACGTCGTACCAGCCAAGCAGAGCTTTCTGGATCGACGCGAAACAGGGGCGAGACGTCAACTGCAGGAGCTCGCTTCTAGCGATCGCAAACCAGGTGCGCCGTGTAATCGGTGACAGCCGCTGCCTGTTCCAGACCGAGGGTAGCCTCCACGATCTCGTCCAAGCGGGTCTCGCTCATGACGTCTTTCGCGTTGGCGCGGAATTTCCCGATGAGTTCCTCGTCGGAGAGGGGTCGTTCCGCGCGGCCCTTGGCGAAATCCTCCTGCTTGGTGAACGCCGTACCGTCCTTCGTGGTGACGGTGACGACGGCGCGCTTCACTCCGGGAAACAGGGCGTCGATCTCCGGATCGGCGACCACCTCGATCTTTCCGAGAAGCTCCCAGACGAACGGGTCCTTGAGCGCCTGTTCGGTGAAGTCGGAAGGAAGGACGTTCCCCTTGGCCACCGCCACCGCGATGCAGTAAGGAAGCGAGTGGTCAGCAGTCTCCTTGGTGGTCGGCCGGTACTTGCTCGGATCGGAGAGGATGTCCGCTCCGCGCGTCGTTGTCTTGACGAGGACTTTTTTGACTGCGTGCGGGTCGATTGCGTTTTCTTGCATCACCTCGAGGGTTGCGGTGATTGGCTGATGGGTGAGGGCCTCGGTCGGGAATGCCTTGTACCCGCACTCTGTGATGAGATACTTCTCTCCGAGGCCGTCCAACAGAACGTCAGCGTCCCAACTGACGTTGTGAATGACCTCGAAGGTTCCTTCCTTGCCTTCGAACACCTCCACCGGCCCGGTGTATCCGGTTGCCGCCAGCATCGCCGCGCGAACGCCGGCTTCGGTGGCCATTGGATCAGCGGTGTTCTTCATGTTCGTTAGGTGTCCGGCAACAACACCTCCGAGAGTGAAGTGGCTCGATCCGCTGATTCCCACGGCAGCGACCATCTCGTCCTCGGATAGGCCGAGCATCCTCCCGGCGACAAGCGGGCTGACGAACTGGGTCAGGCTGGCGTGGTGCCAACCGACTTCGCGGATCCCCGGACTCGCAGCCAGGCACATCCGCATCTCCAGCTCGTAGGCAATCACCATGCCAACGATGAGGTCTTTCCCGCTTGCCTTGCTGAACTCGCCGGCCGCAAGCGCCGCGGGGATGATGTCCGATGGATGGGATGGATCCTGCTTCCAATAGATGTCGTTGTAGTCCATGGCGCGAATGAGGAGAGCATTCATCAGCGCAGCGTTGGCCATGTTTGTCATGGTTCCGTGGCCGATGATCGAGGATTGCTCGTGTCCGCCCAATTGCTGGATGTAGCGATAGGCGGCCTGCGTGTCCTCCAGATTGATGGCTGCAAGCGCGCAGCCCACGCTGTCAAGCAGGAACCGCTTGGCCTCCTTGCGCGCGGGCTCCGGTATCGCGTCGTAGGAGAGGGACAACGCAAACTGTGCCATTTTTCGGCTGATCGATTCCATCAAACCCTCCTATGAAATGGCAGAGGCGATCGCTTCTGCCATCTGAGTAGTAGTGGCCGTTCCCCCCATGTCGTAGGTGCGGATGTGCCCCTCTGAGATGACCTGTGCGACCGCGCTCTCTATTCTTTGCGCCTTTTCGCGTTCGCCGAGGTAGTCGAGCATCATCTTGGCGGCACGGATGGTGGCAATCGGATTCACTTTGTTCTTTCCGGCGTATTTGGGGGCCGAACCGTGCGTTGGCTCAAATACTGCGTAGGTATCGCCGATGTTGCCGGCGGCGGCAAAACCGAGTCCACCGACGATCTGAGCGGCCAAATCGGAGATGATGTCGCCGAACATGTTCGAGGAGACGAGCACACCGTAGTTTTGCGGATTCTTGACCAACCACATGCACATCGCATCGACGTTTGTCTCCCACAGCTCGATATCCGGATATTCCTTGGTGATCGCACGCGCCTCGCGGATCATCAGACCCGAGGTTTCCCGAATGACGTTCGGCTTCTCCACCACGGTGACGGTCGGGTAGCCGTACTCCTTGGCGTAGTCAAACGCGTCCCGGAGGATCGCCTGGCATCCCTTGCGGGTGAAGATACGAGTGGAAATCGCCATGTCCTCGTTGGCCACGCCGCTGAACCTTTTCATCTTGGGATGGCTGTTCAGGGCGTTTCGGATCCCTTCGGGAACCGGATGAAACTCCACTCCAGCATACAGGCCTTCTGTATTCTCACGGAAGACGACCAGGTCGATGTCGTCACACAGGTTGAGCGGATTTCCCGGATAGGCCTTGCACGGGCGCAGGTTGGTGTGCAGATTGAACAGTTGCCTCAATCCCACGATCGGACTTGAGTACGTCAGACCCTTTCCCTGCAGATCCGGCGCGAGCTCGGCGGCGGCCTCGTCTTTCGGTTTGGAGGTGATCGCGCCGAACAGGCAGGCGTCCGTGGATTTCAATAGGTCGATTGTCCTCTGTGGAAGAGGATTTCCTTCCGCTCTCCAGAACTCCCAGCCGATATCTCCGGGACTCGTCTCTGCATCAAAACCGACCCGTTCCAACACGAGTCTCGCTGCCTCGAGGACTTCCGCGCCGACGCCGTCGCCCGGAAGCCAAGCGATCTTGTATTTCGTCATGTCTCCCCCTTGGTCAGGCGTGCTGCCACGTATTATATCGTCAACCAAACGAGAAGCTTGCGCCCCGAGGCCGTGGCTTCACATCGTGAAAACCTTGGGTGACTCACTAGATTCTGATACCATTGAGCGAGCATGAATCAACAGCTTCGTGCGTGAGGAGAGCTGTATGACGGGTACTGGAGTTTCAATTGGCGATATCAGCCAGGCCAAGAAGAGCATCGCCTCTATAGTTCTGCGGACCCCGTTGATACACAGCTTCTCTCTGTCGAAACTGGCCAACACGACCGTTTACTTGAAGCCGGAAGGACTGCAGCCGACCGGCTCATTCAAGATTCGTGGCGCCGCCAACAGAATGCTCCACCTCACAAAGGAGGAGAAGGATCGCGGGGTCATTGCCGTTTCTACCGGCAATCACGGTCGTGCGGTGGCCTACGTGGCTGGTCTGCTGGGTCTTCGCGCCGTGATCTGCCTGTCGCAGGGAGTTCCTGCGAACAAAGTACAGGCCCTGAGCCGAATTGGTGCCGAGACCGTGGTTCACGGCAGAAGCTACGATGAGGCAATGGCTCACGCGTGCAGCCTCCAGGTGGAGCGCGGACTGACGATGATCCACCCGTTTGACGACCCGCTGGTCATCGCGGGGCAGGGAACGATCGGCCAGGAATTGCTGGAGGATCTGCCCGCCATTGACACGGCTATCGCCCCGCTCTCAGGAGGAGGACTGATGTCTGGGATCGCTTTCGCGCTGAAATCGGCACAGCCGAACATCCGGGTAGTCGGAGTGTCGATGGATCGCGCGCCGGTCATGGTTCGCAGTTTGAGAGCTGGCGAGGTGATCGAGATGGAGGAGGAGGAAACCCTCGCCGATGCGTTGGTCGGAGGGATCGGTCCGATCAACCGCTACACCTTTCGCATGTGTCAGCAGTACGTTGACGAGGCGCTGCTGGTTTCGGAAGAGGAGATTGCGGACGCCATGGCCTTCTGCTTCGAGGAGCACGGACTCGTTGTGGAGGGCGGAGGAGCCGTCGGTGTCGCCGCCCTCTTGAGCGGCAAGATGGAGAAGCCCGGCCGGAACGTTGCCGTCGTGCTGACCGGGAGCAACGTGGATCCAACGCTGCTTTTAGAAGTGACGAAGCGATATCGCCATTGACGGCAGTGGATTTGAGCGGGGGCAGTCGCAGACAATGAGGTGAGAGTGGGATCGCGAAGACGAACTCAGAACGAAAGGGGAACAAAGAACATGCCTACATTTAAGCCGTTCGATATGGAACGAATGATGTCCAAGTGGGAAAACGTGGTGGAGTACAACCTATCAGAAAGCGGGGTGTATCCCACTACGGTCAGCGAGCTGGTCGATGATCCAGTGGTGATCGAGGATCTGTTGGCGACCAAGCTGGACTACGCCCAAGCTAATGGCATCTTGGAGCTTCGCGAGCACATCGCGGCCCTCTATCCCGAGGCTGCCCCGGGCAACGTGTTGGTCACCGTCGGATGTGCGGAGGCCAATTTCAACGCCATTCACACACTGCTCGCGCCGGGCGATGAGGCTGTCGTGATGCTTCCCAATTACATGCAGGTCTGGGGTATCGCCCACAATCTCGGCGTGCGGGTTAAACCCTTCCATCTCAAGGAGGAATTGGGTTGGTCCCCGGATCTCGATGAGTTAAACGATGCCGTGACGAAGCGGACGAAACTGATCGCTGTCTGCAATCCGAACAATCCCACCGGCTACATCCTTACGGGAGCGGAGATGGACGCCATCGTCGCTGCAGCTGAGCGGGTAGGGGCTTGGCTTCTCGCCGACGAGGTCTACAGCGGTGCCGAGCGGCTGACCGATACACAGACACCATCGTTCTGGGGTCGGACCGATCGAGTGCTCGCCACGGGCAGCCTGAGCAAGGCCTACGGCTTGCCGGGATTGCGCATCGGCTGGGTCGTCGGGCCACCGGACATCGTCGATGAGATCTGGGCGCGGCACGAATACACGGCAATCAGCACCACCGTTCTCAGCAACAGGCTCGCGGCGATTGCGCTGTCACCAAAGGTTCGACCCCGTCTCATCCAACGGGCACGGGAGTACATCCGCCGTGGCTTTCCCATTCTCGATGGCTGGTTCAACGCTCACGAAGGGTTTTTTCACGTGGTTCCCCCGCAGGCGGCAGCGATCGCCTTTGTCCGATACCACCTCGATATCAACTCCACGGAACTGGTGGAGCGATTGATGAACGAGAAGAGCGTTTTCATCGTGCCAGGAGATCATTTCGGCATGGATCGTTACCTGCGTATCAGCTTTGGCTTGCCGCCCGACTACCTTCAGGCAGGGCTGGATCGAATCCACGAGTTGATCGCGGAGTTCTGAGGTACGCGTCTAGAAAAGGCTCGTCGAAGTTGGGCTTGCCAGCGATTCTGCTATGAGGAGGCCAGGAAGCCATGAGAGATCCAACGGTATGGAGCAACGGGATTCACTCCTGGATCGGACAGAGTTCTTGGTTTCCTGGATTCCTAATAGTCAAGAAGTTTTTGGTTCAAGCGGGCATCCTGGGACCGAGCCGGGCGTGTACCCCTTATTACAAAGAGACCAGCAGTATTCAGCACTCATAGAGGGCTGCGTTCTGCTCTGCCTATCTGGTCACTTAACCGCTCAACATAATGCCTCGTCTCCAACGCATACGTTGACTCGCTTGGCAAGCTGAACTGTCCTGGCCCAGGTTGACGTTCGATACAGTAGCGTTGGCAACAGGGTTTTATGCATAGAGAGGGATTCTGTGTTTACTCAACATTCTGCATAGAGTGTTGCGTTTCCAGGGATCCCTTGTTTGTAAGGACATCCTCTGTGGAGCGCTCCCGTTGTTCTCTGCAGAAATGAAAACGACGACGCCATTAGTATCTGGCTGGGGTCAAAAATAGACGGCCTCCCGAAAGAGGCCGCGTTAATACACCAATAAGAATAAGTACAGCCATTATACAAAATACTTTCGAAACGTCAATGGGACATCTGTCATCTGATGTGCGCATCCGCGAGAATCTCCCGGGTAGCGGGATGGTCACGGTTGAGTTCACAAGTCGTTGTAGGGAAATCCGGATTATCTGGATTGTCTCTCTTAGATAGGGCAAGCATTCCTGTGTCAATACAGAATTGGACAGCCTCTTGAGCTGCTGGATCAGCCCGGAAGATTCGGTTTCTCAGGTAGTTCACAGCGAAATACTCATAGTTCCCCTTATGCTTTGCCATCCAATGGATGACTCGGGGGACTGCTGGCGGCAGGTTTGGTCTGCTGACATCTAGCACTGCTTCGGTCGCGCGTTTCTCAGATCGCATTGGGGCCATTGAGGAGGTTTTGTATTCAACAGAGCGGAATGCAGTTGAAAGTTCCGAAAGAATTTCTTTCTTCAAGCGGTCAATGGCTTCTGAGTCCTGCGATGTGGTGGGATCGCTCCTGAGGATACGCTCAACTTGCTCTTCCAGAGATACCCTGCCTAGCTCAAGGTTAGCGGTTACTCCTGACGACAATAGTTCAAGCATCCTGTTGATGATCGGCATTGCTGACGTTTCTGTTGCATGTGTTGAACTCTCGATCTTTCCAAGGGCCTTGAGGCTTTCGACAGTTACGCGATGGCCCGCTAGGAAGAAGCCGAAAGAAATCCCTATTGCCATCAAGGCAAGCAAGGCCCCAAGGATTCCAGATGCGAGACTGGCGACCTCTAGTGCGCTCATTCGTACATCTCCTCTTCTATGTCTATTGGCGCTAACTAGAGAGTATAGCATGTACGCAATGATAACTACAAGGGGGGATTCGAGGGACACATATCTTACCTCCGACGCTTGGGGCCTGTCTTTCGCTTGCGGAGGAAGCGACCTGTTAGCACCTCCGCTAGATTCACAAATGATTCATTTCTCAACGGTCGGCCAGTGCGCAGGAATTCGAGGGACATCTCTGAAAGCGCGCGCCGTTTCACGTAGATAACTCTCAGTTTACCTCCTTGGACGCCTTCCTTTCACCTGTCTTTGAACCCGGTCTGTCGGAGCCATCTCACGTTTTGCAGGCAGATTACAGCCAACTTGCACTTAGAGGGTAAGATGTGTGTGCGAATTGTCGAACAGGGAAGGAGGGCTCACGATGAATGACGACCAAGCGACAGTCTATCCGTACATCCCAAACTCCGTGCCCGCAGTCAAGAAAAAGATGCTCGAGGAGGTCGGGGCAAAGAGCGAAGAGGACTTCTACGAGGATGTTCCCGAGGCCCTCCGGCTCAAGCGGCCGCTTAATCTGCCTGAACCGCTCCTCTCCGAATGTGCGCTGAAACGGCACGTGGAAGGAATCCTCTCCAGAAATAGGACCTGCGGGGAGTATCTCAGCTTCTTGGGGGCGGGGTGCTACCAACATCATGTGCCGGCGGTGTGTGACGAGATCAATCAGCGAAGCGAATTCCTCACCGCGTATGCTGGCGAGCCGTACGACGATCACGGCCGGTTTCAGGCGCTGTTTGAGTACGCCAGCATGATGGGTGAGCTTCTGAACATGGACGTCGTCAATGTGCCGACCTACGACGGTCTGCAGGCGGCGGCCACCTCCATTCGGATGGCAGCGAGGATCACCGGTCGACAGGAAGTCCTGGTGGCGAAGACGATCCATCCTGCCGTCTTGTCGAAGATCAGGGATTATTGCGGACCCGGTTTCGCCATCAAACTGGTAGACTACGATGCGAAGACAGGGCAGATCGATCTGTCGGCCCTGCAAGCTGCGATCTCTTCAAAGACGGCGGCGGTTTACTTCGAGAACCCTTCCTATCTCGGCCATCTCGAGGTGCAGGGAGACGAAATCGCCAAGATCGCCCACGACCGCGGCGCGATCTGCGTGGTTGGCGTTGATCCAATCTCGTTAGGGGTGATTGCTCCACCGGTGGATTACGGAGCGGACATCGTCTGCGGCGACATTCAATCGCTGGGGATGCACATGCAATTCGGCGGGGGGCATGCCGGGTTCATCGCCACGCGGGACGAGGAAAACTACGTGATGGAGTATCCCTCCCGATTGTTCGGCATTGCACCAACGTCCGTCCCGGGTGAGTACGGCTTCGGCGACGTGGCGTACGAGCGCACCTCGTTTGCAGAACGCGAGCAGGGCAAGGAGTTCGTCGGTACGGCCTCGTCCCTGTGGGGGATCACCGCCGGGGTTTATTTGGCGCTGATGGGGCCGCAGGGGATGCAGGAACTGGGCGAGGGGATCATGCAACGAGCCGCGTACGTGATGAAGAGGCTTTCGGAGATCAAAGGGGTCAGGGCGCCGCTCTTTTCCTCTCCCCATTTTAAGGAGTTCGTGGTCAACTTCGATGGCACGGGCAAGACCGTGGCGGGCATCGAAGATGCTTTGCTTCGCCGCAGGATCTTTGGGGGCAGAGACCTCACCAGCGAATTCTCCGAGCTTGGCCAGTGCGCCCTGTTCTGCGTGACCGAGCTCCACACGAAAGAGGATCTGGATCGACTTGTAGACGCCTTGGCAAAGGCGGTGAGTTAAATGGAGAACATTACCGAGAAGCGCTACGTCGATGGACGACCGCGGTTGCGCCGCTTTCACCAGGCCAGGTGGGACGAGCCGATCGTCTTTGAGCTGAGCGTTCCTGGAGAACGCGGCATTCTCCCACCAGCGGTTGAGAATGAAATCAGAGAGACGGCCGGGGATGTCGTTGCGACTCTCCCAGAGGGCCTGCGGCGCCAAACGCCGCTCAGCCTTCCCGAGATGGCGCAGCCGCAGGTTGTCCGACACTACGTGCGATTGTCGCAGGAGAACCTGGGATTTGACCTCAACATCGACATCGGTCAGGGCACGTGCACGATGAAGTACAGCCCGA